>CAZYCD010000082.1:0-18426 GCA_964645345.1 uncultured Micromonosporaceae bacterium
CGATCAGTGCCAATCGCCCGGAGCGGGCCTGCCCGGTCGCGCCGGCCGGGTACCGATTCCGTCCGGCGGCGGCTGTGCCACCATGCCAGCCATGACGATCACCCCTGACACCGAAGGCTTCCCGAGGTTCGACGTCGCCGGCCGGGTCGCCCTCGTGACCGGCGCGGCGCGCGGGCTCGGCCGGGCGATCAGCCTGGCGCTGGCACACGCGGGCGCCGACGTCGCCCTGGGGCTGCGCGACCCCGGCTCCGGTGCCGACCTGGCCGGACGGATCGAGGGGATGGGGCGTACCGCGCTGCGGCTGCCGATGGACGTCGCGGACACCGGTCAGGTGCGGGCGGCGGTCGACGCGGTCGTGGAGCGCTTCGGGCGGCTGGACATCCTCGTCAACAACGCCGGCATCGCGCCGGAGAACCCGGCGGAACTGGTGCGGGAGGAGGACTTCGACGCGACCCTGGCGGTCAACCTCAAGGGCACGTTCTTCGCCAGCCAGGCGGCCGGGCGGGTGATGATCCGTCAGGGGTACGGGCGGATCGTCAACATCGGTTCGCAGGCGGGCGCCGTGGCGCTGCCGGGGGAGTCGGTGTACTGCATGACGAAGGCGGCGATCGCGCACCTGACCCGTTGCCTGGCGGTGGAGTGGGGCGCGCACGGCATCACCGTCAACGCGGTGGCACCCACCTTCGTCGCCACGCCGGGTACGGAGCCGGCGCTGTCCGACCCGGTGTTCCGAGCGGACGTGGTGGAGCGGATCGCGGCGCTGCAC
Source organism: uncultured Micromonosporaceae bacterium (assembly GCA_964645345.1). Taxonomy (GTDB): domain Bacteria; phylum Actinomycetota; class Actinomycetes; order Mycobacteriales; family Micromonosporaceae; genus Rugosimonospora. The sequence continues at coordinate 767 of CAZYCD010000082.1, forward strand.
CGCATCGGGGAACCGATGGAGGTGGCCGGCGCGGTGGTGTTCCTCGCCTCCCCGGCGGCGTCGCTCATCACCGGCGAGACGCTGCTCATCGACGGAGGCTGGACCGCCCGCTGACGCGGGCGGTCCACCGACACTGCCGGGTTCACCCGGCACCGCAACCGATTAGTTGGGCAGGACCCGCTCGATCGCGTCGGTAAGCTCCGGCGCGTCCGGCGTCACACGCGGGCGCAGCCGCGCGGCGACCGAGCCGTCCGGTGCCACGACGAACTTCTCGAAGTTCCACTGGATGTCGCCCGCCTCACCGGTGGCGTCGGCGGTCGCGGTCAGCTGCTGGTACAGCGGGTGGCGGTCGGGACCGTTGACGGCGACCTTCTCGGTGAGGGGAAAGGTGACGCCGTAGTTTGCCTGACAGAACTCGACAATGTCATCGGCGGTACCGGGCTCCTGCCCGCCGAACTGGTTGCACGGCACCCCCAGCACCACCAGTCCCCGGTCGGCGTACCGGTCGGCGAGCTGCTGGAGCCCGGCGTACTGCGGGGTGAGTCCGCACTTGGACGCCACGTTGACGATGAGCAGTGCGCGGTCACGGTACTGCGAGAGATCTGCCGGGCCGCCCGTGAGGGCGCCGATCTCCACGTCGAAGACGGTCATGGCAACCAACCCTACGGCTCGTCGGTCCATTCTTACCGGGGCGGTGACGCAATACACGACAGTCGGCGTTCGGCAACCGGCGACGCCTGCGGAGCCCGGTTACAGTTGGCGTTCGTCTGGCGAACGCGGGCTGTGCCACGGCACATTTTCCGGGCCCGGTGTTGCATTCAGTAATGCACTGTTGACTGTTTAGCGATGAGCAGTTGTTTCCGCCCCGGAATGTTTGGTGAATCCGGTTGGGGCGAGTACGTTGACCGTCAACAGGTACCGCCCGTAACCACATCAGCGTCGTGTGTGTTATGCCGGGGCCGGCGACGACGGGCCGAAACTACGGAGGCACAGCCGGTGGGTTCGTACACCATCACATTCACTCCCGACGATGTAACAAATGCCAGCGCGGTGGTCCGTGTCGATCTGGGCGCGTCGGGTGCCCGCATCACCGAACTGACCGTGCGGGCCGGAAGCGGCGACGGGCTGGTCCCCGGGGAACTGCCCGGATTCGACCTCGGCCGGCTCATGCGCGCCATCGCGCCGGCGGGTCCCACCGCCCCGGCATTCGACCTGTCCGCGACGCCGAGCGCGGTGACTCAGGCGTCCTACACCACCGCCGGGCCCGCGAGCCCGCCGGCCCGCAAGAGCGTCGGGCGCGCGGCCGCGGGGCGCGGCGCACCGGCCAAGCAGACCGGGAAGCAGACCGGGGCCAAGAAGGCAACGAAGGCTTCACCGGGCACGGGTCGCGCGACGCGCGCGGCGTCCAGCTCCGCCGCCGGTACCCGCTCAGGCGGTGCGGGCCGCTCCGCCACGAGGTCCTCCGGCGCGGCGGCTGCCCGCACCGGTACCTCCCGAGGCGGCACCGGCCGGGCCTACCGCCGGACGCCGACCGACATCGTCGAAGTGTTCACTCAGGCGCCCAGTGCCACGGCACTCGCTCGCCACTACGGAGTACCGCGGCACACCGTGCAGGGTTGGCTGCGCCGGCTGCGCGCCGAGGGCATCCTGCCGCCGTCCAGCCGGGCGGCCTAGTCGCATCAGGTACCGGGCAGGGCCGGCGGGTCGACTGACCCGCCGGCCCTTACTGTTGACCCGCCCCGGGTGGGGAAGCAGGCCACTCAGACGAGGAACGGTGCCAGCAGGCCCGGCGTCGCCTGATCCACCACCGGTACCGACGCGGACTCCGGCACATCCAACAGCGCGTAGTGCTGGCGCCCGGCGGCCGTGGTGGCGATGACCGTCACCAGCCCGGCGCGCCGCTGGAAAATCGACTGCCGCAGGTGCCAGCCGATGATTCCGTCGCGGGCCAGCGCGCAGCGCCGGCGCACCATCGAACCCTGGCGCACCACCAGATGCGCGTCGGTCACCGCGTGACCGAGGCTGCGCACCCGGTCGGCGGCCAGGGCCGCACCGGCCGGCAGCGCCAGCAATGCCAGCAGGGGCGCCCAGGCCGGCCAGCCGGCGAGCCACCACAGCAGCGCGAGGCCGGCGGGGAACACGGCCGCGACCACGAGTGCGCGGACGAACCGGCGGCGCGCAGCCCGGGGGCCGTGCCGGGTGAGCGCGACCGTCATGGGTACGGCGTCGCCGATGACCGCCGCCCCCACCCGTACCGCCTCGTCGTGCGGGGCCGGCGGCAGAAGCAGCGACCCGCCGCGCTCCGCGCCCCGACCCACCCGCAGCCCAGTGGCGACCGCGATGCACCGCGCCCCGCCCACCGCCCGCAGGAGCAGCGGCTCGCTGAGTTCCACGCCGCGCAGCCGGCGCTCCTCGATGGTGGTGGCCCGGGTGGTGAACAGCCCGCGGGTGACGTGCAGGGTACCGGTGTCCTGCCGGCTGAGCCGGAAGCCCCAGAACGCCACCACGTACCCGACGGTCGAGGCGACCGCGACGAAGACGAGCAGCGCCAGTACCACCTCGCCGACCGCCACCCCGAGCGGTACCCGGGCAAGCTGGTGGCTGACCGCGCGCAGCGGCCCGAACCGTCCCGGGTTGACCTTCGCCTCATTCGCCAGCCGGTAGACGAACCCGAACACGACGCCGATGGTGACGAGCCCGGAGAGGGTGAACGGGCCGTACCGCACCCAACCCGGTTGCAGCGCGGCCAGCAGGGTTTCGCCGGGTACCTGGCTCGCGGCGACGGTCGCGGCCGGCGTCCGGGGCTCCGCGGCGATCCCGAACTCCTCCGGCACGGCGCCCGCTGCCGGGCCGCCCGGACCGCCCGCCCCGGGCGGCCCGGCCGGTACCGGCGCCGTACCCGTCGCGGGCGCGCCACGGCGCAGCAGTTCGACCCGCAGCCGGGCACCCTCGGCCGACGTCAACCCGTCCAGCCGTACACCCTCCTTGCGGTCGGACTGCCCGGTGCCGACTGTGAGGCGTACCAGCCCGAGCAGCCGGTGCAGCGGGTGCGCGGTGATGTCGACGGTGCGCACCCGGTCGCGCGGGATCGACAGCACCTGGCGGCGCAGCAGGCCCCGGCGCACCTGCACCTGGTCCTCGCCGACCCGGTAGCTGGTGGTGGCCCAGCGCAGCACGCCCAACCCGACGGTCACCCCGACGCCGAGCAGCGCCCACACCGGGCCGTTGCCACTGGACCGGGCCGCGAAGACCGCGAGAAGGATGGGGAACAGGGCGCGCGCGAGCTCCTGCACGGGATGCACGAGGAGCATCCGGGGGCTCAGCCGCCGCCACTCCGGACGCACGGCGACCGGCGCGATGCCGCTGCCGGTACCGGTGTCTGCGCTCATGTCGCGTCTCCGGGGTTGGCCTGCGTGGTCGTCGTCAGCTCGTCCACCAGCCGCTGGGCGGTGGTGTGGTCCAGCCCGTCGATCTTCAGCGGTCCGGCCGCGGACGCCGTGGTGACCGTGATGTTGGTCAGCCCGAACAGCTGCTCCAGCGGCCCGCGTGCGGTGTCCACGGTCTGGATCCGGGACACCGGAGCGATCCGGCGGCTCTGGTTGAGCCAGCCGGCCTGGGTGTAGACCGCATCGGGCGTGGTCTCCCAGCGGTGCACCCGGTACCGCCACTGCGGCATGACGAGCACATGCACCGCGGCGACCAGCGCGGTGACCGCGAGCCCGATGAGGTGCGCGGCGAGGTGCCCGGTGTCGGCGACCAGCCAGACCGTCTCGACCGCGAACGGCACGAGCCAGCCCATGGCCGCGCGCAGCGTCCAGTACCCGATGGCCCGCCTGCTCACCCGCTGCCGAGGCGGCCGCAGCCGGGCCCCGGCCGCACCGGCCCCTGTCGTCATCGTCATGTCCACCCGCCAACCATGCCAGGCCGGAGCGCTCCGCACACAGCCCGGACCTCCGGCACGTCCGTCGGACAAATGTCCCGGCGCGTTCAGTAGGTGCATCCGGCCGATGGTTGGGTACGAGTGCTTCATGCCGATCGGTGCACAGCCCCGCGGTGCCCGGGGTACCGCCGGGCGCGAGTACAGCGCCTTGAACCTGCGGCTGGCCCTGGCCATCTTCGGCCTGGTTGTGCTGCTGGTACTGGCCGGAATCCTGTTCGGGGTCCGGCGTCCCGTTCTGGCGATACCGGCGCTGGTACTGGCGGCGGTGACCGTGGTCGACATCGTGGTCGTGCAGTTGCGCAGACGTGCCCGGAAGCGGGAGGACCCGCGGCGCCACTCGCTGTTCGAATGACCGGACTACCCTTACCTGTCGTGAACGGGCTGCCCGAGCGCATCCGTGCCGCGCTGTTCGATCTGGACGGCGTGCTGACCCCGACCGCCGCGATCCACGCCGCCGCCTGGGCGGAGATGTTCGACGGGTACCTCCGGGCGCGCGAAGGGCCGGGGTACCGGCCGTTCGACCCGGTCGGCGACTATGCCGAGTATGTGGACGGGCGGGCCCGGGCCGACGGTACCCGGACGTTCCTCGCCTCCCGGGGCATCACGCTGCCGGAGGGCTCGTCCGGCGACCCGGCCGAGGCGGACACCGTGGAGGGGCTCAGCGAGCGCAAGGACGAGATCTTCCGCCGGCGGCTGGCCGAGCGCGGCGTGCGTCCGTACCCCGGCTCGCTGCGGTACCTGCGCGCGGTACGCGCCGCCGGGCTGCGTACCGCGGTCGTCTCGGCCAGCCGGCACTGTGCCCAGATCGTGGCCGCGGCCGGGCTCAGCGAACTGTTCGACGCGAGGGTCGACGGGTTGGACGCGGCCCGCGACCGGCTGCATGGCAAGCCCGCCCCGGACACGTTCCTGGCCGCCGCCCGCCGCCTGAACACGATCCCCGCGCAGGCGGCCGTCTACGAGGACGCGATCGCCGGGGTGGCGGCCGGACGGGCCGGCCGGTTCGGGTACGTCGTGGGCGTGGACCGCAGTGCGGAGGCGAAGCCGAGCCGGCACGCGGCGGACCTGCGCGCGCACGGCGCCGACGTGGTGGTCCGCGACCTGGCCGAACTGCTGGGCGAGGATGGTGGGTCGTGAACGGCGGCGTCAGCTACCCGGTGGAGCCCTGGACCGTGCGGGAGGTCGGCTTCTCGCTGGCGGACCTGGCCCGTCACGAGTCCATCTTTGCACTCGCCAACGGGCACATCGGCATGCGCGCCAACCTCGACGAGGGCGAGCCGCACGCCCTGCCCGGTACCTATCTCAACTCGGTGTACGAGTTGAGCCCGCTGCCGTACGCCGAGGCCGGCTACGGGTACCCGCCGTCGGGGCAGTCACTGGTCAACGTCACCAACGGCAAGCTGATCCGGCTGCTGGTCGACGACGAGCCGTTCGACCTGCGGTACGGGCAGGTGGTGTCGCACGAGCGCGTGCTGGACCTGCGGGAGGGCGTGCTGCGGCGGACGACCCGGTGGACCTCGCCGGCCGACCGCACGGTGGAGGTCAGCTCCACCCGGCTGATCTCCTTCGCCTACCGGTCGATCGTGGCCATCGAGTACGTGGTGCGGCCGGTCGACGGTGCCGCGCAAGTGGTCGTGCAGTCCGAACTGGTCGCCAACGAGCAGATTCCGGCACAGAGCGACGATCCGCGGGCCGCAGCCGTGCTGGCCGAGCCGCTGGAGTCGGAGCAGCACAACGTCGAGGACGTGCGCGCCCTGCTGGTGCACCGGACCAAGCGCAGCGGGCTGCGGGTCGGCGCCGGCATGGACCACGTGGTGGAGGGGCCGGAGCATCTCAGCATCGACCGGCATCACTATCCGGACTCGGCCCGGATCACCGTGACCGCGACGCTGGACGTCGGGCAGCCGCTGCGGATCGTCAAGTTCCTCGCCTACGGCTGGTCGAGCGAGCGTTCGCTGCCCGCCATCCGGGCGCAGGTCGACGCCGCGCTGACCGCCGCGCGGGCCACCGGCTGGCGCGGGCTGCTGGCCAGCCAGCGGGCGTACCTCGACGAGTTCTGGTCGCGGGCGGACGTCGAGGTGGACGGCGACGACGAGGTGCAGCAGGCGGTGCGGTTCGCTCTGTTCCACGTGCTGCAGGCCAGTGCGCGCGCCGAGCGCCGCCCGATCCCGGCCAAGGGCCTGACCGGTACCGGCTACGACGGGCACGCCTTCTGGGACACCGAGGCGTACGTGCTGCCGGTACTCACGTTCACCAACCCCGACGCGGCCGCCGACGCGCTGCGCTGGCGCCACGCGATCCTGCCAGCCGCCCTGGAGCGGGCCAGGCAGCTCGACCTCAAGGGCGCGGCGTTCCCGTGGCGCACCATCAACGGGCAGGAGGCGTCGGCGTACTGGCCGGCCGGTACCGCCGCCTTCCACATCAACGCGGACATCGCCGACGCGGTGATCCGGCAGTGGGACGCCACCCGGGACGCGGACTTCGACCGGCACATTGGGCTGGAGCTGCTGGTACAGACGGCCAGGGTGTGGATGACGCTGGGCGACACGGACGGCGACGGGCGGTTCCACATCGACGGGGTGACCGGGCCCGACGAGTACAGCGCGCTGGCGGACAACAACGTCTACACCAACCTGATGGCGCAGCGGAACCTGCGCGGCGCGGTGGACGCGCTGGGCCGGTACCCGGAGCGGGCGGCGGAGCTGGGCGTCGAACAGTCCGAAGTAGACAGTTGGCGGGCGGCGGCCGACCGGATGCACCTCCCCTACGACGAACGACTCGGCGTCCACCCACAGGCGGAGCGGTTCACCGACCACGTGCGCTGGGACTTCGACGGCACCCCGCCGGAGAAGTACCCGCTGCTGCTGCATTACCCGTACGGCGAGCTGTACCGCAAGCAGGTCATCAAGCAGGCCGACCTGGTGATGGCCCTGTTCCGTCGCGGCGACGTGTTCACGGCGGAGGAGAAGGCGCGGGACTTCGCCTACTACGAGGAGCTGACCGTCCGCGACTCGTCGCTGTCCTCGTGTATCCAGGCGGTCGTGGCGGCCGAGGTCGGGCAGCTGGACCTGGCCTACGACTACCTCGGCGAGGCGGCGCTGATGGACCTGGCCGACCTGGAGCACAATACGAAGGACGGGGTGCACGTGGCCTCGCTGGCCGGTGCCTGGATCGCGCTGGTCTGCGGCTTCGGCGGGATGCGCGAGGTGACCGGGCAGCTGTGTTTCGCGCCCAGACTGCCGCGGGCGCTGAACCGGCTGTGCTTCCGGGTGATGTGGCGGCGGCAGACGGTACGGGTGGATGTGGAGCGGGACCGGGCGCGCTACGAGGTGCTGTCCGGTCCGGCACTGGAGATCGTCCACTTCGGACAGCCGCTGACCGTCGAGTGGGGTACGCCGGTGGACCGTCCGGTACCCCCGATCGAGGCGGGCCCGCGCCCCCTCCAGCCTAAGGGGCGTGAGCCCGTCCGCCGCAAGCCGCTGTCGTCCTGAGTGGACGGTCAGCCCCGCCGGCCCCACCGCGCGGCGGGCGGGACGGCGCCGGTGGTCTCCAGGATCGTCCGGGCGACCAGGTCAGGGTCGTCGCCCATCGGTACGTGACCGCAGCCGGGCAGCGTCATGTGCCGGGCACCGGGCAGCGCCGCGCGCGCCCGGGTCGCCTGGCGGGGGAGCAGGATCCGGTCGCGGGTACCCCAGGCGATCGTCACCGGTACCGGCGGGGCGCCGCCGAACCGGTACCCCCGGGCCGCCCGGGCTACGGGGACGAAGCCGCGGCCGTCGCGCAGCGCCCGGGCATCGGCCTCGGCCCGCTCCGGCTCCAGCAGGTCCGGCCGGCCGACGATCATCCCCCAGCCCAGGGCCCGCAGCCGCGCCGAGCGGGCGGCGCGCCGCAGCACGGGGTCGGGTACCCGGGCACCCAGCCGGTGCGTGCGCAGTACTCCGAGCGCCCACGCGGTCTCCCAGCCGGTGGCGAACCCGGCCGGGGACAGCGCGGTCGCCGAACTGGCGTGGCCGGACGCGGCCAGTTCCAGGGCGATCGCGCCGCCGAGGCTGTTGCCGGCCACGTGCGGGCGGGGAATGCCGAGGCCGCCGAGGAACGCCGCGATCGAGGCCACGGTACCGGGCATGGTCGGCGGGCCGCTGTCCGGCAGTGGCGAGCCGCCGAAGCCGGGCAGGTCGACCGCGATCACCTCGTGGTGGGCCGCGAGCGGCTCGATCACCGGCTGCCACGCCTGCCACCGGTGCCCGATGCCGTGGAGCAGGACGAGGGGCTCGCCGTTCCCGGTGCGGTACAGGGAGATCATCCGACCGAGTGCTCCCCGAAGTTGCGGCCCAGCGCGCGCACCTCGGCCTCCATCGCCGGTACCGACGACCGGGCGCCCCGGCGCAGTACCGCCTCGCCGACCGGTCCGAGCACCACCGTCCGCAGCGCCTGCACGGCGCCCATCGCGCGGGGCACGTAGACCCGTCGCCGCCGGCGCACCATACCGTCCACAAGGGACTCTGCGCAGCGCTCGACCGGGACGACCGAGCCGACCGGCCAGGGCAGCCGGGCCAGGGTACGGCGGAAGCTGGGCAGGTCGGCCCGGGCGTCCCGGACCATGTCGGTGTCGATCCAGATCGGGTGCGCCGTACCCACCGCCACCCCGAGGTGGGCGACCTCCAGCCGCAGCGCGTTGCCGAACTGCTCGACGCCGGCCTTTGACGCGCAGTAGGCGGCCATGCCGGGCAGCGCGGTGAAGGCGGCCGCCGAGGAGACCAGCAGGGCGTAGCCGTTCGCCGCGACCAGGTGCGGCAGCGTGGCGTGCACGGTCCGTACCACCCCGACCAGGTTGACCTCGATCGTCCTGGCCAGCGCGTCGACCGGGGTGACGGCGACGGTCCCGTGGCTGGCGATGCCCGCGTTGGCCAGCACGATGTCGATCCGGCCCAGAGCGTCCACAGTGGACCGGACCGCCGTGTCCACAGTGGGCTGGTCGGTCACGTCGCACTCGGCGTGCACGTGGTCGGGCCCGAGTTCGGCGGCGAGCGCGGCCAGCCGGTCCGGCTCCAGCCCTACCAGAGCCAGCCGGGCGCCGGCCGCCGCCGCTAGCCGCGCGGTCGCCGCGCCGATGCCCCGGGCGGCCCCGGTCACCAGCACGACCTTCCCCGCCAGCGGCCCGCCCGCCGAACCCGCGCTCCCGCCGCTCACCCCGCTCATGCCGCGACCCGGGACGGTACGACTGCGTAGGCAGCCGGGTCGAAGCGCCGCAGCCGCCACCGGTACCGGACGGTGGTGCCCGGCCACAGCGCGGATACCCGGCCGGTCGCGTCCTGGTACCAGCTGCGGCAGCCGCCCGCCGTCCAGACGGTACCGGCCATCCGGCGGTCCATCGCGTCGGCGAACCTCTGCTGCGCTAGGGCGGTCGGCTCGATCGCCGTGACGCCGGTGGACGCCAGGTGGTCCAGCGCGCCCAGCAGGTATCGCAGCTGGGCCTCGATCATCAGCAGCACGGAGGTGTGTCCGAGCCCCGTGTTGGGACCCAGCAGCAGGAACAGGTTCGGGAAGCCGGCGACCGTGGTGCCGAGGTACGCGCGGGGGCTGCCCCGCCAGGTCTCGGCCAGCGTGGCGCCCTCGCGGCCCCGGATCCGCCGGGCGATCGGCGCGTCGGTGACGTGGAAGCCGGTGGCCAGGATGATGGTGTCCACCTCGTGCAGCGCGCCGTCCCCGGTGCGGATGCCGTCCGGCTCGACCGCGGCGATCGGCTCGGTGACGACCTGCACGTTGTTGCGGTTCAGGGCCGGCAGGTACCCGTCGGACAGCAGGACGCGCTTGCAGCCCAGCCGGTACCGTGGAGTGATCTTGGCGCGCAGCTCTGGGTCGGGTACCCGGCGGCGCAACTGGTGCAGTGCGAGCCGCTGGGCCACCCCCATCAACCGAGGGTGCAGGAAGCCTGCCGCACTGGACTCCTGGACCAGGAACAGGCCGGTGCGCAGCAACCGCTGGCTGGCCGGTACCGCCCGGAACAACCGGTGCTCCAGGCGGCCGATGCGCCGGTTCCGCCGGTGGATGACCCAGGGCGCGGTGCGCTGGAACAGGTGCAGACGGCCGACGCTGGGGGCGATCCTGGGCACGAACTGGATGGCCGACGCCCCGGTACCGATCACCGCGATTCGGCGACCGGTCAGGTCGTGGTCGTGCCGCCAGCGGGCCGAGTGGAAGACGGTACCCCTGAAGGAGTCCAGTCCCGGCAGGTCCGGGATCGCCGGGTCGGCCAGCGGCCCCGCGGCGGCCACCAGCACGTCGGCGGTGAGCGCGCCCGCGGAGGTCCGCACCTCCCAGCGCCCGCGCCCGGCGTCCCACGCGGCCTCGAGCACCTCGTGTCGCAGCCGCAGGTGCGCCAGCAGCCCGAAGTCCTCGGCGCAGCGGCGCAGGTAGTCCCAGATCTCGGCCTGGCCCGAGAAGCTGTGCGGCCAGTCAGGATTCGGCGCGAACGAGTACGAGTAGAGGTGCGAGGGCACGTCGCAGGCGCAGCCCGGGTAGCTGTTGTCGCGCCAGGTGCCGCCGAGGTCGCCGGCGCGCTCCAGGACTACAAAATCGTCGATGCCGCGTTGCTTGAGCCGGATGGCCGCACCGAGCCCGCCGAAGCCGGCACCGATGATCGCCACCCGGACATGCCGGAGCCCGTCCACGTGCATCACCCCAGGTCTGGTTACCAACGAGTAACACGATAGGTCAGCGCGGCTCAGATTTCGATGACGAGTCCGTCCTCGGCGGCGACCTCGGTCAGCGTGACCGGCGTCGCTGGCCATCTGGGTTGTGCGGGTGGACCCAGCCGGCCTAGCCTGAATCCATTGCCTGGACCGAGGGGGTCGGGATGCCGGCAGCGACCGTGGTACGGGACGGGTTGCGTGCGGATCGCGCGCTGGTCCCGGCGCCCCTGCCAGCCTCACCGCTGGTCAGGATCCGGCCCTGGCGGCCGGGGGACGAGCGGCTGATCGCGCGGGCCGCGGACCAGCTCTCCCCGGCCAGCCTCCGGTCCCGGTTCCTCGCCGGCGTACCGCGGCTCCCCGAGACCTACCTGCGCCGCCTGGCCACGTTGCCGCCCGACGCCTGGGGTGCCCAGGTGGCGCTGCGGGCCGACCGATGCGCCGAACAGGTGGTTGGCTGGGCCGAGTTCGTCCGCTTCGCCACGCCGATCGACGGTACGGTGGCCGCCGGTTCGCCGCCCCCCGGTTCCCGGTCCGGCGGTTTCCCGGCAGGCGCCCCCGGCAACGCCGAGGCTGACCTCGCGATCCTCGTGCTCGACGCGTGGCAGCGCCGCGGCGTCGGCCGGGCGCTGATCGGCGCGTTGGTCCGGGGCGCGGTGGCGGACGGCGTACACACCCTGCATGCCGACCTGCACCCCGGTAACGGCGCGGCGCGGGGGCTGCTGGCGTCGGTACTCGGCCGGGACCGGTTGACCGCACGGGTGGTCGATGGTCTGCTGCACTACACGGTGCGGTTGGCCAACCAGTAGGGAGTCGAGATGGACGTGGCCCGGCGGATGTGGGCGTTGTTCGAGCCGCTCCACGCGGTGACCTACTTCGCGCCCCCGGCCCGGGCCGCGTTCGAGGAGGTCGGGCTGCGCGGCTTCTGGCGCGGGTACTTCGCCGGCCGGGCAGCGCCGCTGGGCGCGGTCGACGCCGCCCCGGTGGTCGCCGCGTTCTTCGGCTTCGCGCCGGCCTTCGTCGCCCGGGCGGTCCCGGACGTGTGGCAGCGCGCGACTCCCGCCGAGGTGCTCGCCGCCCGGCTGCGCGGCGCCGTCGACTCACTGTCAGCCGCCGCGTCCACAGTGGACGATGGAGGATCGGGCCGGTTCGAGGAGGCGGCCGGGCTGCTGGAGGAGGCCACCGCCGGGCTGGATCACGCCGGGCGGGTACTGGCTGCGGCCAACGCCGCCCTGCCGGTACCGGACGAGCCGCTGGCCCGGATCTGGCAGGTCACCACCCTGCTGCGCGAGCACCGCGGCGACGGGCACGTGGCGGCCCTGCTGGCTGCAGGCGTCACCGGGCGCGAGGCGCTGGTCTGGCGGGCGGGCATCGACCTGCCCAAGGACCTGTTGCAGCCGGCGCGCGGCTGGTCGGACGAGGAGTGGCAGGCGGCGGCCGGCCGGCTGGTCGAGCGCGGCTGGCTGAGCGCGGACGGGCGGGCCACGGCCGAGGGGGTCGCCGGCTACCAGGCCGTGGAGGAGACGACCGACCGGCTGGCCGCCGGGCCGTGGGATGCGCTCGGTCCGACCGGTAGCGGTCGGGTCGCCGAACTCCTCGCGCCCCTGTCCCGGGCCTGCCGCGCGGGCATGCCCACACCCAACCCGATCGGCCTGGCCACGGTCGACTGACTGACTGCTCGGTCAGACCTGGGCCATGACGGCGAGCAGGTGGCCGTCGGGGTCGGTGAAGAACGCCATCCACTCCTCGACCCCGTCCGGGTGCCGGAAGATCATGTGTGGCGCGCCCTGGAACTCGGCGCCCCGCTCGCGCAGTTCGTCGTAGGCGACCTGGATATCAGGTACCCGGAAGTAGATGACCGACGGTACGCCCGTGCCCGCCCCCTCGCCCGTGCTGAGCATCAGCCGGGTACCGGCGCAGTCGAAGAACGCGAGCTCGCCGTACGTGTAGAGGTGCGGCAGGCCGAGCACCGTCCGGTACCACTCCTCGGCCCGCGCGATGTCGGTCACCGGCCGCGCGATCTGGCCGATCGGCCCGAGCCGCAGCTTCCCGTCCATGCCGCCTCCCTGGTCCCGTAGAGGGCTGCCCGCCGGTGCCCCGCGCCATGCCCGCAGCGCCGCGCGGTCGGCGAGGCCGAGCTTGGCAACCGCGTTGGCGACGTGGTACTTCACGGCGTCGAGGCTGACCCCGCGGCGCCGGGCGATCTGCCGGTTGGACATGCCGTGCCGCACCGCGTCGACCACCCGCCACTCGGCCGGGGTCAGCAGGTCGGGGTGCCGGGGCCGGCCGCGCCGTACCGCGGCGCCACCGGCCACGGCACGACGCGGGCCGGCCCGCCGCCCTGGTTCGCTCATCGCGCCCAGGCTAGCGGCGGGCCGGCCGAATTACCCTCCCCCGGCTGTCAACGCTTGCCGGGAGCCGGCTCCGCAGGCGTCGCCGGCTACAGACCGAGGATGCGGTCGAGGAAGTCGCGGTACCGGCGCACGGCCACCCGCAGCTCCTCGGTGTCGCCGGCCTGGCCGGACTGCCAGCCGTCCAGCGAACCACGCTGGTTGGTCAGCGATGCCTGCAGGGCCGAGACGACGTCGTCGACCAGCGACCTCGCCTGCTCGGCGGCGCCGCGCGGGTCGTCCACGAACTGCATCTGTACCCGCTGCCACCGGTCCCGGAAGTCGCCGGCGGTACCCGGGTCGAACAGCGCGGAGACCGGCTCCTGCGGTACCTGACCCGGCAGCAGTTCGGCGTCGGTCGCGTCGCCGGCCCCGGTACCCGCCGCCGCAGAGTCCGCGACCTGCGCGTCGGCCAGGTCCCTATCGGCCGCGTCCGCGTCGGCGGTGGAAGTGCCGGCCGGTTCCGTGGTGTCGTACGCCGCGGCCGGCACCGGGGCGTCGTGGCTGGACACCGCGTCCTCCGGTACCCCGCCGGCCAGCGGCTCGTCCGGGCCCTCGTGCGCCGCGTCGTGCAGCGCGGCATGGTCCCGTACCTCGTCGTCCACCGCGGTACCGTCCGCGGCCCCGCTCCGCACGGCCTCGTCGTCGGCCGCCGCTTCCTCCCGCGCCGCCTCGTCGTCCCGGACCGCCTCGTCGTCCCCGACCGCGCCCCGGTCCGGAACCGGGGCCACGCCGACTGCCCGGTCCTCGTTCTCGACGGCCCGATCCTCGTCGGAGGCAGCCCGGTCCTCGTCGGAGGCAGCCCGGTCCTCGTCCGAGGCTCCCCGTTCCCGGTCGGTGACCGCCCGGTCGTCGGCCGGTACCCACGTCCCGTCCGGCTCGGTACCGTCCGGCTGCTCCTGCGCCGGCGGTCGCTGCGCCGGCACATCTTCCATTACCGGCTCCTGCCGGTCCGACCACGCCTGGGCCTGGTCATGCATCGGAAGCCTCCTTGTCCACAGTGGACTGTTCCCGGGTCCGGGGAGCATTCACGCGCTGAGCGCTGTCCCGCCCCGCCTCGAGCGGCGCGGCACCATCGGTCGCCGGCCCGGACGTCGGGACGCCGTCCCCGCCCGCCGGCGGTACCGGCTGGTCGCCCAGCAGGTCGGCGAAGAGTGCCCGGTAGTCGACCAGGGCCTGGCGCAGTTGCTCGGTGCTCGCCGCACCCTGCTCGTTGCGCACCGAGATGTCGTGTGCCTCGCGGTACTGGTCCAGCATCTTTGCGTGCTCCACGGAGAGCGTGGCGAGCCGCTCGTCGTAGTCGTCCGTCGGGTACCCGATCTCCCGCAGCAGCCGGGTGACGAGCTCGTCGCCCGCGCGCACCGCCTCGCCCGGCTCGTCCACGAACCGGGTCTGCACGTCCGCCCACGCGGACGCGTAGCGCGCCCGATCCGGTGCGGACAACGGCTTGAGTTCCAACTCCGCGTGCCGGCGTTCGCGCTCGCGCAGCTCCCGCTCGGCGGCCGTGCGGCTGTTCTGCTCGGCGACTAGGCGCTCGTACTCCGGGCCGAAGCGGTCGCGCAGCGCCCGGCGGCGCATGGTCACCACCACGCCGGCCACGAGAACGACAACCACCAGGAGAACGAGGACAAGAACGATGATCTGAACAGTGGTCATGACGGTCCTCCTCTTGCCGGTGGTATTCCCGCCTCCCTAGGAAATCCAAACTGTTCGACGCCCTGTTTCGCGTAGCCTCGGCAGGATGCGCGAACTGGTCGTGCTGGGTACCGCCTGCCAGGCGCCCACCCGGCGGCGCAACCACAACGGGTACCTGCTGCGCTGGGACGGCGAGGGGATCCTGTTCGATCCCGGCGAGGGCACCCAGCGACAGCTGCTGCTGGCCGGCGTGGCCGCCACGGACCTGACCCGGATCTGCCTGTCGCACTTCCACGGCGACCACTGCCTCGGACTACCCGGGGTGGTGCAGCGGCTGTCCCTGGACCAGGTCGACCACCCGGTACCCGTGCACTACCCGGCCTCCGGTCAGGAGTACCTCGACCGGCTGCGCCACGCGACGCCGTTCCACGACGTGACCGACGCGCCCGAGCACCCGGTCGACGGGGACGGCCCGGTCGCCGCCGGTAACTTCGGCATCCTGACCGCGTGCCGGCTGGACCACACGATCGACTCCGTCGGGTACCGGCTGGTCGAGCCCGACGGCCGGCGCATGCTGCCGGACCGGCTCGCCGCGGCCGGGGTCGCCGGACCGGACGTGGCCCGCCTGCAGCGGGAGGGCACGCTGGCGGTCGGCGACCGGCTTGTGACCCTGGAGGAGGTCAGCGAGCCCCGGCCCGGCCAGCGCTTCGGGTTCGTCATGGACACGCGGCTCTGCGACGGCGTCTACGCGCTGGCCGATCGCGCCGACCTGCTGGTCATCGAGTCGACCTACCTGAGCGCCGAGCGCGAGCTGGCCGACCGGTTCGGCCACCTGACCGCGGCGCAGGCCGGGCGGGTCGCCGCCGAGTCGGGGGTACGCACCCTGGTGCTGAGCCACTTCTCCCAGCGGTACCCGGACCCGGACGGGTTCCGTGCCGAGGCCGCCGAGCAGTTCGGGGGAGCGGTCGTGGTGGCCGAGGACATCACGCGGGTACCGGTCCCGAAGCGTTAACGCCGGCGCCGCCGGTACCGGCCGGCCTCGTCGGCGGCGATCTGCGCCTCGACGGCCGCGTCGATGGCCTCCTGGGTGGTCGCGGCGGCGGCCACCTCGGCGATGTGCAGCCGCTCGCTGGCGACCCGCACGGCGGCCAGCGCGGCGTCGTAGGCCCGGCGCACCCGCCCTTCCTCGCCGGCCAGCCGCGCCGCCTCCCGCTCGCGCGCCTCCTGCTCCGGGTCCCAGTCGCCGGCCCGCGCGAAGACCGCCCGGAGCTGGTCGGCGGACAGTTCGCCGCGGCGGAACGCGGCGAGCGCAGCGCTGGACACCTCGTGCGCGCGGTGCCGCTGCTGCGGGGTCGGCGGCCCCGACCTGCCCGCCTGTACCGCGCGCAGCGCCGCCGCGTACCGTGCCTGGGCCGCGTCGTACTCCGCCTCCAGGGCCGCGCGGTGCTCCTCGGCCTCGCCGAACCGCAGCCGCGCCGTACCGGCGGCCGCCGCGGCCCGCTCGGCCCGTGCCGCGGCGATCTCGGCGTGCGCGCCCAACTCGGCGGCCTCTGCCTCGACTATGACGCGGTCCGCCCGGCCGGCCGTCCACAGCCGCGCGCCGTTCACGGGATCGTCGTCCGCGGGACCGTCCTCGGCCTGATCCCAGGCGCTCGCCCGGCCCGGGTCCGCCGCACCGCTCGGGTCCGCGCCGTCCCCGCTCCGGCGACCGGTACCGCGGCTGTGCAGCGCGACCGCGAGAGCCAGGCCGACGGTGACCGCCACCGCGCCGGCCAGCAGTGCCAGCAGCACCACGAGCACATCGGTGACCATCGGCCGGCTCCCCGGGGTGTCGACTGCCCAGACGTCCGGCTCGCCCCGCACCGGCCGCTTCGGGTGAGCTTACGGCGAAATTAGCCGATGTCCATGCCCGTCAGGACCCGAAATGTGCGGCGTCCAGCGCCGCCTGCAGGGAGCCGATGTACCCGTCGCTGGTCACGGTCGCCCCGCTGATCGTGTCGATCCGCGCGCTCTGCGCCGCCAGTACCTCCTGGCGCAGCTGCGGTACCGCGTAGGAGTTGATCTCCTCGTCGCGGAAGTTCCCGTTCGGTATCCGCAGGGCGACCACGTCGGTGATCCGTCCACCCGAGATCTTCACCTGTACCTGTACCGGCCCCCAGCGCGTCTGCTCGACCGAGCCGTTCACCACCGTCGAGCCGGAGTTGTTCGGGGCGCCCGTCGCCTGGCCGCCGGCCGCGGCGGACGGGTCCGTTGCCGTACCCCCCGCGCCGGGGCCGGAGACAACGCCCGGTGCGTTCGCCGCACCGCCGTCCAGCCCGGCGGCCCGCGCCGGCTTCCCGCCGCCGAGGCTGGTGCGGTAGCTGAACAGCAGCACCACCACGGCGACCGTGGCGATGAACCACATGGTGATCCGGCGCATCCGAGCCCTTCCCGTCTACCAGCTGAACGATTCGACGTGCACGTGTTCGGCCGGTACCCCGACCTGTCGCGCGGCCCGCGCCGCCGCCTCCAGCCAGCCCTCCGGTCCGCAGATGTAGACGTCGTGGTCGGCCAGGTCCGGCACGATCCGGTGCAGCAGCGTGTCGTCCGGGCCGTACCCGGCCGGCGCCCAGGCGTCGTCGCCCGCGCGCGGCCCGGGGAGGTAGACCACCCGGACCCCCCGGTGGGCGGCCAGCGCGTCAAGCTCGGCACGGAAGGCGAAGTCGGCGGGGGTACGGGCGCGGTACACCAGGGTCGCGTCGCCCGGCCGGTACGCCAACTCCTCCAGCAGCGCCCGCAGCGGTGTGATGCCGATGCCCGAGGCGATCATCGTCACCCTCGGCCGGGTCCGGGCCGCCCCGGTCAGCTGGCCGTAGGGCCCCTCGATCAGCACCCGCGTACCGCGCCGCAGCCGGCGCGCCCGGCTGCTGCCGTCGCCCAGTTCCTTGATGGTGATGCGCAGCAGGTCGGGTCGCGGGGCGGCGGACAGCGAGTACGGGTTGGCCCGGGTCCAGCCCGGACCGGACAGGA
>CAZYCD010000083.1:0-18397 GCA_964645345.1 uncultured Micromonosporaceae bacterium
GACCGGCGCGGCGGGCTCGACCGGCGACGCCGGGGCGGCACGCGGCGCCGGGGGCGCGAGCGGCGCTCCCCGCTCGGCGCAGCGGCGCGGGGTCGGGAAGACCTTGCCCGGGTTGGCCCGGCCGTCCGTGTCGAACGCGCACCGCACCAGCTGCATCGTCTCCAGATCCTCCGGGCCGAACATCAACGGCAGCTTGGCCTTCTTGTCCACGCCCACGCCGTGCTCGCCGGTGATCGAGCCGCCCCGCAGCACGCACAGGTCGAGGATTGCCGCGGACACCTCCTCGGCGCGGCCGAGCGCACCCGGCACCTGCCCGTCGTAGAGCACCAGCGGGTGCAGGTTGCCGTCCCCTGCGTGGAACACGTTGGCCACCCGGATGCCGGCGGCCGAGGCCAGCTCCTCGATCTCGTGCAGCACCTCGGCCAGCGCGGTGCGCGGGATCACGCCGTCCTGCACTATGTAATCCCGGCTGATCCGGCCGACCGCCGCGAAGGCCGACTTGCGGCCGCGCCAGATCTCCGCGCGCCGCTGAGGGTCGGTCGCGCTGCGGATCTCGAACGCCTCCGCGCACAGCGCGGTGACCGCCGCGGCCTCGGCCTCCACCTCGACCGCCGGGCCGTCCAGCTCCACGATCAGTACCGCACCGGCACCCGGCGGGTACCCGCAGGCCACGGCCGCCTCCGCCGCGCCGATGGCCAGCGCGTCCATGATCTCGGCCGCGGCCGGACGCAGTCCGGCGGCCACGATCGCGCTCACGGCGGCACCGGCCTGCTCGATGCTCGCGAAGGCGGCCAGGATCGTGCACACGGACTCCGGCGAGCGCAGCAGCCGTACCCAGATCTTCGTGGCGATGCCCAGGGTGCCCTCGGAGCCGACGAACACGCCGGTCAGGTCGTACCCGGGTGCCTGCGCGGCCCGGCCGGCACCCAGCCGGACCAGCTCCCCGTCGGCGGTACACACCTCCAGGCCGGTCACGTGGTTGACCGTGAAGCCGTACTTCACGCAGTGTGCCCCGCCCGAGTTCTCCGCGACGTTGCCGCCGATCGAGCAGATCTGCTGGCTGGACGGGTCGGGGGCGTAGTAGTAGCCGGCCGGCCCGACCGCCCGGCTGACGGCCAGGTTGACCACGCCCGGCTCGACGATCGCGCGCTGGTTGGCCAGGTCCACCTCGAGGATGCGGCGCATCCGGGCGGTGACGATCAGCACCCCCTCGACCTCCGGCAGGGCGCCGGCCGACAGGCCGGTACCCGAACCGCGGGCGACGAACGGTACCCCGGCGTCCCGGCAGGCCCGCACGGTCGCCTGTACCCCGGCCGCGTCCTGCGGCAGCACGACCAGGCCGGGGGTGCTGCGGTACGCGGTCAACCCGTCGCAGTCGTAGGTGCGCCGGGTGGCGGGATCCGTGATCACGGCCCCGTCGCCGAGTTCCCGGCGCAGCCGGCGGGCCAGCACGTCGAGCGTCACAGGCGGACCTCCATATATAACGGCCAGGGTACGAGCGTGGCGGGTCGATGTCAGCGGCTCGCCACGCCACTAACGGGTAATCTCAGCGGTCGTGACGAGCTCTGCCCCGGTGGCGAAGAAGGTCCCGCACGAACGCACGCACCACGGCGACACCGTGGTCGACGAGTACTTCTGGCTCGCGGACAAGGCGCACCCGGACACGGTCGCCTACCTGAAGGCGGAGAACGCGCACACCGCCGACCGCACGGCCCACCTGGCCCAACTGCGGGAGACGCTGTTCGGGGAGATCAAGTCGCGGACCCAGGAGACGGACCTGTCGGTACCGGTCCGCAAGGGCAGGTACTGGTACTACACCCGTACCGAGGAGGGCAAGCAGTACGGCATCCACTGCCGGCGCGCGGTGGCCCCGGGCGAGGTCGACCCGCCGTCGACGGGTGACGGCACTCCCCTGGCGGGCGAGGAGATCCTGCTGGACGGCAACGCGCTGGCCCAGGGTCACGACTTCTTCTCCCTGGGTACCTTCGACGTCTCGCCGGACGGCCGCTGGCTGGCGTACTCCACCGACTTCAGTGGCGACGAGCGGTTCACCCTGCAGATCAAGGACCTGTCCACCGGCGAGGTGCTGCCGGACACCGTCCCCGACACGTACTACGGCACCGCCTGGTCGGCCGACGCGACCACGCTGTTCTACCTGACCGTGGATGACGCATGGCGGCCGTACCGGGTCTGGCGGCACGTCATGGGTACCGAGGCGACCAGCGACCGGGTCGTCTTCGAAGAGACCGACGAACGATTCTTCGTCAGCGTCGAGCTGACCCGCTCCGAGCGGTTCGTGCTCATCGACTCGTCGAGCAAGATCACTTCGGAGGTCCGGTACATCCCGGCCGAGCGCCCTGAACTCGAACCCGTCGTCATCGCGCCGCGCCGGCAGGGCGTCGAGTACGGCGTGGAGCACCAGCCCGCCGGCGGCGCAGCCGATGCCGGCGGCAGCGGAACAGTCGACCGGTTCCTGATCCTGCACAACGACGGCGCCGAGGACTTCGCCCTGTCGTACACGCCGGTGGACGCGCCGGGCGCCTGGACGACGCTGGTCGAACACGTCCCCGGTACCCGGCTCATCCAGGTCGACGCGTTCAGCCGGTACCTGGTGATCTCGCTGCGCCGTGACGGCCTGACCGGCCTGCGGGTGCTCGCCCCCGACGGTGGCGGCGGCTACGACATCGCCTTCCCCGAGCCAATCTACTCGGTCGGCCCGGACAGCAACCCGGAGTTCGACACCGACGTGTTCCGGCTGCACTACACGTCGCTGGTCACCCCGGACTCGGTGTACGACTGCAACCTGTCGACCGGCAACCTCGTGCTGCGCAAGCGCAAGCCGGTGCTGCCCTCCCCGTCGGGGACGCCGTTCGACCCGCAGGACTACGAACAGCACCGGGAGTGGGCGCTGGCCGACGACGGCACCCGGGTGCCGATCTCGCTGGTCTGCCGGAGGGGTACCGCACGGGACGGCTCCACTCCGCTGGTCCTCTACGGGTACGGCTCGTACGAGGCGAGCATGGACCCGTGGTTCTCGGTACCGCGACTGTCCCTTGTAGACCGTGGCGTGGTGTTCGCGGTGGCGCACATCCGGGGCGGCGGTGAACTGGGCCGGGCCTGGTACGAGCAGGGCAAGCTGCTGGCCAAGAAGAACACGTTCACCGACTTCGTGGCGTGCGCGCGGCACCTGGCCAAGGCGGGCTGGACATCGCCCGACCGGCTGGTGGCCCGCGGCGGTTCGGCGGGCGGGCTGCTGATGGGGGCGGTGGCGAACCTGGCGCCGGACGCGTTCTCGGGCATCGTCGCGCAGGTACCGTTCGTGGACGCACTGAACTCGATCCTCGACCCCTCGCTGCCGTTGACGGTGACCGAGTGGGAGGAGTGGGGCAACCCGCTGGAGGACCCCGAGGTGTACCGGTACATGAAGTCGTACTCGCCGTACGAGAACGTGTCCACTGTGGACTATCCGGCCATCCTCGCGGTGACGAGCTTCAACGACACCCGGGTGCTGTACCACGAGCCGGCGAAGTGGGTGGCCCGGATGCGCGACCGCTCCCCCGGATCCGACGTGCTGCTGAAGACCGAGATGGAGGCGGGGCACAGCGGACCCTCCGGCCGGTACGACGCCTGGAAGGAGGAGGCGTTCGTCACCGCCTGGGTGCTGGACCGCTTCGGCCTGAGCTAGTCGGTCACCAGCTTGGCCAGCAGCGCCGGCGCGAGGTTGCCGCCGGAGATGACGGCGACCGTACGGCCGGGCGGCAGGTCGGCGCGGCGGTGCAGGTACCCGGCGACGGACACCGCCCCGCTGGGCTCCACGACCAGCCGCGCCTCCCGGGCCAGCCGGCCCGCGGCACCCAGGATCTCCTCCTCCGACACCGTCAGGATGCCGTCCAGCCGCGCCGACAGGTGGGCCAGGGTCAGCTCGGACAGCTGGGTGCGCAGCCCGTCGGCCGAGGTGCGGTAGGTCTGCTCGGTCGGCCACACCACCACCCGGCCGGCCGCCAGGCTCTCCCGCGCGTCCGCGGCCAGCTCCGGCTCCACGCCGAACACCGCCGCCGACGGGCACAGCGCCTTGACGGCCGTCGCCACGCCGGAGGCGAGCCCGCCACCACCGACCGGCACCAGCACCACATCCACAGTGGACAGATCCTCGGCGATCTCCAGGCCGACGGTACCCTGGCCGGCGATGACGTCGGGATGGTCGAAGGGCGGGATGACCGCGTAGCCCTCCCGCTGCGCCAAGTCGGCCATGGCCTCCGCCCGCCGCTCCGGCGGTACCAGCACCACCCGCGCGCCGAGCGCCTCGGTCGCGGCCACCTTCGTGGGCTCGGCGACGTCCGGCATGACCACCACGCAGGGCACCCCGAACGCCCGGGCGGCGTAGGCGACCGCCTGCGCGTGGTTGCCCGAGGAGTGCGCCACCACGCCTGCGGCCCGGCGCTCCTCGGGCAGCGAGGCGACCGCGTGGTAGCCGCCGCGCACCTTGAACGAGCCGATCGGCTGCAGGCTCTCCGGTTTGAGCCACAAGTCCTCGCCCGCCCACGGCGCGGGTACCAGCGGGGTGCGCAACGCCACCCCCGCCAACCCTTCCGCTGCGGCCCTGATGTCTTCGATGGAGACTAGCTGCACAAGGTCGACCCTATCGGAGGAGCTACCGGAGGCCACGTGCCGGAACTGAGCCCGCGGCGCAGGCTGCTCGTCCTGGGTACCTGTTGCCTGAGCCTGCTGATCGTGTCGCTGGACGCCACGATCGTGAACATCGCGCTGCCGACCATCCGCAAGGAGCTGCACGCCTCGGTCTCCGCTCTACAGTGGACACTCGACGCGTACACCCTGGTACTGGCCAGCCTGCTCGTGTTCGCGGGCTCCACGGCGGACCGGATCGGCCGGCGACGGGTGTTCCAGGTGGGGCTGGTGACGTTCTCGGTCGGGTCGCTGCTGTGCAGCCTGGCGCCGAACGTGGGAACCCTGGTGGCGTTCCGGGTACTCCAGGCGCTCGGCGGCTCGATGCTCAACCCGGTGGCCCTGTCCATCGTCACCAACGTGTTCACCGACCGGCGGGAGCGGGCGCGGGCGATCGGCGTGTGGGGCGGCGTGGTCGGGCTCAGCTTCGCGCTCGGGCCGACCGTGGGCGGCCTGCTCGTCGAGTCGGTAGGCTGGCGGTCGATCTTCTGGATCAACCTTCCGGTCGGCGCGGCCGCACTGGTACTGACCGCGCTGTTCGTGCCCGAGTCGCGGGCCGCCCGGGCACGCCGCCCGGATCCGGTCGGTCAGGTCCTGGTACTGGTCGGGCTGGCCTCGCTCACCTTCGGCATCATCGAGGGGCCCGGGCGGGGCTGGACGTCGCCGGAGATCCTCGGCTGCTTCGCGCTGGCCGCGGCGGCCCTGGTCGGGCTGCTGTGGTACGAGCCGCGCCGCGCGGACCCGCTTCTGGAGCTGAAATTCTTCCGCAGCGCACCGTTCAGTGGCGCGACCCTCATCGCCGTGGCGGGCTTCGCCGCGCTCGGTGGCTTCCTGTTCCTCAACACGCTGTACCTGCAGGACGTACGCGGATTCTCGGCGCTGACGGCCGGCCTGTTGACGCTGCCGGTGGCGCTCGCGGTGCTCGTCTCCGGCCCGCTGTCCGGCCGGGTCACCGGAGCGCGCGGCCCGCGGCTGCCGCTGGTACTCGGCGGCTCGGGTATGGCGCTGGGCGCGGCGCTGCTGTCCGGCTCCGGTACCGGCACCTCGGTACTCTGGCTGGTCCTCGCGTACCTGCCGTTCGGTATCGGCTTCGGCCTGCTCAACCCGCCGATCACGAACACGGCGGTGTCCGGCATGCCGCTGTCGCAGGCCGGAGTGGCGGCCGCCATCGCGTCCACCAGCCGGCAGGCGGGCCAGTCGCTGGGCGTGGCCGTGATCGGCTCGGTGGCGACCTCCATGGGTACCCACAGCCGCGGCTCGGGGTCGCTCGGGCCGGGCTTCGTCGCCGCCGCCCGACCGGGCTGGTGGATCATCACGGCGTGCGGTGCGCTGGTCGCGGTGCTCGGCATCGTGACGACCGGCTCCTGGGCGCGGCGCACCGCTGACTCGGTCGCCGACCGGCTGCGCGCGGACGAGGCGACCCCGGCGGGCGCGGCGCGCTGACCGGCGATGCTCCGCTGACGGCTACCTCGGGGAGGCCATCCCGCCGCCGGCCTCGTCGATCGCCGCGTCGATCCGGTGCGCGAGGTCGACGTCCAGCGCGGTCACCGCGTCCCGGTTAACGCTGCGCAGCACGATGGTGGCGTTGTCCCGGTCGTCGCGGATGATCTTCGGGGTGTGGTTGCCGTCCCCACGCACCCGGTCCAGCCGGGCCAGTACCCGGTCCAGGTTGCCCTCGGGCAGCGTGATCGTCCGGCGCAGGGCTCCCTGGGTACCGTCCCAATACGGCAGCCGGTCCAGCGCCGCCCGCAGCTCGTCCCCGGTCAGCGGCGCGCTAGGGCCGCCCGGTCCCTCCAGCCCACCCGGACCGGTGAGCCCTCCGCCGGCCGGCGGCGGCGTGAGCAGGTCCCGCAGCTCCGCGGGCAGGTGTACCGAGTCGACCAGGTCCCGGTCCTCCTCCGCGAGCACACTGAGGACCGCCTGCGCCTGGATCCGGGCCACCTCCGGCTCCTGATGGGAGATCCGGCCGACCTCCTCGACGAAGCCGGCCAGCCCGCGCGGCGGGTACGGCACGTCGACCGCGAAGCTGTTGTGCAGCTCGCCGGGCAGCCGGTCGAGGAAACGCCGCCGGTCGTCGATGCCCAGGGCGCGGGCCGTCACGGTCACCGTCGCCTCGGCCGCCGACCGTGCCTCGTCGAAGCCGACCCCGATCCGGCGGCCGACCTCGCCGACCATCTCCCGGTACCGGCGAACCGGGGGATCGTTGGGCGGCGCGGTACCGAGCCGGTTGGCGGTGGGTCGCGGCCGGGACGGCTCGGCGGGGCCGGTGTTGCGGCTCGGCGTGCGCGACGCGCCGGTCTGCTTCGACGACCCGAGCGTCGCGCTCTCCCCGCTGGCCTGCCGCCCCTGCTGACGGGACTCCCGGGCCAGCGCGCGGCGCCGCTGGTTGTCGCCCTCCATCTGCTTCTTGCTCATCTCGCCGGCTTTCCCCCGGCGGGTACCGCTAATCGCCCCGGCTCAAAACGCCTGGCCCACCGCCCGCACCACGACGTTCTCCGTGTCCAGCATCGGCCCCTCCGGGGTACCGCCGGCCCGTCCGCTCCAGAAGTCCGACTCCACCTGCTCCGGCCTGTGACGGGGACCCGGGCGAAGCCGAGAGCCCCGATCCAGGACATGCGAGCATCATGACGCAGCCCGTCACATCCGGCGGGGCTGTCCCGTCCCACCACCAGAGAGCCTTGGAGGGAGACGGAAATGCGGATCTTCATTGCCGGCGCCGGCGGCGCGGTCGGGCGGCGGCTGGTGCCGCTGCTGGTCGGGGCCGGGCACCAGGTGACGGGTACCACGCACTCGCCGGCGAAGGCGGACGCGGTACGCCGGCTCGGGGTCGAACCCGTGGTGGTGGACGCCTTCGACGCCGACGCGGTACGCGCGGCAGTCGCGGGCGCGGCGCCGGACGTGGTGGTGCATCAGATGACGGCGCTGTCCGGACCGCAGGACCTGCGCCGGTTCGACCGGACCTTCGCGCTGACCAACCGGCTGCGCACCGAAGGTACCGACATCCTGCTGGCCGCCGCGCGGGCGGCCGGTACCGGGCGGTTCGTGGTGCAGAGCTTCACCGGCTGGACGAACCCGCGGGTCGGCGGCCCGGTGAAGACCGAGGACGACGGGCTCGACGAGCACCCCACGCCGGCGTCACGGGAGACGCTGTCCGCGCTGCGCCACATGGAATCCACTGTGGAGAATGCGGCGGACGTGAAGGGGATCGCGCTGCGGTACGGCTTCCTCTACGGCCCGGGTACCGGATTCGCGCCGGGCGGGGACGTGCTGGAGATGGTCCGCAAGCGCCGGCTGCCGCTGGTCGGCGGCGGGGGCGGGATCTGGTCGTTCCTGCACGTGGAGGATGCGGCGACGGCGACCGTGGCGGCCATCGAGGGTACCGCGACCGGGGTCTACAACATCGTGGACGACGATCCGGCGCCGGTGTCGCAGTGGCTGCCGTACCTGGCGCAGACCATCGGCGCGAAGCCTCCGATGCGGCTGCCCGGCTGGCTGGTGCTCCCCATGATCGGCCAGCACGGGGTGTCGACGATGACGCAGATCCGCGGCTCGTCCAACGCGAAGGCGCGGCGGGAACTCGGCTGGCAGCCGCGGTACGGCAGCTGGCGGCAGGGCTTTCGCGAGGCGCTGGGCTGAACCGGTCAGCCGTCGCTGGGGACATCGATCTGGCCGGCGACGATGAGCGGTACCCGGTCGGGTATGGCGATGGCCACGTGTTGGGTGCCGGTCGCCGGATTGAGAAGGACAAGCGCGGCGCCACTGGCTCCGCAGGCGCAGCGTCCTGGACCTCACCTTGGTGTAGAGCCCCGCGGCACGCCGGTGAGCTGCCCGGTGGTTGGTCCTGCTGAGCTGACAAGGCGTGAGCCGGTGACCGCGCCGCTGCTGCCCGAGCCGGCGACCCGCTCAGCTCGGTGGCGGGGACACCGGCAGGTCATTAGCAGGATCGTGTGGACGCTGGGGACCTAAGCGGCGTGGCGGGACCTGCCCGCGCGGTACGGGCCGTGGAAGACCGCCATGTGCGGCTGCGCCGGGACCCGGACGGTACCTGGAAGCGATTCAGCCCGCGCCCAGATGGACGACGACGACCACGCAGCGCCAGTACCTCTTCGAGGGCTCCCGATCCCCCAATCAACGTGAGCGGGGGCCGGCGGCACGGTTCGGGGCAGCGGGATCCGTGGTGACCGTCGTACGCTTCGGCGGCTGCCCTCGAGTAGAGATAAGGATGTCAGTGTGAGATCCGGCGACTCGGTTAAACGGCTTGTACTGTCTGTCGCGTTCGTGATCGCAGGTGGCGTGGCGTCGGTCGGCCTCACCGCCCCGACTCCTGCCGCTGCCGCAACCGGGCCGCAGCTGCAGGTCAACGTCGTTGTCACGCCGTCCAAGGCGACTTATGCGGTGGGCGACGCCATCACTACGACGTTCGTCATCACGAACACCGGCACGGCCACCGCTACGAACGTGCGACTCTTCGGAGGCGACGAGGATGGGGTGGACCGCGCGACCAACCCGCCGACGGACCAGTTCGACTTGGCCCCGGGTGCGAGTCACTCGGTCCCCTGGGCTGGCACCCTCAACCAAGGTGCCGCGGTCTTGGGCTATGCGGTCGGTGGTTGGTCGTTCATCGATGACCAGAGCCAGACGCCCCCGGCCGGCGTCCTCGGTACATACCGGATCGCTCCGGTACCGGGGTTGACGGGCACGTTGAGCGGCAACGTCTTCATCGACCTCCAGGGCAACCTCGACTCAACCCAGCCGGGTCTGGCCGGCGTGACGGTCACCGCCACCAACGTCGACACCCACCTCGTGGCCTCAGCAACGACGGACAACGCCGGCCAGTTCAGCATGCCCAACCTGCCGGCCGGGACCTACGAGATGCGGGTAGTCGGTTGGACAATCGAGAACGCCGACGCCAGTAACGGCGAGCAGGCACCGGTATACGGCGGTAGCCACGGAACCGGGCCTACTTCGATTCCGATCTCGCCCGGCGGCGCCTACACGCCGGTTGGTCCGGTGCGGGTGTTGGACACCCGGGCGGCGATCGGGGTGACAACAACGACCGCGGTGCCGCCGGGTCAGACGGTGTCGCTGCAGGTGGCCGGGGTTGCCGGGGTACCGGCGACGGGAGTGACCGGGGTGGCGCTGAATGTCACCGTGACTGAGCCAACGTCGGCCGGTGTGTTGACGGTGTATCCCGACGGTCAGGCCCGGCCGGTCGCGTCGAACCTGAACTGGGTTGCCGGGTGGACCGTGCCGAACATGGTCATCGTGCAGGTGACCGACGGGAAGGCGGACTTCTTCAACAACTCGCCCGGCACGGTGCACATCGTTGCCGACCTGGCCGGCTACTTCAGTCAGGACATGACCGCGAGTCGCTACACGCCGGTCACCCCGGCCAGGGTGTTGGATACCCGGGCGGCGATCGGGGTGTCCACCACGACCGCGGTGCAGCCTTATCAGACGGTGCCGCTGAAGATAGCCGGGGCCGGCGGCGTACCCGCGACGGGTGTGACCGCCGTGGAGCTGAATGTCACGGAGACTGAGCCGTCGTCGTCCGGCGTGTTGACGGTCTACCCCGACGGTCAGCCCCGGCCGGTCGCGTCGAACCTGAACTGGTTTGCCTTCGAGACCCGGCCGAACCTGGTGATCGTGCCGGTGATCAACGGGACGGTGGACTTCTTCAACAACTCGCCCGGCACCGTGCACATCGTGGCAGACGTGGCCGGATACTTCAGTCACGACACGAGCGCCAGCACCTACAGGCCGGTTGCTCCGCTGCGGGTGTTGGACACCCGGGCGGCGATCGGAATCGGAACAACCACGCCGTTGGCGCCGGGTCAAACGGTCACGCTGCAGATCGCCGGACTGCCCGCATCCGGGGTGACCGCCGCAGTGCTCAACGTGACCGTGACTGAGCCGTCGGACCCCGGTGTGTTGACGGTGTACCCCGCCGATCCCCGGCCGCTGGCCTCGGATCTGAACTGGGTCAACGGGGAGACCGTGCCGAACCTGGTCATCGTGCCGGTGGTGAACGGGACGGTGAAGTTCTTCAACAACTCGCCCGGCACCGTGCATGTGGTCGCCGACCTGGCCGGCTACTTCACCCAGTGACGCAGCCCGCCCGAGGTTGACCGCCCGTGTGTAGGTGAAGGGGCCGCCGCCGAGTTCCGTAGAACTTCGGCGGCGGCCCCTGATCGTCAGGCTGCTGGTGCGCTGGCACAATCGAGGAGTCCACAGTGGCCGTCCGGCCCACACGGTGGCCGTCGTCGTACACCTGGGCCCGGGTCAGGATCCAGTGGCAGGTACCGCCCGCGGTCCACCGGCGCAGCCGCGCCTGGCAGGTCTTCCACGGCCCGTGCCGCGCGGGCAGGTCCCGCCACGGCGTCCCCGGTCCGCAGCTTCCACACGATCCCGCCACCGAGCCGGGCGGGTCCCCAGTTCGGGCAAAGGCGTGATCCCCGCCCACGCCTCGTCAACTCACCCCGACCAGCCCTAGGAATCGTCAACCGTCAACCCCTAGATGATCGGCAGGACACGCGTTAGAAGGCGTGGCGGCGGCGCAGAGAGCGCGGGCGGCCGTCCGGGTCACACAGGTACCGGTACATGACCGAGGCGACCGCGCGCTGAGTGCGGCTCAGGCGCGGCGGGCGGTAGGTACGCAGGCGGCCGGGCGGCCGGGTACCCGACGGATCGGCGTGCCACGCGTCGAGGGCGGCAGCACTACGCCGGTACGCGTCGAACATCGCGGCCGGGTCGCGCAGCTCCCCGTCCCCCCCGGCCCGGTCGCCCCCGGGACAGTCCAGTAGCCCCAGGTGCTCGACGGCGAGCCGGCGGCGCAGCGCGTACCCGAAGCGGGTACCGCCGTCCGCGTCCATCACCGCGCAGCTCAGCTCGGAGTCGTGCGTCCACGAGCGCAGGTTCAGGTTGTCCGAGCCCACGCACGCCCACCGGTCATCGACGACGCACACCTTCGCGTGCACGTACACCGGGCGGCCCTGCGGGTTCTCCAGCCCGTACGCGGCGAACCGGTCACCGCCGGCCGCGCGCAGCGCGTTCAGCGCCTGGATCCGGCCGTAGGTCTCGGCGCGGGCCGACGCGCCCTCGACGTCGGGGTGGGACGGGATGACCGCGATCATCCGCAGCCCCGGGGACCGGCGCAGCGCGTCGGCGAAGACCGCCACGACCTCGGTCGACCACAGGTACTGGTCCTCGACGTAGATCAGGGACCGGGCGTGGACGAGCGCCTTGGCGTAGGCCCGCGCGATGCTGCGCTCACCCTGGCGCGCGAACGGGTAGCTCCACCGCCGGTACGGGTAGGTACGCAGTACCTGCACGACCTGCTCGCCGCACGGCGGCGGGTCGGCGGCCTGCGGCGGCAGCGGCCGGCCGCGCGACTCCTCGCCGTCGAGCCGGCCGCGCGCCAGGCGCAGCGGGTTGTGGGACAGCGGCGACGGGTCCGCCCAGCGTTCCCGGAAGGTCGCCTCGACGTCGCCGACGGCCGGCCCGCGCACCGCGACCTGGATGTCGTGCCACGGCGGGCGCTTGCCGTACAGCCGCGACATGGTTACGCCCTGCGGGTCGCCGAGATGCCGCTCGTCGTCCCGCCGGGAGTGGCACAGGTCGATCCCGCCCACGAACGCCACGTCCAGCTCCGGCCGGTCGCGGTACCGGACGACGACCGTCTTCTGATGGTGCGAGCCGCCCGGCCGTACCCGCATGTCCAGCAGGCACTCGCCGCCGGCCGCCTCGATGGTGTCACCGAGCCGGCGGTTTTCCTCGCTGCTGAACCGCAGCACGTCCAGGTGTGAGCGCCACACGAGGCCCTTGACCGCGACTCCGCGCGCGGCCGCCCGACACAGCAGTGTGGACACCGACTCGCCGTCCACCACCTGCTCGTCGGGGTCGCCACGCCAGTCGGTGAACAGCACCAGGTCGCCGGCCCGGGTGGCGGTGACCGCTTCGTGCAGCGCGGCGAAGTAGGCGCGGCCGTGCACCAGCGGTGTCACCTCGTTGCCGGCCGTCCAGGCCCGGCCGTCGCCGTGGCGCGCGTCGATGGAGGTATCGGGGTTTCCACGCTCGTCGGCGCTGAGCAGCCATTCAGTCACCAGGCGTGTGTCGGGGGGTGCGAGCACCAGTTGACTGTTCCCGATTTGTCAGCCGGCTACACCGGCTCGCCGGTCGTCCCGCATGGAACAGAGCGTTTGGCAGGTCGGTGGATCGGGCACTCCGGCAGCCATGACATCGATGGCGCAGTCCGCCCGCCGTACGGCGGGGAGGGCGCGCAACAGCACCCTGCTCGAGGCGCTGACCCGCGGCGGTTTCGTGGGCTACGGCCTGCTTCACCTGGCCGTCGCGTGGCTCGCCCTGCAGATCGCCTTCGGCCACGCGAACGCGGAGGGTTCCCAGTCCGGCGCCTTCCAGTTGCTGTCCCACCAGCCGCTGGGCCGGCCGCTGCTGGTCGTCATCGCGGTCGGCCTGCTGGCCATGGCGATCTGGCAACTGCTGGAGGCGCTGATCGGGCACCGCGACGAAACCGGCGGCCGCCGGGTCGCCGAGCGGGTACTCTCGGCCGCCCGTACCGTCGTGTACGCGGTACTCGCGTGGACCGCGTGGAAGGTCCAGTCGGGCACGCCGACGTCCAGCGCCGCCCAGCAGCAACAGGCGACCGCCGGGGTACTGGCCCACCCGGCCGGACGGGTACTCGTCGCGATCGCCGCCCTGGTCGTGGTCGGCGTCGGCATCGGCCTAGTCGTCTACGGCGCCAAGCGGATGTTCGAGCGGCGGCTGCGTACCGGCCGGATGAGCTACTCGACCCGCCAACTCGTGACCGGGCTCGGCCGGGTGGGGTACATCGCCAAGGGCGTCGCCTTCGGCATCGTCGGCCTGCTGGTGTTCAGCGCGGCCGTCGAGAAGAACGCCGCGAACTCCACCGGGCTCGACGGCGCCCTGCACACCCTGGCCGGCAAGCCCTACGGGCAGGTGCTGCTGATCGCCGTGGCCGCCGGATTCGCCGCCTTCGGTGTGTTCTGCTTCTTCCAGTCGCGGTACCGGAAGGTCTGACCGGCCGTTATAGGGTCGCGGAATGCCGCTCGACCCGCTCAGTCCCGTGGTTGTCGCGCCCATGGCCGGCGGACCGACCACGCCGGACCTGGTGACCGCGGCCGGCCGGGCCGGCTCCGTAGGGTTCCTGGCCGCCGGCTACAAGACGCCGGAGGCGGTCGAGGAGCAGGTGCGCGAGCTGCACCGCTCCGGGCTGCCGTACGGGCTGAACATTTTCGTACCCACGCCGGTACCGGCCGACACCGCCGCCCTGGAGCGGTACCGCAGCCTGCTGCGGCCGGAGGCCGAGCGGTACGGGGTGGACCTGCCCGAGCTGCGGCTGGGCGATGACGACCACTTCACGGCCAAGGTCGAGCTGGCCCTCGCCTATGGCGTACCGCTGGTCAGCTTCACCTTCGGGGTACCGGACGCGGGCGTGGTGCGGGCGCTGCGGGGCGCCGGCTGCCGGGTACTGGTGACGGTGACCTGCGCGGACGAGGCCCGGCAGGCGATGGCGGTGCAGCCCGACGCGCTCGTCGCGCAGGCCGGCTCGGCCGGCGGTCACGCCTCGACCACCCGGCCGGCGCAGTACCGGGGCGTGACAACGGCACCGGAGGTACTCGCGGCGGTGCAGGCGGTCGCCGACGTACCGGTCGTCGCGGCCGGCGGGACGGCCTGCGCCGAGGACGTCCGGCTGCTGCTGGCGGCGGGCGCCGCGGCCGTGCAGTGCGGTACCGCCTTCCTGCTGGCCGACGAGGCCGGTACCGGCGCGACCCAGCGGTCCGCTCTGCTGTCCGGCGAGTACCGAGAGACCGTGGTGACCCGGGCGTTCACGGGGCAGCCCGCCCGCGGACTGCGCAACCGGTTCACCGACGAGTACTCGGCGGTGGCACCCGTCGGGTACCCGGTGGTGCACCACCTGACCGCGCCGATCCGGGCCGCGGCTGCCCGCCTGGGCGACGCCGGGGCGCTGAACCTGTGGGCCGGCACCGGGCACGCGGCGGTGCGCCCCGGCCCGCTCGCGGACCTCCTCGCCCGGCTGGCGCCGTGACCGAGCCGGTGACGACGCAGCCGTTCCCGCTCCCGCCGTGCGAAGCAGGGGGACCGGATCCGGCGGCCGTCGCCGCCTCGATCACAGGGTGGGTGACCTCACCGGCCCTCGCCGAGCTGGTCGGGTACTTCGGCGGCGAGGTACCGGACGGCCCGCTCGCGCCGGTACTGGACCGGCTGGCGGAGTTCTCTCGTGTGTGGGACTTCCGTGCCGGGGTGCGGGAGCGGTTCGACGCCACGCACGTCGACTACGGCCAGGAGCTGGACGCCCGGCTGCGCACGCTGATCGGCACGCTCGGCCTCGGCGGGGCCGACCGGCCCGCACACGACGCCTACGACCACATCGTCGTGCTGGGCGGCGGCATCCGGCTGACCCTCGGCCGCAGCGAGTACGCCGCCCGGCTGCTGGCCGGTGGGCTCCGCACCGGTACCCTCGCCGGCCTGGGCAGCCTGCGCTGGCGGGACGACCGGGAACAGCGCGAAGGCGTCCGGCTGGGACTCGACCCGTTCGAGACCGAGGCCGACATGATGCTGGTGGCGCTGCGCCGGTACCTGGAACTTGCGGAGCCGGCCGCGGTACGCGCGGGCGACGGCTGGTGGCACCGCACCTGGACGGGTACCGGCCGGTTCCCGGGGGTCGAGGTGCACGTGCTGGCCGCTCCGTCGAGCCGGCCGCCGCTGCGCGCGAACACGGCCGACACGCTCGTCGGCTGGGCCACGCAGGTACACGCCCCGGCGCCCGGCGAGCACGTGCTGCTGGTGACGAACGACCCGTACGTCCGGCACCAGCACTGCGACGCGGTACGGCTGCTCGGCCGCCGGTACGGGTGCGGCATCGAGACGGTCGGCTTCGACCACGCGGCGATGAGCGCCTGGGGACGGCCGCGCGGTACCGCCGAACTGCTCCAGGAGGTGCGCTCCTCGCTGCTGGCCATGCGCCAGCTCCACACCGCCCTCAGCTGACGCCGGCCGTTACCGGTCAGAGCCGCGAACAGGCCGTCGACGAACGCGTCGAGCTGGCTGCGAAGCGCCCGGTGACGGCGCCGTGCCAGCCGCCCGGTGCCCCGGGCGCAGCATCGTGGCGAAGGACGCCGGATGATCAAAGCGATCGGTTGATGCGAGATGGCCGATCGAGCTGCGAGACTACGCCTTCTTTGGTCCCGCACAGCGGACCATTCGCGGGAGGAAACACATGAGCCAAGAGCGGGACAGCGCCAGGCGGATCGGGCGCCGGAGGCTGCTGCGCCGCGCCGGTGGGGTAGCCGCGGGTGCCGCCGGCGCCGCCGTCGTTGGCGCCGCCGTCGCGCCCTCACCCGCCGCTGCGGCCACGGGCGGCAACCTGGTTCTCGGACAGGCCAACGACGCCGGCACCAACGCCACCAGCGTGACCGTCAACAGTTCGACCGCGAGCACGCTGGAGTTGTCGAACGCCGCCACGTCGAGCTACGGCTCGATCGACTACGTAGGCGCCCAGCTGCGCCTGGTACCGCCACCGGCGAGCCAGAATCCGCAGTCGCCCTATTACGGCGAGCCCGGTGCCATCACCCTCACGTCCAACTTCCAGCTGTGGATGGGGTCCGAACCGGGCCGTGCCGACCAGCTGTACACGTCCGCCACCGCCAACCAGCTGGCGCCGATAACCCCGACGCGGATCCTCGACACCCGCATCGCGGGCGGGCGCACCAGCGTGATGGACCCGATCGGTAACCTCGACAGCTCCGGCCGGCTGATCGGCGGCCACGCCATTCATGTGGACCTGTCGTCGCTGGTCATGTGGGGCATCGCGGTCCACGCGAACCTGACCGTGGTCCTCCCGGTGAACCAGGGATTCGCCTCGTTGCTGCCCGGCGCGTTGACGTTCGCCGGCGAACCGGCGACATCGAACCTCAACTACATGCCCGGAGCCATCGTGCCCAACGCCGCGATGAGCGCCATCACGGTCTGGGAAACGTCGAACGACGTCGTGCAGATCTTCAGTACGAGCACCACGCACGTACTGCTGGACGTCTTCGCGTTCACGGTCAACCTCCCGGGACAGATCAACCCCAGCCTCCTGCCGATCTACCCGTCGGCGCCCGCGAGCACGGCAGGTGCGAAGAAGAGCCGCGCCGAGATGGCCCGCTCTGCCGACCTGAGCTGGTCCAAGTAGTACCGGCCGAGTGAGCCGGGGACCGCACCGCGGTCGCGTCACCCGATCAGGTGGGTCGCCAGCTCGAAGCCGGCGAACGGCGTACTGGCCCCTCGGTGTGGCCCAGGACGCGTCGCCGCCGCCGAAGAACGTGGAGAAGAACAGGCCGTCGATCTGCAAGGTCCGTACTGTCCGGGACGTGAGGCCGGTCTGCTCGAAGACGAGGATGCCGTTCAGCCACACCTACACCTGGCCGTCGGTAGCGCCCGGGGAGTTGAGCCGTACGTGCTGCTCCACTGCGGTCCACACGCCGGTCGGCCAGGTCCGGTCCCCGCGGCCGAGCGAGGTGCCGTGCGCGACCGAGGTCGGCAGGTACGCGCACACCTCGCCGGCCCCGGCGGTACGCCACATGTAGCGGGTGGAGAAGCCGTTGGTCCCGTCCGGTATCTTCCGGCCGTCGTTCACACGGCCCGCCGTACAGGCCGGGCATCTTGCCGCCCTTTACGAAGTCGAACCCTTCCGGGAAGCGCACGTAGTAGCGCAGGTACGCCTCGTCGACCGGGCCAGCCTGACAGGCGAGGAACAGCTGCGCTCCGCCGTGCTCGGTATCGGCGGTGGCCGCGGCGAGCTGGCTCGCTGAGTCGGCGGGTATCGGACCCGCAGCGCGGTCGGGAACCGGAGATCCGCCGACGGGACGAGCGCGGTGCGGTCCAGTCCGAACTGAGCGAAGTCGCGCCGACGGAAACCCGCGCCGAA
Organism: uncultured Micromonosporaceae bacterium; assembly: GCA_964645345.1. Taxonomy (GTDB): domain Bacteria; phylum Actinomycetota; class Actinomycetes; order Mycobacteriales; family Micromonosporaceae; genus Rugosimonospora. The sequence goes on from CAZYCD010000083.1 coordinate 17,654, forward strand.
GAAACCGTCTACTGTGGACACCGCAGTACCGGCCGGCGGGCTCGACCCGGAGGCCGACGGGGAGCGCGATGGGGTGGACAACGACGAGCGGGCCTTCCCGGCTCGGGCTGAGCAAGCGGTCACGACGAGCAGCACCACCATCACGACCGTCCCCACGCGTACGGCTTGCATGGCCATCCTCATTTCGCTTGCCTGACTGACGCGCACCCGTCCCAGCATCGGTGTCCTGCGGGCTCGGGCGATGTTCGTGACATGGGCCGGCGCTTGCACCAGCCTCTCGTGCCGGTGCTCACGCAGCTTCCGGGTGACCTCGAGCACGACAGCCGTGAGCGCCACCAGCGCGAAGATGCCGAGCCAGCTCAGCGGGAGCTTGGGGAAACGGGTGCCGCCCAGCAACGCCAGGTTGCCCCGCGCCCAGTGGCGCGGCGACCGTGCTGTCCGTCAACGTCACCCGGGCGGAATCCGCGATACGCAGCCCCAGGACCTTGGCCCCTAGGTAGTCAGCGGTCAGCTGGACCTGGCTGCCGCGACCGGCGTGCACCGCCTCTTCCACGGAGTTTTCCACCACTCCAGGGTCGTGCCCGAGGCCGGATCAAAGAAGCGCCGGTATGCGTACCCTGCTTCGCGCAGGAACACGGCCACCGCCGATGCTCGTGTGGTGTGGAGACAGACCAGGCGGTGGCCGCGGGCCACAGCATCGACGCAGGCCGCGCCGAGGCGGTGTTCAGGGAACTGACCGAGCGG
>CAZYCD010000084.1:0-18381 GCA_964645345.1 uncultured Micromonosporaceae bacterium
AGTTCCGCCAGTACACCGAGGGTGACCTGAAGACCGGCAAGATCGACCAGGCCGGCGCGATCCTGGCCGCCCTGCCGGCGACCGGCGGAGCCGTGGTCCGGCTGGACGCCGAGGCGGCCGAGGCGTGGCTGCGCGCGCTCAACGACGTGCGGCTGGCCCTGGGCATCCGGCTTGAGGTACGGGACGACACCGACCTGCTGGAGGAGCTGGACGACGCGGTCATGCGCGACCCGACGTCGGCGCGGGTACGCCAGCTGACCATGTACCAGTACCTGGGCGTGCTGCAGGAGAGCCTGCTCGACGCGATCATCGCCTGAGCGCAGGTGACCGCCGCCACCTGCCTGCCTGGGGCGGCGCCGGGTAGGCTGTTCTACCGTGCTGACGATTGGGCGGGAGATCCTCGACGCGATCATCGCGCACGCCCGCCGCGACCACCCGGACGAGGCATGCGGCGTGGTGGCCGGCCCGATCGACTCCGACCGGCCGCAGCGGCACATCGCGATGGACAACATCGAGCGGTCCAGCACGTTCTACCGGTTCGACTCCGCCGAGCAGCTGCGCGTGTGGCGGGAGATGGACGATCGGGACGAGGAGCCGGTGGTGATCTACCACTCGCACACCGCGACCGAGGCGTACCCGTCGCGGACCGACTCGTCCCTGGCTGGCGAGCCGCGAGCGCACTACCTGCTGGTCTCCACCCGCGATCCGGACGACACCGAGGTGCGCTCGTTCCGGATCGTGGAGGGCGTGGTCACCGAGGAGCCGGTGCGGGTCGTCGACGCGAGCGTGGACCCGGCAGCCGTCACCACCTACATGTTCGGGCAGAGCCCGGCCGCGGTCGACTACGAGTGTCCCGCGGGCCGCTAACACCGCGCCTGACACCCGTCCGCCGCCCGACCGAGTCCTGACCCGAGGAGTACCGCAACCATGGCTATCGAAGTTCGCATCCCGACCATCCTGCGCCAGTACACCGGCGGCGCGAAGATCGTCAACGGCTCGGGAGACACCCTGTCCGACCTGCTCACCGACCTGGACGCCAACCACCCCGGCCTGCGCGCCCGGCTGGTGACCGAGGACGGCGGGCTGCACCGGTTCGTCAACGTCTACGTCAACGACGAGGACGTGCGCTTCCTGGGCGCCCTGGACGCCAAGCTCAACGACGGCGACTCGGTGACCATCCTGCCGGCCGTGGCCGGCGGAGCCGGCGTGCCGGCGGCCGCCGGCGGCGCCGCCTGACCCGATCATGGCCAGGTTCGAGAGCCTGCTCGACGCCTGCGGGGGTACCCCGCTGGTCGGACTGCCCCGGTTGTCCCCGGCCGCCGAGCCGGGGGCACCCGAGGTGCGGCTGTGGGCGAAGCTGGAGGACCGCAACCCGACCGGGTCGGTGAAGGACCGGGCGGCGCTGTGGATGGTACGGGCGGCCGAGGCCGCGGGGCGGCTGCGGCCGGGCGACACGATCCTGGAGCCGACCAGCGGCAACACCGGCATCTCGCTGGCCATGGTGGCCAAGTTGCGGGGGTACCGGCTGGTCTGCGTGATGCCGGAGAACGTGTCGACCGAACGGGTGCAGTTGCTGCGGATGTACGGCGCGGAGATCATCTTCTCGCCCGCGGCGGGCGGCTCGAACATGGCCGTCGCGCAGGCCAAGCAGATCTCCGCCGAGCACCCGGACTGGGTGATGCTGTTCCAGTACGGCAACGAGGCGAACGCCCGGGCGCACTACGAGACGACCGGCCCCGAGCTGCTGCGCGACCTGCCGACGATCACCCACTTCGTGGCCGGGCTCGGTACCACCGGCACCCTCATGGGTACCGGCCGGTACCTGCGGGAGAAGAACCCGGACATCGAGATCATCGCGGCCGAGCCCCGGTACGGGGAGCTGGTCTACGGTCTGCGCAACATCGACGAGGGCTACGTACCCGAGCTGTACGACCCGAGCGTGCTGACCCGGCGGTTCTCCGTGGGTACCCGGGACGCCGTGCTGCGTACCCGGCAACTGGTGGAGGTGGAGGGGCTGTTCGTCGGCTTCTCCACGGGCGCGGTCGCCCACGCCGCGCTGGCCGTGGCGCACGAGGCGCTGCGGGCCGGACGGCGCGCGGACGTGGCGTTCCTGGTCGCGGACGCGGGCTGGAAGTACCTGTCGACCGGCGCCTACGGCGGGACGCTCAGCGACGCCGAGGAGGCCCTGGAGGGCCAGCTCTGGGCCTGAGCTGGCTCGCCTGCGCACTAGGGGTCAGGTCGCGCTGCCGGTGAACACCGCCGAGCAGATCAGCGCCGCGGTGCCGCCGCCGAGCAGGATCCAGGGGGTCCGCCCCTGGCGGACGCTCAGGAACGCGCCGGCGGTCAGGCCGATGCCGGCCGCCCCGGAGATCAGCAGGCTCGGCAGGTACCAGCCGGGCGCGTGACCGCCCAGGAGCACGACCAGGCCGACGATGCCGACCGCGACGCCGGCCAGGTCCAGCAGCGCCGCCCAGCCGCAGATCGCGAGGATCCGGCTGCCGGCCGGGGGCGCGTCCCTGACCGGTGCCACCGGGCGGGGCGCGGTGACCGTCTTGAGCGCGGCGACCAACCCGGTGAACGGGCCGGATTGCGGGGAGGAGGTCCACCCCTCCCACGGACGCCGCTGACCTGGGAGCGTGGGCTCCGAACCGGAGGTACCGGTCGCGTTGCTGATCTCGGTGCTGCCTTCGCTCGGCACCGGGGCCACCCCCTACTCGTCCATCGACATTACGTTGTGTAAGCGTTCCCCGTCGGCCTGTGGAGGGGACCTCGGGTCACGTGCCGTGCCTGTCACGTTAGCGACATCTTGCCGGACGGCACTCCGGGAGAGGGCAGAACTAAGCGTAGGCTTGCCCTCCGTGACGGGCGCGCCGATCGGCATCTTCGACTCCGGGGTCGGTGGGCTCACGGTCGCCCGCGCCATCCTGGACCAGTTGCCCCACGAGCAGATCCGCTACGTCGGGGACACCGCACACCTGCCGTACGGGCCGAAGCCGATCGCCGATGTCCGCCGGTACGCGCTGGAGTGCCTCGACCGGCTCGTCGAGCAGGGCGTCAAGCTCCTCGTCATCGCGTGCAACAGCGCATCCGCGGCGTGCCTGTCGGACGCCCGCGAGCGGTACCCGGTACCGGTCGTCGAGGTGATCCGGCCGGCCGTGCGCCGCGCCGCGGCGGCGACCCGCAACGGCCGCATCGGCGTGATCGGCACGACGGCGACGATCACCAGCGGCGCCTACGTCGACGCCTTCGCCGCCGCGCCGCAGGTCCAGGTGACCGGCGTGGCGTGCCCGCAGTTCGTGGACTTCGTCGAGCGGGGCATCACCTCGGGCCGGGCGCTGCTCGGGCTGGCCAGCGGCTACCTGGAGCCGCTGCAACAGGTGGGCGTCGACACGCTGGTCCTGGGCTGCACGCACTACCCGCTGCTGGCGGGCGTGATCGGGTTGGTCATGGGCGACGAGGTGACCCTGGTGTCCAGCGCGGACGAGACCGCCAAGGACGTCTACCGGGTGCTCAACGAGCGTGACCTGTTCCGGCCGGACGACGCGCCGCCACCGCGGCACGAGTTCATGGCCACCGGCGACCCGGCGGTCTTCGCCCGGCTGGCGCACCGGTTCCTCGGCCCCGAGGTGGCCGCCGCCGTCCCGGATCTGCGCCGGGCGGCCGCGTGAGCGCAGCGGGACGCGGTGGCGCCTGGACCGACGAACGCCGCCTTGCTGATCCGGCCCAACTGCCGGATCACGAGGAGCACCGCAGCGGAGCGAGGAGCGGACGAGGGAAGGCGGCACCTGCGGCGTCCCGCGGAGCGAACGGGGTAACGGCGTGAGGCTGACCGTTCTCGGCTGCGCCGGCAGTTTCCCCGGCCCGGACTCGGCCTGCTCGGCGTACCTGGTCGAGGCCGAGGGCTTCTCGCTGATGCTCGACTTCGGCTCCGGCGCGCTGTCCGGGCTCCAGCGGTACGGCGACCTGCGCGCCGTCGACGCCATCATGCTGTCCCACCTGCACTGCGACCACATGCTGGGCGCGTGCGACTACGTGGTGGTGCGCCGGTACTCGCCGGACGGCCCGTACCCGCGGCTGCCGGTGTACGCGCCCGCCGGTGCGGCGCAACGGATGGCCGCCGCGTACTGGAGCCCCGAGGAGGGGCCGCTGGACGACGTCTACGACTTCCGGACGCTGTCCACCGGGACCTTCGAACTCGGGCCGTTCACGGTAACCACCGAGCGGGTCAACCACCCCGTCGAGACGTACGGCGTGCGTCTGGAGCATGAAGGCCGGGTGCTGGCCTACTCCGCGGACACCGGCGTGTGCGACGCGGTCGGCCGATTGGCCGCCGGTGCGGACCTGTTCCTGTGCGAGGCGAGCTACCTCGACGGCGCGGCGAACCCGCCGGACCTGCACCTGACCGGGCGCGAGGCGGGGGAGGTCGCGGCCAAGGCGGGCGTGGGACGGCTGCTGCTCACCCACCTGATCGCGGCCTGGGGCAGCGGCGAGGAGACCTACCAGGCGGCCAGCGCGGCCTTCGACGGGCCGGTCGAGATTGTGCGGCCGGGCGGGGTGTACGAAATATAACGGGTTCTTTGCTTCCCGGTCAGATCATTGTGGCCTGGCGCACCGGCGGTACCCGCACGTTGAGCGCATGCGGATTGCGATCATAACGGAGTCGTTCCCGCCGGACGTGAACGGCGTCGCGCACTCGGTCGTGCGGGTTGCCGAGCACCTGGTGGACCGGGGACACCGGCCACTGGTCATCGCGCCCGAGCCGGGCTCCGGTACCAGGCGGGTCACCGGCCCGCTGCGGTACCCGGTGGTACGGGTGCCGTCGATACCGATGCCCGGGTACTCAACCTTCCGGCTCGGCCTGCCCAGCCGCCGCATCACCGACGCGGTGGTCGGCCACGGTACCGACCTGGTGCACCTGGCCGGCCCGTTCTTTCTCGGCGCACGGGGCAGCGCGGTCGCGCAGCACCTGCGGCTGCCCACGGTCGCGGTGTACCAGACGGACGTCCCGTCTTACGCCGGCGCCCGGCGGATGAGCCCCCTCGGTGAGGCGGCCGCGTGGCGCTGGCTGCGGTCCATCCACAACGCCGCCGACCGGACCCTGGCACCGTCCACCGCGTCCGCGACCGCCCTGCACGCGCATGGCATCCAGCGGGTGTGGCTGTGGCGGCGGGGCGTGGACACCGTGCGCTTCGACCCGCGGCACCGTTCGGCCGCGGTACGCCGGGCGCTGGCCCCGAACGGCGAGGTGCTCGTCGGGTACGTGGGGCGGCTGGCCGTGGAGAAGCGCGTCGACCTGCTCGCCGGGGTCTCGAAGATCCCGGGCGCGCGGCTGGTCATCATCGGGGACGGCCCGGCCGGGCCGTCGCTGCGGCGCGCGCTGCCCGACGCGGTCTTCCTCGGCATGCGGGACGGGGCGCAGCTGGCGAGGCTCTACGCGAGCATGGATATCTTCGTCCACAGTGGACCGTACGAGACCTTCGGGCAGACCATCCAGGAGGCGTCGGCCAGCGGCCTGCCGGTGGTCGCACCGGCCTCCGGGGGCCCGGTCGACCTGGTGGAGCACGGCGTGACGGGGCTGCTGGTACCGCCGCTGTCGGACGCCGCCCTGACCGACGCGGTCGCCGACCTGGTCGCCGACCCGAGACGCCGTACCGCGATGGGCGCGGCAGGCCGCGAACTGGTCGAGGGGCGCAGCTGGGCGGCGATCGGCGACCAGCTCATCGACCACTACGCGGCGGTGCTCGGGGCGACCTTCCCGACCTCGGTACCGGTGGTAGCCGCGTGAGGATCGTCCGGCTGGCGAACTTCATCGCCCCCCGATCCGGTGGCCTGCGTACGGCCATGCGGGCGCTGGGCGAGGGGTACCTCGCCGCCGGCCACGAGCCGGTGCTCATCATCCCCGGCCGGGAACGGTCGGACGAATTCACCGAGCAGGGCCGGGTCATCACGCTGCCGGGCCTGCCCTACCCGGGCGGGTACCGGATGCTGGTCAACCGTCCCCGGCTGATCGCGCTGCTCAACCGGCTGGAACCGGACCGTCTGGAGGTCAACGACCGCACCACGCTGCGGTGGACCGGGGCCTGGGCCAGGCGGGCCGGGGTGCCGTCGGTGATGGTGTCCCACGAGAGCGTGGCCGGGCTGCTGGGGCTGGCCGGACGGCTGCTGTCCGGGCCGGCCGCGCGGCTGGCCGACACGCTGAACTCGCGCACCGCCAAGCACTACAGCCAGGTGGTGTGCACGACCGACTGGGCCGCCGGCGAGTTCGCCCGGCTCGGCGTGACCAACCTCCGGCGGGTACCGCTCGGGGTGGACCTCGGCCTGTTCTCCCCGTCGGCGGCGGGGACGGCGACCCGGGAACGGTTCGCGGCCGACGACGAGGTACTGCTCGTCCACTGTGGACGGTTGTCGCCGGAGAAGAAGCCGGAGCGGTCGATCGTCGCGCTCGAGGCGCTGCGGGCCGCCGGGGTACCGGCGGTGCTCGTCATCGCCGGCGACGGGCTGAGCCGGGAACGCATGGAGCGCCGCGCGCAGGGGCTGCCGGTACGCTTCACCGGCTTCGTACACGACCGGCGGGCGCTGGCCACGCTGCTCGCCACGGCCGACGTGGTACTCGCGCCGGGGCCGGTGGAGACCTTCGGGCTGGCCGCGCTGGAGGCGCTGTCCTGCGGTACCCCGGTGGTCGTGGACGCCGGCAGCGCGCTGCCGGAGGTGATCGGCGGCGCCGGTGTGGCGGTGCGGGACGAGGCGTTCGCACAGGGGGTGCTGGAGGTGCTGAGCTGGCCGGTCGCGCAGCGGCGGCAGGCGGCGCGGCAGCGGGCCGAGGAGTTCGGCTGGCCGCACGCGGTGGCCGGGTTCCTGGCCGCGCACGGCCTGGCCCCGGTTCCGCAGGACCCGGTCCTGCCGGCCGCCCCGGACCTGCTCGCGGCGAGCCTGGCGCAGTCCACCGACGTGACGGCGGTACCGGCATGACGTGTTATGTCGCCTTGGGCGACTCCATCACGGTGGGGATGGGCGATCCGCTGCCCGACGGGGCGTGGCGCGGCTGGGCGGCGCTGCTCGCCACGGCAATGCCGCACCTGGAGTTCCACAACCTCGCGGTCAGCGGCGCGCTGATCCGGGACGTGGAGCGCGAACAGCTGCCCCGCGCGCTGGAGTTGCGGCCCGCCGTGGTCTCCGTGGTGGTCGGCGTCAACGACACGCTGCGGCGCACCTTTGACGTGGCGGCCATCGCCGCCTCGCTGGCGCACACCGTCGGCGCGCTGCGCGCGGCCGGCGCGACCGTGCTCACCATGCGGTTGCCCGATCCCGGCCGGATGTTCGGCCTCCCGGGCACCCTGGCCCGGCCGCTGGCCCGGCGCATCCGCGCGGTCAACGCCGTGGCCGACGCGATGGCGGCCCGGTTCGCCACCCTGCACTTCGACGTGGCCGGGCACCCGGCGACCTACGAGCATCGGATGTGGAGCGTGGACCGGCTGCACCCGAGCGAGCGCGGCCACCGGCTGCTGGCCCGCTCGTACTGCGCGCTGCTGGAACTGCCGCCGCAGCAGTGGCCCGGTGCCGAACCGTCCAGCCCGCCACCCACCCGTCGGGCGCAGGTCGGCTGGATGGCCACCAAGGGCACCCGGTGGATGGTCGACCGGTCCCAGGACCTCGTGCCGTACCTGCTGCACATGATGGTCGCGGAGTGGTGGTACGAGCTGCGTGGTCGGGCCGAGCGGCTGGACGTCACCATCAAGCAGGAGACGGAGGCCGCGCTGCGCGCCGAACGGGCGCCGCGGGGCCCCGGCGCCGAACCGGCGCCGTCGCGCGCGGACCGGGAGGTACCGCCGTCTAGGCTGGTGCCATGGCTCGCCCCGATGGACGTACCCCTGACCAACTCCGACAGGTAAAACTGATCCGCAACTGGAGCATGCATCCGGAGGGCTCGGTACTCGTCGAGTTCGGCAATACCCGGGTGCTGTGCACGGCCAGCGTCACCGAGGGCGTGCCCCGCTGGCGCAAGGGCTCCGGGCTGGGCTGGGTCACCGCGGAGTACGCGATGCTGCCGCGCGCCACGACCACCCGCTCCGACCGGGAGAGCGTCAAGGGCAGGGTCGGCGGCCGTACCCACGAGATCTCCCGGCTGATCGGCCGCAGCCTGCGCGCCTGCATCGACCTCGGTGCGCTCGGCGAGAACTCCATCGTGGTCGACTGCGACGTGCTGCAGGCCGACGGGGGTACCCGGACGGCCGCGATCACCGGCGGGTACGTGGCCCTGGCCGACGCGGTGTCCTGGCTCGCCGCGAAGCACGCGTTGGCCGGGCGCCCGACCGAGGTGCTGCACCGCTCGGTGGCCGCGGTCAGCGTCGGCATCATCGGCGGGGAGCCGCGGCTCGACCTGTGCTACGAGGAGGACGTGGTCGCGGACGTGGACATGAACATCGTCTGCACCGGCCTCGGCGACTTCGTCGAGGTACAGGGCACCGGCGAGCAGGCCGTGTTCAAGCGGTCGGAGCTGGACACGCTGGTCGACCTCGGCGCGGCCGGCTGCGCCGCGCTGACCGAACTGCAGCGCGAGGCGCTCGCGTCATGAAGCTGCTGCTGGCCACGCGCAACCGCAAGAAGCTCGAGGAGATGCGCCGCATCCTCGCGGGCGACGAGGTCATCGGCCTGGACGACGTGCCGGCCTACGACGAGGTACCGGAGAGCGGGCTGACATTCGAGGCCAACGCGCTCATCAAGGCCCGGGAGGGCGTGCGGCACACCGGGCTGCCGACGGTCGCCGACGACTCGGGCCTCACCGTGGCGGCGATGAACGGCATGCCGGGCGTCTTCTCGGCGCGGTGGTCCGGGCGGCACGGCGACGACACGGCCAACGTGGATCTCCTGCTGCGCCAGCTCGGCGACGTACCGGACGAGCAGCTCGGGGCCGCGTTCGTTTGCGCGGTGGTGCTGGTGCTCCCGGACGGTCGCGAGTGGACGGTGCACGGGGAGATGCGCGGCCGGCTCATCCGCGAGCCGCGGGGCAGCGGGGGCTTCGGGTACGACCCGATCTTCGTGGCGGACGGGCACACCCGCACGAGCGCGGAGCTGAGCCCCGCCGAGAAGGACGCGATCAGCCATCGGGGACAGGCGATGCGGGCGCTGGCCTCGGTCCTCGCGGGCGGCCTTGAACCCTGACGCTTCTGCCGCCATGAACCGCGACGCTGTCGGCTGGGGCGACGAGACGGGCGTGTTGTCGCTGCCGCGCGGGGCGCGGGTACGGGGGCGCCGCCTGACGGACGAGGCGAGTCCGGCGGACTTCGCGCTGGTACTGGCGGACGGGCCGGTCCCCCGTTGGCCGTACCGTCGGGTGCGGTGGCCGGACTTCTGGGTACCGGCGGACACGCGCGACGCGCTGGACGCGCTGCGCTCGGCGCACCGGCTGGCGTACCAGGGGGCCAGGGTCGAGGCGGCATGCCACGGCGGCAAGGGGCGCACGGGAACCGCCCTGGCCGCCCTGGCGGTACTCGACGGGCTGAGTCCCCGCGCGGCGGTGGCCTGGGTACGGGAGCGGTACCACCCGGGCGCGGTCGAGATGCCGTGGCAGCGTTGGTGGCTGAGGCTCGTCGCCGGCGCCCGCACCCGGCCCTAGGCGAGCGGGCCGGTGGCCGCCTCGACGGCGGCGCGCAGGTCGCGGCCGGCGACCAGGGCGCGGGCCTGTTCCAGGGCCGGGGCGAGGAAGATGTCCGGGCCGGGCTCCCCGGCGAACGGCGACACCGCGGCGATCGCCGCGCGGCCGGCCGGTGACGGCGTCAGGGGCGCCCGCAACTGCAGGCCGCGTACGGCCGCCAGCAGTTCGACCGCGAGCAGGCTGGTGAGGTTGTCCAGGACGGTACGCAGCTTCCGGGTCGCCGCCCAGCCCATGCTGACGTGGTCCTCCTGCATGCCGCTGGTGGGTACCGAGTCCACGCTCGCCGGGCCGGCCAGGCGCCGGTTCTCCGCGACGATGCCGGCCGCCGTGTACTGGGCGATCATCAGGCCGGAGTTGACCCCGGCGTCCGGGCTCAGGAACGGCGGGAGGTCGCGCGAGCGGCAGACGTCCAGCAGCCGGTCCACCCGCCGCTCGGCAATGGCGCCCACCTCGGCGGCGGCGATGGCCAGGAAGTCGGCGGCGAAGCCGAGCGGCGCGCCGTGGAAGTTGCCGGTCGACTCGACGCGGCCGTCCGGCAGCACGACCGGGTTGTCCACAATGGACACCAGCTCGCGGGCGGCTACCTCGGTCGCGAACGCGAGCGTGTCCCGGGCGGCTCCGGCGACCTGCGGGGCGCAGCGCATCGAGTAGGCGTCCTGAACCGCGTGGGTCATGTTGTGCCGGTGACTGTCCATAATGGACGAGCCCTGCAGCAGCCGGTGGATGTTGGCCGCGGACACCGCCTGGCCCGGGTGCGGCCGGATGGCGTGCAGCTCCGGCTGGAACGGCCGGTCGCTGCCGAGCATCGCCTCGATCGACAGCGCGGCGGTGAGGTCGGCCATGGCGAACAGGTGCCCGGCGTCGGCGATGGCCAGCAGGAGCATGCCGAGCATGCCGTCGGTACCGTTGATGAGCGCTAGCCCCTCCTTGGCCGACAACCGGATCGGGTGCAGGCCGGCGGCGGCGAGAGCCTCGGCGGCGGCGATCCGCGCGCCGTCCTTGCCCAGCACCCAGCCCTCCCCGAGGAGTACCAGCGCGCAGTGCGCCAGCGGCGCGAGGTCCCCGGATGCGCCCAGCGACCCGTGCTCCGGTACCCACGGGGTGATGTCGTGGTTGAGCAGGTCGACGAGTGCCTGGGCGACCAGCGGCCGCACCCCGGAGCGCCCCAGCGCGAGCGACCGTACGCGCAACAGGATCATCGCGCGCACCACCTCGCGCGGCATCGGCGCGCCGACCCCGGCGGCGTGCGAGCGGATCAGCGCGTGCTGCAGTTCGGCCCGGCGCTGCGGGTCGATGAAGGTGTCGGCCAGCGCACCGAAGCCGGTCGACACCCCGTAGACGGGGCGGCCGCCCTGCTCGATCGCGTCCACGATGGCCCGGCTGGCGGCCATCGCCTCGACCGCCGCGGGGGCCAGCTCGATGGTGGCGTCGTGCCGGGCGACCGCGGCGACCTCGGCCGCGGTTACCCCGGTGGGCTGGACGGTGACGGTGTTCATGTCGGCTCTCCGTTGAGCAGGACGGTGTGGATCAGCGGTACCCCCGGCCGGTACGCGAGGTGCAGGTGGCTGGGGGCGTCGAGGATGGCGAGGTCGGCGCGGGCGCCGATGCCGAGGTGACCGATGTCGTCGCGGCGCAGCGCGCGGGCGCCACCGACGGTCGCCGACCACAGCGCCTCGCCGGGCGTCATGCCCAGCTCCCGCACGGCCAGTGCGATGCAGAACGGCATGGACGAGGTGTAGGACGAGCCGGGGTTGCAGTCGGTGGCTAGCGCCACCGTGGCGCCCGCCTCGAGCAGCGCACGGGCGTCCGGGTACCGGGAGCGGGTGGAGAACTCGGCGCCGGGCAGGAGCGTGGCTACGGTGTCCGAGCCGGCCAGCGCGTCGATGTCCCATGTCGACAGATGGGTGCAGTGGTCGGCGCTCGCCGCGCCGAGCTCGACGGCGAGCTGCACGCCCGGACCCTCGCTGAGCTGGTTGGCGTGTACCCGGGCGCCGAGGCCGGCCGCGATGCCGGCCCGCAGCACCGCGCGCGACTGGTCGGCGTCGAACGCGCCGCGCTCGCAGAACACGTCGACCCAGCGGGCGTGCGGCCGGGCGGCGGCCAGCATCTGACCGCAGACCAGTTCGGTGTACCGGTCCGGGTCGGCACCGTCGGGTACCACGTGGGCGCCGAGGTACGTGGTCTCCTGGGTAAACTCGGCGGCGATGCGCAGCGACCGGGCCTCGTCCCCGACGGTCAGCCCGTAGCCGCTCTTGCACTCGATGGTCGTCGTACCCTGCCTCCGCGCCTCGGCGACCAGGCGGGCGATCGTCGCCCGGAGCGCCCCGTCGGTGGCCGCCCGGGTGGCCGCGACGGTGGTGCGGATGCCGCCGCCGGTGTACCGCTGGCCGGCCATCCGCGCGGCGAACTCCGCGGCGCGGTCTCCGGCGAAGACGAGGTGGGCGTGGCTGTCCACGAAGCCTGGGATGACCGCGCGACCCCCGGCGTCGAGCCGCCGGTCGGCCGCCGGAGCGGCGCCGGCGCGGCCGGTCCAGGCGACCCGGCCGTCCTCGACGACGAGTGCCGCGCCGGTGATTGTCCCTTGTGGACCGTGCGTGGTCAGCTCGGTGATGTTGTCCACGAGGAGGCTGGCGGCCGCGCGGGCCACCGGGCGGCCGGTGCGCTGTGCCGGGCTCACGGCCACACCGCGGCGATCGCCTCGGACAGCTCGCGGGCGACGTCGAGGGTCGCGTGCCGGCCGTCGCGCACCACCGTCCGGCCGTCCACCACGACGTGGGTCACGTCCGCGGCGCCCGCCGCGAACACGGCGCCGGCCAGCGGCTCGCAGCCGGCGGTACGGACGCTGGACAGGTCGACCGTGACCAGGTCGGCCCGGTACCCCTCGGCGATGCGGCCGGCGTCCGGCCAGCCGGTCGCCCGCTGCCCGCAGACGGTCGCCGCCAGCAGCAGCTCGTCGGCCGCGAAGTGGCCGCGCCGCTCGGTGTGCAGCCGCTCGTCCAGCTCCACCGCGCGCGCCTCCTCGAACAGGTCGACGACCGCGTGCGAGTCGGTGCCCAGGCACAGTGGGCTGCCCGCGTCGGCCAGCGCCCGGGCCGGTCCGATGCCGTCGGCCAGGTCGCGTTCGGTGGTCGGGCACAGGCACACCGACGTGTCCGTGTCGCCGAGAATCGAACGGTCAACATCGGACAGATGTGTCGCGTGTACGGCCGTGCTGTCCGGCCCGAGCGCGCCGTACGTGTGCAGCAGCTCTGTCGGCGAGCAGCCGTACCGTGCCTGGCAGGCCTCGTTCTCGGCGCGCTGCTCGGACAGGTGGACGTGCAGCGGCGCACCCTCGGTCAGCGGTACGAACGCGCCGATCAGCTCGCCGGGCAGCGCCCGTACCGAGTGGATCGCGGTACCCCGCCGGGCGCCCGGGCCGGTCCGCAGCGCTCCCGCGCGGGCCGCCCAGCCGTCCAGGTCGCCGTCGCCGAAGCGTACCTGAGGGCCGCGCAGAGGCTCTCCGTCTACTGTGGACGCCAGGTACACGGTGTCCAACAGGGTGATCCGGATGCCCACCTCCGACGCGGCGGCGAGCAGCGCGTGCCCCATCGCGTTCGGGTCGGCGTACCGGGAGCCGTCCGGCGCGTGGTGCAGGTAGTGGAACTCGCCCACCGCGGTGATGCCGGCCAGCGCCATCTCCGCGTACACGGCGCGGGCCAGCCGGTGGTAGGAGTCCGGGTCCAGCCGCTGGGCCAACGCGTACATGCCGTCCCGCCAGGTCCAGAAGGTGCCCCGGGCGCCGTGGGTGCGGCCGCGCAGGGCGCGGTGGAAGGCGTGCGAGTGGGCGTTGGCCAGCCCGGGCAGGGTCAACCCGGGCAGCCGGACGGAGCCGCGCTCGGCCGGTCCGGGCCAGCCGGGTCGGACGGTGGTGATGCGGCCGTCGACGACCTCGATGAGCACGTCCGACACGGGCACCGGGCCACCCAGCCAGGCCAGTTCGGCGTGGTACCGGTTAGGCGCGGCGGTCAGCGACATGCCAGCTCCGTCAGGACGTCCGCGAGGGCCTCGACGCCGGCCGCGCAGTCCTCGTCGGTGGCCCACTCGCCGGGTGCGTGGGACACCCCGGTCGGGTTGCGTACGAACAGCATGGCCGTGGGTACGTGGGCGGCGAGTACGCCCGCGTCGTGCCCGGCCCCGGTGGGCAGGACGGGCGCGCCGCCCAGCAGCGCGGCGATCCGGTCGCGCAGCGTCGGGTCGAAGGCGGTCTCCGGGGACAGCGACTCGACCATGGCGGCCAGCGCGGTGTGGTCGCGGGCGGCCCGCTCCGTGACCTTCGCGAGCACGTCGTCGACCAGACCGTCCAGTGTGGACTGATCCGGCGCCCGGGCGTCCAGCCAGGCGGTCACCGCCGCCGGTACCGCGTTGGTGGCGTTGGGGGACACGGAGACCCGGCCGACCGTGGCGTGGGCGTCGCGCAGCCGCGCGGCCTTGTTGGCCGCCAGTACCGCGTAGGCGAAGGTGAGCATCGGGTCGCGGCGGTCGGCCATCCTGGTGGTACCGGCGTGGTTGCCCTCACCGGTGAAGTCCAGCCGCCATCGGCCGTGTGGCCAGATGGCGCTCGCCACCCCGACCGGCGCGCCCGGGTCGACAGCCAGTGCCCGGCCCTGCTCGATGTGCAGCTCCACGAACGCAGCGATACCGGCCAGCCGCTTGGGATCCGGGCCCAGCCCGGCAGGGTCGAGGCCGGCCGCCTCAGGCAGGGGTACCCCGTCCCGGTCGCGCAATGCCACCGCCCGGGCCGGGTCGAGGTCCCCACACAGCAGCCGGGAACCGAGGCAGGCCACGCCGAACCGGGAGCCCTCCTCCTCGGCGAAGGCGACGATGCCGATCGGTCGCACCGGCGTCTCGCCCCGCTCCCGCAGTACGTCGAGGGCCAGCAGCGCGGCGACAATCCCCAGCGGACCGTCAAAGCCGCCCCCGCCCGGTACGGAGTCGAAGTGCGAACCGGTGACAACCGTCGAGCCGGTACCGGGATCGCCGAGCCAGGCCCACGTGTTGCCGTTGCCATCGGTCTCCACCGACAGCCCACGCGCCCGCGCCTGCTCGGCGAACCACGCGCGGCACGCGCGCTCCGCGTCGGACCAGGCCCACCGGTAGTAGCCGTCCGGGGTCCGCCCGATCGGCGCCAGCGACGCCCACAACGCCCGGAAGTCAGCCATCGGACTCCCGCATCGGAACCCGCACCCCGCGGTCCGTGGCCACCTCAACGGCGGCCTCATAACCCGCGTCCACGTGCCGGATCACGCCCATGCCCGGGTCGTTGGTCAGCACCCGCTCGATCTTCCGGGCCGCCAGCGGCGTGCCGTCGGCGACGGTGACCTGCCCGGCGTGGATCGATCGGCCGATGCCCACCCCCCCTCCGTGGTGGATGGACACCCAGGACGCGCCGGAGGCCGTGTTCACCAGGGCGTTGAGCAGCGGCCAGTCGGCGATGGCGTCCGAACCGTCTGCCATCGCCTCGGTCTCCCGGTACGGCGAGGCGACCGAGCCGCAGTCGAGGTGGTCGCGGCCGATGACGACCGGCGCGGTCAGCTCCCCCGAGGCGACCATCTCGTTGAAGCGCAGCCCGGCGCGGTCCCGCTCGCCGTACCCGAGCCAGCAGATGCGCGCCGGCAGCCCCTGGAAGGCAACCCGCTCGCCGGCCATCCGGATCCACCTGTGCAGGGACTCGTTCTCCGGGAACAGGTCCAGCACGGCTCGGTCGGTGGCCGCGATGTCCGCCGGGTCGCCGGACAGCGCGGCCCAGCGGAACGGCCCCTTGCCCTCGCAGAACAGCGGCCGGATGTAGGCCGGCACGAAGCCGGGAAACGCGAACGCATCCTTGTACCCGCCGGCCAGCGCCTCGCCGCGGATGGAGTTTCCGTAGTCGAAAACCTCGGCACCGGCCCGCATGAAGCCGACCATCGCCTCGACGTGCCGGGCCATCGAGGCGCGGGCCCGCTCCGTGTACTCCTCGGGCTTGGCCGCCGCGAAGTCCGCCGCCTCGGCGAGTTCGATGCCGACCGGTACGTAGGAGAGCGGATCGTGGGCCGAGGTCTGGTCGGTGACGATGTCCACCGGTACCCCGCGGCGCAGCAGCTCGGGTACCACGAGGGCCGCGTTGCCCACCACGCCCACGGACAGCGCCCGGCGCTCCCGCCTGGCCTCCATCGCCAGGTCCACGGCCTCGTCCACAGTGGACGCGACGGTGTCCAGGTACCGGGTGGCCACTCGCCGCTGCAGGCGGGCCGGGTCGACGTCGACGACCAGGCAGGCGCCGCCGTTCATCGTGACCGCCAGCGGCTGCGCGCCGCCCATCCCGCCGCAGCCGGCGGTCAGCGTCAACGTGCCGGAAAGCGTTCCACCGAACCGCTTCTCGGCCACGGCCGCGAACGTCTCGTAGGTACCCTGCAGGATGCCCTGGGTGCCGATGTAGATCCAGGAGCCGGCGGTCATCTGCCCGTACATGGTCAGGCCGAGCTGCTCCAGGCGCCGGAACTCCGGCCAGGTGGCCCAGTCGCCGACCAGGTTGGAGTTGGCGATGAGCACCCGGGGCGCCCATTCGTGGGTACGGAAGACGCCGACCGGGCGACCGGACTGCACGAGCATGGTCTCGTCATCGTCCAGTGTGGACAGTGTGCGGATCAGCGCGTGGTAGGACTGCCAGTCCCGGGCGGCCTTGCCGGTACCGCCGTAGACGACCAGATCCTGTGGCCGCTCGGCGACCTCTGGATCGAGGTTGTTCTGCAGCATCCGCAGGGCAGCCTCCTGCGGCCAGCCGCGCGCGGTGAGCTGGGTACCCCTCGGGGCCCGGACGTTCTCCATTGCTCGTTCTCCTCGATCTCGGCCGGCGCCTGCCCGGGCCGGAGCCCCCCGGGCCGGGCCGCGCGTCGCTAGCGGACGAATACGCCGCGCCGGGCGGCCGACGCCTCGAACTGTTCCAGCCGCGCCTGGGTGGTCGCCGGGGCCGCGTCGCACATGGCCTGCAGCAGCACCATGGCCAGCGCCATCGGCGCCGCCTGCAGGTCGAACACGAGCCGGGCGCCGACCGACGCGCTCAGCGTGACATCCGCGAACCCGGCCGCGGGGCTGATTGGCGAATCAGTCAGCAGCACCACGGACAGCCCGGCGGAGCGGGCCTCGCGCAGCGCTTCCAGCGCCTCCTTCGGGTACCGGGGGAGGACGATCGCGAGCATCGCGCTGGCCCCGGCGGAGGCGGCCTGCTCCAGCCGGTCGGCCAGCAGGCTGCCGCCGTGGTCGAGCACCCGGACGTCCGGGTGGATCTTCGCGGCGAAGTACCCGAAGTAGCCGGCCAGGGCGGCGCCCGCGCGCAGCCCGACCACGGGCAGCGGCCGGCTGTCCACGAGCAGCTTGCCGGCCTGGGCGACCAGCGCGCGGTCGGTGCCGCCGTCGGCGAGCCGGTCGGCCAGCCGGGCCAGGTTGTCGATCTCGCCGCGCAGGGCGTGCCGCAGCTCGTCGGTCTCGGCAGCTGGGGGCAACGGTGCCGCCGGCTTCCCGGCGGCCTCCGGCTGCGACCCGTCCGTTGCGCCTCCCGGCGCCCCGGGTTCGGCGCGCAGCGCCCTGCGCAGAGCCGGGTACCCGTCGAAGCCGAGCGCGAGCGCGAAGCGGGTCACGGACGGCTGGCTCACCTCGGCCAGCGCCGCCACCTCGTTGCTGGACAGGGCGGCCGCGCTACCCGGGCGCTCCAGGAGGCACTGGGCGATCCGTCGCTGTACCGGGGTCAGGCGTACGCCGTCGGTGAGGGCGAGCAGCCGTTCATTCACGATGCGACTGTATGCATGTTTTCATTCAGCAGTCAACCCGGTACCGTCACAGCCATGCACGTGACCTCCCTCCACACGTACCCCGTCAAGGGCTGCCACCGGGTGGACCAGGACCGGGCGACGGTCCAGCCCTGGGGTCTCGTCGGCGACCGGCGCTGGCTGATCGGCGACGACGAGGGCCGGATGCTGACCCAGCGGGACGACCCGCGGCTGACCCGCATCTTCCCGTCCATTGTGGACGGCCTGCTCCGGCTGTCGGCGCCCGGCCGGCCCGACCTGACGGTCCCGCCGGTCAACCCCACCGGTGAGCCGACGGAGGTGTA
Source organism: uncultured Micromonosporaceae bacterium (assembly GCA_964645345.1). Classification (GTDB taxonomy): domain Bacteria; phylum Actinomycetota; class Actinomycetes; order Mycobacteriales; family Micromonosporaceae; genus Rugosimonospora. Next base: position 17,778 of record CAZYCD010000084.1, read on the forward strand.
CGTGTGGCGGACGCCGGTACCGTTGACCCGGGCGGGTGAGGACGCCGACGCCTGGCTGTCCGCCGCGTTGGACCGCAAGGTACGCCTCTACCACCTCGACGACCCGACCCGCCGGGCGGTCGAGCCCGAGTACTCCCGGCCGGGCGACCGGGTCAGCCTCGCCGACGCGTACCCGTTGCTGCTGGCCAACTCCGCGTCACTGGACGCGGTCAACGACTGGCTGGCGGACGAGAGCCCCCACGAGTGGCCGCTGCCGATGACCCGGTTCCGGCCCAACGTCGTGGTGTCCGGCGCGCCGCCGTGGGCCGAGGACGGCTGGGTCGGCCGGCGGCTGCGCATCGGCGGCGTGGTCTTCCGGGCGCCGAAGCCGTCGGACCGCTGCGTGGTCACCACCACCGACCAGGAGACCGGCGCGCGCGGGCGCGAGCCGCTGCGCACCCTCGGCCGGCACCGCAACGTGAAGCAGAAGCTGCTGTTCGGGCTCAACCTGATCCCGGACGGTACCGGCGAGATCGCGATCGGCGACGAGGTCGAGGTGCTGGACTAACCGGTGGGGCCGGTGAGAGTCGAACTCACACTGGCGCGGACCTAAACCGCGTGCCTC
>CAZYCD010000085.1:0-3415 GCA_964645345.1 uncultured Micromonosporaceae bacterium
CGCTGGTTGCCGATGACCGCCGCGGCCTGCTGGACGAGCGCCTGGTGCTGGCGCTGCGCGTCCTCGATCGCCTGCTGGATCTGGACCTTCGGATCGGCGTACTCGTCGATCTTGGCACCGAACAGCGCCATCAGGTAGCGCCAGCCCTTGACGAACGGATTCGCCATATCTGTCGGTTCCTCTCTGCGGCAATCGTGTAACCCCGTTGGTCGCTCGCCACCTCCATCGTGGCAGGAGGATGCGAGCCCGTCACGCCGCCTACGGGGCAAGTCAGGGTTGAACCGAGAGAATACGCCCGCCCGGACCCAGCCCAGATGCCCAGTGTGCCCGCACCGGGGCGCCAGGAGCCACCCTTAGGGGCAAGGATCAGGGCCGGATGGTGGTCTGCCGGGCGGGTACCGGATCAGACGCCGCTAAGGACGTCCCGGCGGATCGTACGGGCGGTGAGGCGCGCCGAGAGCGGGCCGTCCTGCCGGACCGTGACCGCGAGATCGCCGTCGACCAGCGTCGACACCGTCGCGGAGGCGGCCTGCGCGGGGGTGTGCTCGGCAACGGCCGGCGCCGCCGCCGGCGACTGGTGCTCCCGCTGCTCCGGTACCCCGGCGGGCTCCTCCACCGGCGCGCCGGCCAGGCCCTGCGCCTGCTCGGTGGTTGCCACGGTGGAGCTGACCTCGCGCAGCACCTCGGACAGCCGGGCGCCGAGCGCGTCGCAGACGGCGGCCAGCAGTTCGCTGGACGCCTCCTTCTGGCCGCGCTCGATCTCGGACAGGTACCCGAGGCTCACGTTCGCCGCGGTGGACACCTCCCGCAGGGTCCGGTGCTGGGCCTGCCGGCGCGCACGCAGTGCGTCACCTATCACCCGACGCAGCAGGATCACGTGGCCCACCCCCTTCCCGCGGTATCCCGCAACGGTACCTGGTTCCGTCGAGAACGACATCCGTACCCGCCGGAGCCTTGCGCCCGGATATCCGTAAGTCTACGCTTACCGTTCGTGGAAACTTACGGAGACGCCGGACTGGGGGTGCTCGGCGACCCGACCCGAAGGGCGATCTTCGAGCGCCTCGCGCAGCGCCCCCGGTCGGTCGGCGAGCTGGCCGGCGAGCTGCCGATCAGCCGCCCGGCGGTCTCGCAGCACCTCCGCGCGCTCAAGGACGCCGGCCTGGTCATCGACACGGCCAAGGGCACCCGGCGCATCTACCAGCTCAGCCCGGAGGGCGTAGCCGGGCTGCGGGCCTATCTCGACCGAATCTGGAGCGACGCGCTCGCATCGCTCGCGGCCGCGGTCGAGTCCACATCGGACAGTCAGGACAACGAGGAGTCGGAACAATGACCATTCCCGCAGTAGCAAAGACCGTGACCGTCAACGCCCCGATCGAGCGGGCCTGGCGGGTCTTCACCGAGTCGTTCAACAGCTGGTGGCCGCAGCAGCACCACATCCGGGAGGCGGACCTCGCCGAGGCGGTGCTGGAGGCCAGGCCGGACGGCCGCTGGTACGAGCGCAGCGTCGACGGCGGGGAGTGCGAGTGGGGCCGAGTGCTGGCCTTCGAGCCGCCGCACCGGCTGGTGCTGAGCTGGCAGATCGACGGCTCGTTCCAGTACGACCCGGATCCGGCCAGGGCCAGCGAGATCGAGGTGACCTTCGTGGACCTGGGCGGCGGGCAGACCCGGGTGGACGTGGAGCACCGGGCGTTCGAGCGGCACGGCGCCGACGGCCAGCGGGTACACGACGGCGTCAGCGGCCCGGGCGGCTGGCCCGGCATCATGGACGGCTACGCCAAGATCGCCGAGGCGGCCGACTGAGCTTCACCGCCGGCCTTCTCAGGCCGGTTCAGCGGGGATCGACTCGGCGATCAGGGTGAGGGCGGACGCGACCGTCGCCCGCCGGATCGCCGGGCGGTCCCCCGCCAGGTCCAACCGGCGGGACACGGTGTGACCGTCCGGATCAGACAGTCCAATGTAGACGGTACCGGCGGGGATGCCGTCCTGCGGGTCAGGCCCCGCCACGCCGGTGGTGGACAGCCCCCAGTCCGCACCGCAGCGGAGCGCCGCGCCACGGGCCAGTTGCCGGGCGACGTCATCGTCGACCGGTCCGCGCTCGGCCAGCAGCGCCCCGTCCACCCCGGCCAGCGATGCCTTCAGGTCGGTGGCGTAGACGACCAGCCCGCCCCGGAAGACCGCGCTGGCACCCGGTACGTCCACGATCGTCGCGGCCAGCAGCCCGCCGGTCAGCGACTCGGCCACCGCGAGCGTCTGGCCCCGGGCGCCGAGCGCGGCGAGCACCCCGGCCGCGGCGTACTCCGGAGCCGCACCCGGCGCGCCGGCCGACCCGGCGCCGGTCACGCTGTCTGCCAGGCTTCGTGGGCGGCGCAGATCCGCCGCCACAGTGCCTCCCGCTCGTACCCGCCGACCTCGGGCAGGGTGATCCCGAAGACATCGGCGAGCGCCGTGAACCACTCCTGAGCGGAGGTCAGCTCCTGCGACCCGCCGGTCGGCAACCGGTGCAGCAGCCGGCCGCGCAGCACATCGGCTCCCTTGGCGTGGCGTCGCTGGACCGTGGCCGTACGGACGAACGGGGAGTCCGGCGAGGTCGACAGGTACGCGTGCATCTGCTCGAATTCGCTCTGTACCGCGACGTCCGCCCGCATCTCGACGGCCGCGAACGATCCGGCCGGGTCGTGGGTGAACCGCCAGCCGAGCAGCTCCACGGTCGACGGCGCCAGGGAGTACCGGTACGGGCCGTCGCCGAACTCCCCGGCCCGCAGCGGCAGCGGGTCGAACGGGCCGTCGCCGAGCCCGACGTCCACCAGCCACATCCCGTCCGGGTTGCCCCGGGCCGGCAGGCCGTGCACGGTCAGCGCGAGGTGGTTGCCGGAGGCCCGGGCCGGCCCGGGCGCGTCGCTGTTCTGGACGCCGGCCACATGCCACCGCACCGAGTACCCGAGGGCGGACAGCAGCAGTGAGAACGCGCCGTTGAGGTGGTAGCAGTACCCGCCCCGGCCGGACAGGATCCGGGCGGTCGACTCGTACGGGTTGATGGTTGTCGGCCAGCCCAGCTGGATGTCCAGGTTCTCGTAGGGCACCCGCAGCAGGTGCGCCCGCTGCAGCGCGGCCAGCCCCTCGGCGCTCGGCGCGCCCGGCCGTTGCAGGCCGAGGCGGGCCAGGTAGGCGTCGACATCGAACTCGAACACGGTCATGCCCTCCCCGAGCGGCGCAGCCGGAACGCCCGCGCCACATAGTCCACACCGGTGGCCACGGTGACAACGACCGCGGCCGCCATGATCACTTCCCCGATCCGCTCCACTGCGGCGGGGAACGGCCACAGGTACCAGGCGATCGCCAGGATCTGCAGCGCAGTCTTGATCTTTCCACCCCGGCTGGCCGGGATCACACCGTGCCGGATCACCCAGAACCGCAG
>CAZYCD010000085.1:3515-18261 GCA_964645345.1 uncultured Micromonosporaceae bacterium
TCTTTCCACCCCGGCTGGCCGGGATCACACCGTGCCGGATCACCCAGAACCGCAGGGCGGTCACGCCCAGCTCGCGGACCAGGATCACCACGGTCACCCACCAGGGCAGCCGGCCGTACCAGGACAGCAGCACCAGCGCCGTACCGGTCAGTAGCTTGTCCGCGATCGGGTCGGCGACCTTGCCGAACGAGGTGACCAGGTTCCAGGTACGGGCGATCCAGCCGTCGGCGAAGTCGGTCAGGGACGCCACGAAGAACACCGCCGTGGCCAGCATGCGCAGCCCGGAGTGGGTCATGCCGGAGGCCACCGTCAGCACCACGAACACCGGTACCAGCACCAGCCGCAGGGCGGTCAGTGCGTTGGCCGGATTGGCGACCGGGACGCGGCCGCGGGCCGCGTCGGAAGGCGCGTCCGGCGGCCTGCTCATCCTCGACTCGCCGGTACGGCGACCCGGGCGGTCAGGTCCACGCCGGCGGTACCGGTCACCACGGCCGGTGCCAGGTCGCCGACGCGCATCCCCGCCACGTCCCCGACGAGCGTGACGCTGCCGTCCACCTCGGGCGCCTGGTGCGCCGCCCGGCCCTCGACCTCGTCCGCGCCGACCCGTTCGACCAGCACCTCGACCGTGCTGCCCAGTCGCTCCTCGGCCCGCTGCGCGCACAACTCGTCGGCGAGCGCGGACAGCCGCTCGTACCGCCGCTTGATCGTCGCCTTGGACACCTTGCCCGGCAGGCCGGCCGCCTCGGTACCGTCCTCGTCGCTGTAGTCGAAGACGCCGATGGCGTCCAGCCGGGCCTCGGACAGGAAGCGCTCCAACTCGGCCACGTCCGCCCGGGTCTCGCCCGGGAACCCGACGATCACGTTGCTGCGCGCCCCGGCCTCCGGGGCCAGGGCCCGCACCGAGGCCAGCAGGTCGAGGAACCGCTCGGTGGAGCCGAACCGGCGCATCCGGCGCAGTACCGGCTCGGACGAGTGCTGGAACGACAGGTCGAAGTACGGCGCGACGCCGGGAGTGGTGGCGATCGCCTCGACGAGCCCGGGCCGGGTCTCTGCCGGCTGCAGGTAGGACACCCGCACCCGCAGGATCCCGTCGACGGCGGCGAGCTGGGGCAGCAGCTTCTCCAGCAGGCGCGGGTCGCCGAGGTCCTTGCCGTAGGACGTGGAGTTCTCGCTGACCAGAACCAGCTCGCGTACCCCGTCCCGGGCCAGCCACTCCGCCTCGGCGAGCAATTCGTCGGGGGTACGGGAGACGAACGCGCCCCGGAAGGTTGGGATGGCGCAGAACGCGCAGCGCCGGTCGCAGCCGCTGGCGAGCTTGAGCGAGGCGACCGGGCCGCCGGTCAGCCGCTGGCGCAGCACGGTCCGCAGGTGGGCCGGCGTGTGCTCGTCGACGCGGACGTCGCCGTGCCCCGGCATCGCCACGTCGGCGGACCGCCGGGACACGGGGGTCAGCGGGAGCAGGGTGCGGCGGTCGCGCGGGGTGTGCGCGTCGATCTTCTCGCCGGCGGCGATCGCGGCCAGCCGTGCGGAGATGTCCGGATAGTGGTCGAAGCCCAGCACGGCGGCCGCCTCGGGCAGGCTCCCGGCCAGCTCCCGCCCGTACCGCTCGGCCAGGCACCCGGCCGCCACCACCCGGGCGCCGGTATCCGCGGCCGCGAGCAGCGTGTCGATGGACTCCTGCTTCGCCTTCTCCACGAAGCCGCAGGTGTTGACCAGCACGACGTCGGCGCGCGAGCCGTCGGTGGTGACGCGCCACCCGTCGGCGCTCAGGCGGGCGGCCAGCTCTTCGGAGTCGACCTCGTTGCGGGCGCAGCCGAGTGTGAGGAGCGCGACGCGACGGCCTTCTCCGGCAGGGTGGGACACCCCACGAGGTTACCGGGCGGGTACGGCAAGATCACAGTCCGGTACCGGCCCGACCTGTGGCAATCATCTCGTCGGGCTGGTCAGCGAGGTCCAGCTCAGGTTGTGGCCCAGCGCCCGGTACCCCTCGATCGACAGCAAGGTCACGAGCACCACGGTGACCGCCGCGAGTTGGCCGATCGCCAGCCCCAGCCCGAGCGGCACGGTCACCAGCGCGCCGGCCACGCAGGCCAGCCGGTACCACGGCCGGCCCAGCCGCAGTACCCGGCGGAACGCGAGATCGCCGAGCAGGTACAGGGCCACCCCGCCGCCCAGGGTCAGCGCCGCCGCGGCACCCAGGCCGCTGTCCGGGCGGGCGACCACCTTCTTGACCCCGGCGGCCACCAGGACGATGCCCAGCAGGAGCGCGTAGTGGGCGTACCCGTAGGCACGCAGCGCGGCCCGGGCGCGCCGCAGCGGGTCGTCGATCCCGGCCAGCGCCCGCTCGGCCCGCTCGTCGTCCCCGCCGAAGTACGCCCACCACAGGTAGTACGACAGGGTCAGGCCGAGCACGGCGGTGAGCACCAGCCGCCAGTCGACCGGCAGGCCCAGCGCGCCCGCGCCGATCGCCACCACCGACTCGCCGAGCGCGATGATCACCACCAGCCCGTGCCGCTCCACGAAGTGCGCCGCCGACAGGTTGAAGCCGCCGATCTGGTGCAGGTACGGCGTGACGATCTGCAGCAGCAGGGCGGCCGCCCAGGCCACCGAGCGCCACGGGTCGGGCAGGAACCCGCCGGCCAGCACCAGCCCCGCGCTGGCGAGGTTGAACGGCGCCAGCCCGGCCACGGCACGCGCGGCCGACGGCCCGCCCGAGTACCAGAACAGTCCACTGTGGACAAGGTTCACCACGAAATACCCGACGCCGAACGCCCACCCGGCGTTGCCGTACGCCTGCGGGATGGCCAGGGTGATGGTCAGGAAGCCGGCCATGCCGACGATCATCATGCCCCGGCGGAACGGGCTGACCGGCGCGACCACATTGGTCAGCCAGGCGTACCCGCCGTACATCCACCAGATCACGCCGAGCATGATCGCCACCCGCAGCAGGCCGCGCGGCGACATGTCCGCCACGAAGAAGGCGGTCAGCTGGGTGATCGTGGACACGAACACCAGGTCGAGGAACAGCTCCAGGGTGCTGACCCGGACCGCGGGCTCGACGGCGTGCCCAGGCTCGTGGCTCACCCGCCGAGCGTAACGGCGGTGCAACCGGAAGTGGTACGGCTGCGCTAGCCTGAGCCGTTCCTACTCCGACCCCCCGGGAGCCCCCGATGGTCCGCATGCGACAGAAGATCGTCGTACCCGCCCTGGTACTCGCGCTGGGCGCCGCGGGGTTCCTGGTTTCCGGCTGCGGCGGCGGTACCCCGGCGGCGTCCTCATCGGTGGCCCCGCTCGTACCGGTCGCCGCGCCGACCAGCGCCGATCCCTCCCCGAGCCTCAGCCCGTCACCGAGCCCGAGCCCGTCAACGGCGCCCACCAGCCGCAAGCCGGCCGCGCCGAGCACCAGCCGGCCGCCGCAGACCATCGCGACCGGGCACGGCCCGGCCGGCTCGCAGTCCGTCACCGGCAACGCCACGGTCGCGTTGACCTTCGACGACGGGCCCGACCCGGACACCACCCCGCGACTGCTCGCGCTGCTGCGCCAGTACCACGTGAAGGCGACGTTCTGCCTGATCGGCTACCGCGCCCGCGACTACCCGGACCTCGTGCGGCTGATCGCCGCCGACGGGCACTCCTTCTGCAACCACTCCTGGCAGCACCTGCTCGACCTTGGCCAGCGCGACGCCGCCTACCAGAGCTGGGACCTCACCCAGACCAGCCAGGCCATCCAGAACGCGGCGCCCGGCGCGCAGATCAAGTGGTTCCGGGCGCCCGGCGGCAACTTCACCCCCGGCCTGGTCAACCTGGCCAGCTCGCTGAATATGGGCTCGCTGTACTGGAGCGTGGACCCGCGCGACTGGGACAACGCCACCTATGGCACCGGCCCGTCGATGGTCAACCACATCGTCTCGAATGTCGAGGCCAACGTGCGGCCCGGTTCGATCATCCTGTCCCACGACCGGGCGGCGCATCCGGACACCATCACGGCGTACCAGATCCTTCTGCCCTGGCTGACCGCCCGCTACCAGCTCGTCGCGCTGTAGCGGTCCGGCCGCCGGCCGGTCAGTCGACCTCGGCGCCGCGCAGCTCCGCCAGTACCGAGTCCAGCTCGTCCGGCTTGACGAGCACGTCGCGGGCCTTCGAGCCCTCGGACGGCCCGACGATGCCGCGCGTCTCCATGAGGTCCATCAGCCGGCCGGCCTTGGCGAAGCCCACGCGCAGCTTGCGCTGCAGCATCGAGGTCGAGCCGAACTGGCTTGTCACGACCAGCTCGATCGCCTGTACCAGCAGGTCCAGGTCGTCGCCGATGTCCTCGTCGATCTTCTTCTTCGCGTCCTCGGGCTTGACCAGGACGTCCGAGCGGAACTCCGGCTCGCGCTGCTCCTTGCAGAACTTCACCACGTCGTGGATCTCCGGCTCGCCGACCCAGGCGCCCTGAATACGGATCGGCTTGGACGCGCCCATCGGCAGGAACAACCCGTCGCCGCGCCCGATCAGCTTCTCGGCACCGGGCTGGTCGAGGATGACCCGGCTATCCGCGAGCGATGAGGTGGCGAAGGGTATCATGGACGGCACGTTGGCCTTGATGAGCCCGGTGACCACGTCGACCGACGGCCGCTGGGTGGCGAGTACCAGGTGGATGCCGGCGGCGCGGGCGAGCTGGGTGATCCGTACGACCGCGTCCTCGACGTCGCGCGGCGCGACCATCATCAGGTCGGCCAGCTCGTCGACCACGACCAGGAGATACGGGTACGGGCGGATGACGCGCTCGCTGCCCGGCGGCGCCTTGATCTGGCCGGAGCGCACCTTGCGGTTGTAGTCGTCGATGTGCCGTACGCCGCTCGCGGCCAGGTCGTCGTACCGCATGTCCATCTCGCGGACGACCCAGTCCAGCGCGTCGGCCGCCTTCTTGGGGTTCGTGACGATCGGCGTCACCAGGTGCGGTACCCCGTCGTACGCGGTCAGCTCGACCCGCTTCGGGTCGATCAGCAGCAGCCGTACCTCGTCCGGCGTGGCGCGGGTGAGCACCGACACCAGCAGCGAGTTGAGGCAGGACGACTTGCCGGCCCCGGTCGCGCCCGCGATGAGGATGTGCGGCATCTTGGCGAGGTTGGCCACCACGTACCCGCCCTCGATGTCCTTGCCGAGCGCGGCGAGCAGCGGGTGGTGGTCGGAAGTGGCCGCCCGCGAGCGCAGTACGTCGCCCAGCGCCACGTTCTCCCGGTCGGTGTTCGGGATCTCCACGCCCACCGCGCTCTTGCCGGGGATGGGGCTGATGATCCGCACGTCCGGGGACTTCACCGCGTAGGCGATATTGCGGGACAGCTGGGTGATCCGCTCGACCTTCACGCCCGGGCCCAGCTCGACCTCGTACCGGGTGACTGTCGGCCCACGGGCGAACCCGGTGACCGCGGCGTCGACGTCGAACTGCTCGAAGACGCCCTGTAGCGCGCCGATCACCTCGTCGTTGGCCTTGCTGCGGGACTTCGGGGCATCGCCGACCGCGAGCAGGTGCGGCGGCGGCAGCTTGTACCCGGCGTCGGTGAGCGCGAGCTGCTCCGCGCGCGTGGGCAGCGGGGAGTGTTCCGGCGGTGGGGGCGGGGCCGGGCGGCGGGCCGGCGTCCTCGGCTGGCGGGGCATGAGTACCGGCTCGGGCGCCGGCTCGGGCTCACTGTCCTCTGTGGACCCGTCGGCGAAGGCCCCCTGCCGGCGCCGGGCCGGCCTCCGGCGCGGGGGAGGCGCGGGCTGCTCCTCTTCCTCCTCCTCGTCCTCCGCGAACTCGGCCTCCTCGTCCACCGTGGACTCGCCGAGGTGCCGGCCGAGGGCGAGGTCGCGGAGCTGGGCCAGGCGCTGCGGGATCCGGTTGATCGGCGTGGCGGTCACCACGAGGAGACCGAACACGGACAGCAGCGCCAGCATGGGTACCGCCACCCAGCCGCTGACCGCGTCCGCGAGCAGCCCACCGGACAGCCGGCCCAGTAGCCCGCCGGCCTGCCCGATCAGGTCGAGGTCGGTCGGCCTGCTCGCGGCGATGTGCAGGATCCCGCTGGTACCCAGGAACAGCGCCGACCAGCCGACCACACCCCGGCCAGGGTGCGGCTCCTCGCCCGGGGAGCGCATCAGGCGTACCGCGCCGATCAGCAGCAGTACCGGCAGCGCGAGCGCGATGGAGCCGACGAACAGCCGGGTGAGCAGTCCGATGTAGGCGCCGACCGGCCCGCCCGCGCGGAACCACACGGCGACCGCCTGGAGCAGGGACAGTCCGAGCAGCAGCAGGCCGGCCCCGTCCCGGCGGTGCTCCGGATCCAGCTCGCGGGCGTCGGCCGCCCGCCGCCCGACGGCGCGTACCACCCAGCCGACGCCGTGTGCCACGCCCATCCACAGCAGCACGACGAGCCGGCCGAGCACGTCCAGCGGGCTGCCGACCGAGGTTGAGCGGGCACGCGAGTACCCGCCGCGGGAGCGGGCAGTTCCCCGGCGTCGACTCGCTTGAGAGGAGCGGCCCGCCATGCCGTCACGGTAGCGGCGCGCCCGGCCGATCCGGTCGAGGCTCGCCGGCCCGACCCGCACCAGCCGGACGACAGGGCCGGCGGACGGTCAGACCTCGACCACGTTGGGGACGATCATCGGGCGCCGGCGGTACGTGTCGTTGACCCACTTGCCCACCGTCCGCCGGACGATCTGCTGGAGCTGGTGCGGATCGGTGATGCCGTCCGCCGCCGCCCGGTCCAGCGCCTCGGTGACCAGCGGCAGCACCGCCTCGAACACCTCGGGGTCGTCCGAGAAACCCTTCGCGGACACGGTCGGCCCGCCGACCACCTTGCCGGTGACCGAGTCCACGACCACGGTCGCCGCGATGAAGCCCCCGTCCCCGAGGATGCGGCGCTCGGTCAGCAGCGACTCGCCGACGTCGCCCACGGCCAGGCCGTCAACGTACACGTAGCGGCTCTTGACGTGCCCGACCAGCCGGGCGCGGCCGTCGATGAGGTCGACCACGTCGCCGTCCTCGCACAGCACCACCCGGTCCGGCGCGACGCCCGACTCGACCGCCAGCCGGGCGTGCGCGCGCAGGTGCCGCCACTCCCCGTGTACCGGCAGGAAGTTGCTCGGCTTGACGACGTTGAGCAGGTACAGCAGCTCACCGGCCGGCGAGTGCCCGGAGACGTGCACCTTGGCGACGTCCTTGTGCACCACGAAGGCGCCGGCCCGGCTGAGCTGGTTGATGACCCGGTAGACCGCGGTCTCGTTCCCGGGTACCAGCGAGGACGCCAGTACCACGGTGTCGCCGGGTGCGATGAGGATGTGCCGGTGGTCGCCGGTGGCCATCCGGCCCAGCGCGCTCATCGGCTCGCCCTGTGAGCCGGTGGACATGAGCACGATCTGTTCGGGAGGCAGCGTGGTCGCCTCCTCCAGCCCGACCACCAGGCCGCCGGGGATGCGCAGCAGGTTGAGGTCGCGGGCGATGCCCATGTTGCGCACCATCGAGCGGCCGATGAAGGCTACCTTCCGCTCGTGTGCCGCGGCCGCGTCGAGCACCTGCTGTACCCGGTGCACGTGGGAGGCGAAGGACGCGACGATGATCCGGCCCTTGGCCGCCCGGAAGATCCCGTCCAGTACCGGACCGATCTCCCGCTCCGGCGCGACGAAGCCCGGTACCTCCGCGTTGGTCGAGTCGGCGAGCAGCAGGTCGACGCCGTCCGCGCCGAGCCGGGCGAAGCCGGGCAGGTCGGTGAGGCGCCCGTCCAGCGGGAGCTGGTCCATCTTGAAGTCGCCGGTGTGCAGCACCACGCCCGCGGGCGTCCGGATGGCGACCGCGAGCGCGTCCGGGATGGAGTGGTTGACCGCGAAGAACTCGCACCGGAACGGCCCAAGCACCTCTGTCTGTCCTTCGTGGACGGTCAGCGTGTACGGCTCGATGCGCCGCTCGGCCAGCTTCGCCTCGACCAGTGCCAGGGTGAACTGGGAGCCGACCAGTGGGATGTCCGGCTTGTGGGCGAGCAGGTACGGTACCGCCCCGATGTGGTCCTCGTGGCCGTGCGTCAGCACGATGGCCTGCACGTCGGACAGCCGGTCGAGGATCGCCGAGAAGTCGGGCAGGATCAGGTCGACACCGGGCTGGTCGACGTCCGGGAAGAGCACGCCGCAGTCGACGACCAGCAGCTTGCCGCCGTACTCGAAGACCGTCATGTTGCGGCCGATCGCGCCGAGCCCGCCGAGCGGGATGATGCGCAGCGCGCCGGCCGGCAGCGGTGGTGGCGGGGTCTCCGTCAGCTCCACAGGCGACTGTGTCACGACTGCCTCGAGGGCAGCGTGACACCGGCCGCGGCGCAGTCCTCGATCAGCTGCGCCAGCTCCGCGTCGGTCACGTCGACCATCGGCGGGCGTACCGGCCCGGCCGGCAGCCCGAGCTGGTTGAGAGCCGCCTTGACCAGGATCACGCCCTGCGTGCGGAAGATGCCGGTGAACAGCGGGAGCAGCTCGCGGTGCAGCGCCAGCGCGCCGGTCACGTCGCCCCGCTCGTACGCCAGGATCATCTCCTTGGCCCGCTCCCCGATCAGGTGCGTCGACGTGCCGACCAGGCCGACCCCGCCGACCGCCAGCAGCGGCAGGGTCAGCGCGTCGTCGCCGCAGTAGAAGGCGAGGTCGGTGCGGCGCGTCACCCAGGCGCTGCCGACCAGGTCGGCCTTGGCGTCCTTGACGCCGACGATCCGCTCGTGCTCGGCCAGCCGTGCCAGGGTATCCGTGGTGATCGCGGTACCCGCGCGATGCGGGATGTCGTAGAGCATCATCGGCAGGCCGGTGGCGTCGGCCACCGCGGTGAAGTGCGCGACGAGCCCGGCCTGCGGCGGCTTGTTGTAGTACGGGGTAACGACGAGCAGGCCGTGGGCGCCGGCCTTCTCCGCCGCGCGGGCCAGCTCGACGGTGTGGTGCGTGTCGTTGGTGCCGACCCCGGCCACCACCTGCGCCCGGTTGCCGACGGCCTCGACCACCGCGCGCAGCAGCGCGTCCTTCTCGCCGTCGGAGGTGGTGGGCGACTCCCCGGTGGTACCGCTGATCACGAGACCGTCGTTGGCCTGCTTGTCCACCAGGTGGGTGGCCAATTGGGCGGCGCCGTCGACGTCCAGCGAGCCGTCCGCCCGCATGGGCGTGACCATGGCGGTCAGCAGCCGGCCGAAGGGCCGGCGGGGCTCGGAAACCATGGTTTTCATGCTCTCAACCTATCGGATTTCGGGGCCCGCAAGACGGGTCGCGATCAGGACTCCCAGGCGTACGGGCTGGCGGCGATCTCGGTACCGTCGGCCAGCCGCGAGATCGTGAAGTCGGCGAACACGTTGGGCGCCACCTCCTTGAGCTGGCGCAGGCACTCCACCGCCAGCTCGCGGATCTCCACGTCGGCGTGCTCGGTCGCGCGCATGGCGATGAAGTGTCGCCAGGCGCGGTAGTTGCCGGTGACCACGATCCGCGTCTCGGTCGCGTTGGGCAGCACCGAGCGGGCGGCCTGCCGCGCCTGCTTGCGCCGCAGCGTGGCGTTGGGGATGTCGGCGAACCGCTGCTCCAGCCCGGCCAGCAGTTCGGTGTACGCCCGGACCGCCGCCTCCCCGGCCTCGACGAAGCGCTTGTGCAGCTCCGGATCCTCGGCGATCACCTCGGGCTCGACCAGGGCGGCGTTGCGCTCGGGCACGTAGCGCTGGGAGAGCTGGCTGTAGGAGAAGTGCCGGTGCCGGATCAGCTCGTGGGTGAACGAGCGCGACACGCCGCTCAGGTAGAAGGTCACCGTTCCGTGCTCCAGTACCGACAGGTGCCCGACCTCGAGGATGTGGGCCAGGTACCCGGCGTTGGTCGCGGTCGCCGGGTTGGGCTTGCTCCACGACTGGTAGCAGGCCCTGCCGGCGAACTCCGCCAGCGCCTCGCCGCCCTCGGCGTCGGTGGACCAGGGCACGTCCTCGGGCGCCTCGAAGTGGGTCCACGCGATCAGCTTCACCTGCGGGGCGACGATCTCAGTCACGGTGGACTCCTCTCTCGGCGGTGCCTTTGAGCCTATCGGTCGCGGACGGACGGCCGGTCGCGCGGCACGCGCCGCCACCGGTACCGGCAATCCGCGGTCACTCAGGACATCATTGCGACGCCTAACTGACGTCATATTGACTTGACTGACGTCATCAACGGCGTCATGATGGCGTCATGGACTTGTCGCCCTACCTCGAGAACCTCCGGCGCGAGCTCGCCGCCAGCGCCGCCCCGGGCGGCCCCGAGGTCCTGCACGCCGCCGAGCTGCTCACCGGCTCGCTGGACGCGGCCGCCCGGCTCACCCTGCTGGAGCTGCTGTCCGACGCCGCGGCTGAGATCACGACCCGACTCGGCAGCGCCAGCGTCGACGTCCGGCTGCACGGCCGGGACGCCGACTTCATGGTCACCGAGCTTTCCCCGGCCGAGGAGGAGCCGCCGGCCCCGGTCGGTCCGCCCGTCGTCGACGGTGGCGACCTGGCCCGGATCACGCTGCGCCTGCCAGAACCCGTCAAGGAGCAACTCGAGCGCGCCGCGGCGGCGGAGGGCGTCTCGGTCAACGCCTGGCTGGTCCGGGCCGTGGCCACCGCACTCGCGCGGGACCGGTCGGCGCCGCCCGGCACGCCGCCCACCGGCCGTGGCCGGTCCTCCGGCCGTCGGATCACCGGCTTCGCCCAGGCCTGACGGCGCCACCACAACGTCACCTCAACCGAAGGAGCACACGTCATGCCCGAGTTCGACTGCCCCAACCCCGTACCCGTCGCGGTCAAGCTGGCCGGCGGCGCCCTGGACATCGTCGCTGAGGAGCGGGCCACCGCGTCGGTGACCGTCTCGCCGTGGGACGGCAGCGACGCATCGCGCAGCGCCGCCGAACGCACCACCGTGGAGATGCGCGACGGCCGGCTGGTCGTCGAGGCGCCCGAGACCGGCACATTCTGGCTGCTGCGCCACGCCCGGGTACGGGTGGACATCCGGCTACCGCTGGACTGCCCCCTCGACGTCAAGGTCGCCTCTGCCGAGGCCCGCTGCCGCGGCCGCTACGGCGACACCAGGATGACCGGGGCGTCCGGCGACGTGGCGATCGAACACGTCCGCGGCGACGCGACCATCACGACGGCGAGCGGCCATGTGCTCGTCGACCGCGTCGACGGTTCGGCCCGCCTGAAGGGCGCCTCCGGCGACGTCACCGTCAACCTCGTCGGCGGCGACCTGGAAGGGCACACGGCCAGTGGCGACCTGACCGTGGACGACGCGGCCGGTTCGGTCCTGATGACCAGCGCGTCGGGAGATCTTCAGGTCGGTTGCCTGCGCCGCGGTACCGCCCGGATCAAGAGCGCCTCCGGCGCGGTCCGGGTCGGCGTCGCCCAGGGCACCGGGGTCTGGCTGGACATCGACACCGCCTCGGGCCGCACCAGCAACGGCCTGGCCATGGGCGGGGACGGTACCAGCGGCCAGGTGCAACTGCGCCTCACCATCCGTACCGCCAGCGGCAACGTCGACATCCAGCGGGTCGCGGTACCGGCCGCGGCCTGAGGCCCGCGGGACCCGGGCCGGTGCGCCGGCCCGGGCCGGCCCGCGCTCGGCAATCGTCGCTCAGCCGAAGAAGCGCGTCTGTGCTCGCCTCCGCCACAACCCGGCTCCGGCTGCGCTCAGACAAGGAAGCGCGTCTGTGCTCGCCTCCGCCACAACCCGGCTCCGGCTGCGCTCAGACGAAGAACAGGGTGAACGGCGCCCATGGCAGGTTGCGCAGGAACGTGAACACCGCCCAGGCACCGAGGAAGATCGTCACCGCCTTGGGCGAGACCCGCAGGGTCGGCAGCTTCCAGCCGACGGTCGTCTTCGCCAGCCACGTGAGGAACGCGTAGGCCAGGAACGGCGCGGCGAACACAGCCATCAGGTGCGACCGTGCGGCGGCCGGTACGTTGCCGTGCAGCAGGTACCAGAAGGCGCGGGTACCTCCGCAGCCCGGGCAGTCGAAGCCGGTGGTGAGCCGCACGAGGCAGGTGGGGCTGGAGAAGGCGCCCGAGTCGGTCGGGTCGGTGTAGAGCACGTAGCCGACCCCGCCGAGGAAGCAGACCAGAACAGCGACCGGCATGCCCCACACCGGTACCCGTCCGTAGACGCGCAGGAAGAACCGGCTGAGCGGATCGGTCGAGGCGGCCGGAGCCAGGACGTACACCGGCGCCTGCCCGTGCGCGTCACCATGGGCGTGCACGTGGTCGTGCGGGTACGGTGCGGCGACGGGCGCGGGCTGCGATACCACGCTCATCAAGCTACACCGGACGCGCCCGCCCGATGGACGGTCAACTCCTTACGGAGGGGGTCGGCCAGGTCGCCCCGGCGCGGCGGCTCTACCCGGGACAGGCCGAGCCATCCGGCGAGCCGGTGCAGCTCCTCGGCGAGGGCCGCGGCGGTCTCCGGCGGCGCGGTCGGCTCGGCCCACGCCGCCGGTACCAGCAGGGCGCCGCCCGCCCGGTCCGCCTTGAGGTCGACCCGGGCCACCAGCCGGTCGCCGAGCAGGAACGGCAGCACGTAGTAGCCGAAAGTCCGCTGCGCGGCCGGCGTGTAGATCTCGATGCGGTAGGTGAAGCCGAACAGCCGCTCGGTGCGCTCCCGCTTCCAGACGACCGGATCGAACGGGCTGACCAGGGTCGCCGCCCGTACCCACCGGGGCAGCCGGGCGTCGCGGTGCAGGTACGCCGGGCCGCGCCAGCGCTCGACCTCGACCGGTAGCAGCTCGCCGGCCTCGACCAGCTCCGCCACGGCCGTCCGCGCGCCGGCGACCGGGAGCCTGAAGTAGTCGCGCAGCTCGGGTTCGGTCGCTACGCCCAGCGCGGCGGCCGACACGCGCACCAGCTCCCGGAAGGCATCGGCGGCCGGGGGTGTGGGCGTCGCCAGCACCGGGGCCGGCAGTACCCGCTCGGGGATGTCGTAGACCCGGGCGAACGCCCCGTTGCGGCGGCTGACCAGCACCTCGCCTCGCCAGAACAGCCACTCCAGCGCGGTCTTGGAGTCTGACCAGTTCCAGCCCCAGTTGCCCGTGCGGCGGGGTACATCCGCCTCGACCTCGGCGGCGGTCAGCGGGCCGTTGTCGATCACCTCCTGGCGCACCCAATCGACCAGGTCGGGCTGGCTGCGGGCGAGCTTGGTGACGCCGCCCCAGCTGTGGTCGGTCGCCATCCGCCAGCGCAGGAAGGGGTGCAGCCCGACGGGCAGCAGCGACGCCTCGTGCCCCCAGTACTCGAACAGGTCGCGCGGGGCGCGGTAAGCCGACCGGTCGAGCAGGTCCGTCGGGTACGGGCCGAGTCGGCTGTAGAGCGGCAGGTAGTGGGCGCGCTGCAGGACATTGACCGAGTCCATCTGCAGCAGGCCGATCCGGCCGAGAGCCCGGCGCAGGTGGCGGCGGGTGACCGCGCCGGACGGCGGCGGGTCGAGGAAGCCCTGGGCGGTCAGCGCGATCCGCCGGGCCTGCGCGAGTGACAGCGATTGCGGTTGCATCGCCCACGACGTTATAAGGCGGGTCCGACATCGGTACCGGCCGCTATCCTCCCGGCATGGTGACTCTGCGGCAGGGGCGGCCGTCGGACGCCTACGACATCGTCCGGATCAACGCGGACGCGTGGCGCGAGGCATACGCGGGGATCGTGCCGGACGACGTTCTCGACGCGATCGACGTGGACGGGCGGGCCCGCCGGTACGAGCAGCGGATGGCCGAGGACCGCACGCACGAGACGATGGTCGCGACCCGGGACGGCCGGGTGGTCGGGTACGTCTACTACGGGCCGTACCGCAACGGCGAGAGCCTGGACACCTCGGTCGGCGAGGTCTGCGCGATCTACGTGGAGCCGGGGTCCTGGGGCAGCGGCACGGGCCGAGTCCTGATGGACGGCGCGCTGCAACGGCTGACCGCCCTCGGGTACCCAGAGGTCCGGCTATGGGTACTCGAGGCCAACGAGCCCGCCCGCGGCTTCTACGCGCACCTCGGCTTCCGGCCCGACGGCGGCCGGTCCGCCTTTCCGGTGCGCCGCCCCGACGGTACCGTCGTCGACCTGCCGGAGGTCCGCTACGCCTGGCGTGCCGCCTGACCGGTCCCCCTCCCGCAGCGGCATGCCGACGAGCAGCGCCACGCTGGCCAGCGCGTAGGCGTTGCTCACCAGCAGGCCCCAGCCGGTGAACTGGTTGGCGAAGTACCAGACCGACCGGCTGGACAGCAGCGCGTACAGCACCGCGGCGAAGGAAAGCAGTCGTACCCCGCGCCGCCGGCCGCTCTGGTCGGTTACCGCGTCCAGTCCGCGCACCACCACGAGCAGCAGGGCCGGCAGCAGCCAGACCAGGTGATGGATCCAGGTGACCGGGCTGATCAGACAGCCCAGCACGCCGGTCAGCGCGAGGCCGGCCCGCTCGTCGCCCAACCGCACCGCCCGCCGCACCCGCCACACCCACACGGCGAGCACCAGCAGTACCAGCGCGGCCCACAGTGCCCGGCTCGGTTGCCCCGGGTTCAGCCGGGCGACGATCCCTTCCAGGGACTGGTTGGAGATGTAGGAGAGCTGGCCGATGCGGTCGGTGTCCCAGAGCGCGTCCGTCCAGAAGATCCTGGAGGCGTGCGGCGCCACCACCGCCGCCAGCACGGTGGCGGCCGCCGTGGTGGCCGCCGCCAGCAGGGCCTCCCGCCGCCTGCGCGCCAGCAGCAGGTACACGATGAAGATCCCGGGGGTGAGCTTGATCGCGGTGGCCAGCC
>CAZYCD010000086.1:0-18247 GCA_964645345.1 uncultured Micromonosporaceae bacterium
ACAGGTATGCCGCGGATGAGCATCAGGTGCCCGCAACAGAGGACCCCTGGACAGACTGCTCCATCAACCCTGCCGCTGAGGTCAACCGACTCCTTAAGGCGGCCGGGAGTAGCCGTCGTCTGGCGTTGTTCTGGCCTGGTGGCAATGACGGCTTCTCCGTACTCGGCGAGGAGAGTGTTCTTCGGCGTGCCGGCGCGCGAGGCCTGACCTCAGGCTCTTGGGACTGCGTCATCCCATGGCCTCGCAGTACGTAATCACCTAGAAGTGATCGACGCTTCCGCCCCCCGAACGCACGGACATGCCGCTGACTGCTCGGTACCCAGTGGTCAGCCTTCGTCACACAGTGAACCGCAACCGCGATGGTTCGCCGCGCGCCAGTCGATCCGTGTGCGCCTGGAGGTTGAGGCAATCGCCGAGGGTAGCTCCGGCGGCCAGCCGTTCGATTACCCGCGATTCGGTTGCCACTACCTCTGCGGCGACCGTGAGCCTGGCGACAGCTGTGCTGGGGTCGAGTACGACGATGCCGTCGTGGTCGGCGATGATGATGTCGCGCGGATGGACCGGTACGCCGCCGCAGCTGATCGTTTCTCCCAGCGCAGCCAGGCGCGTTGCGGTTCCGGCCTTGGGGGTGACGTATCTGCTGTAGACCGGCAGTTGACAGGTAGCGATGAACCGCAGGTCCCGGTAGCCGCCATCGATGACGATCCCGGCCAGTTGCTTGGCCAGCGCGGCCCGGGCGAACAACTCTCCCGCCAGGGCGGTCTCACGGCCACCGCCGTCAACCACCACAACGTCGCCGGGCACGGCCTGCTCAATCGCTTGGATCACGCCCAAGAAGTCGTCACGGCAGCGCACGGTCAATGCCAACCCGCACATTGCGGGATTGGCCGATCGGCATCGCAGGGCGGGTGAAACCACGCGAATGTCTTCAGCTGTATCGCACAACGCGGTGGTATCCACATCGGCAGCCAGCCGGCGGATCGCGGCCAGGTCGACAGGTGCGGGTTCGGTCACGCCCGTGACGGTACCCTGGCATCGACTCGGCAGGAGCGTCCTCACAGTGCCGTGCGATGGAGCCCGGCCATGGTCCCAATGCGCTACCTCGATCGACAGCGAGTTCGCCGAGCGGAGCGGCGCGGGCTCCCGACTGGACTCCGGCCTCATGGGTCAGGATGGCGGCATGAAATGGGCACGCGCCGTACATCACGCTGAGTCGCTCGCGCGGACGTGCGCGGATATGATCACCCGGCCGTCCTCGATCTTTCCACTGGGTGACCCAGATGTGGGGCGTCGGGGACATCCTTGGCCCGCCACGTGACCTTGAGACCGTCACGGTTGCGCTCTGCGCGGACCTTCCGGTCGCTGAGGTTGCCTGGTGGACGGAGCCGCCCGGAGCGCAACACTGGTCCAACGCCACCCACCTGGCTCAGTACCCGGTTCTGCCTTGGTGGAGATCTGCGCACGGTCCGGTATGGAATCACGGCATCGTTCGGCCGGCCCTGGTTTGGGACGCGGCGAACGGAGTCAGGGAGGACACGGTGGACGCGCTGCGCGAGGGGCGCGGTGAGTCTGTCCGCCTGGCCTCTCCAACGACCGACGAGGTGCGGACGCGGTTACGCGAGGAGTTGATGGTCAGCCTGCGCGCTCTTCGCGCCTGCACCCAGGCGTACGTGGCTCGTCGGCGCGGTGTGCCGCGGGGCTGCTGGCGGCCGGTCTTGGCGGCGCTCCTGGGCCGTGGGAGGTGTGTCCTGTGTGACCCGGTGCTTGCCCCTGCCGGTTAAGGCATCGGGCCGAGGTTGCCGTCAAGGACGGTCTGGATGATCTGGGGCCGGTCCCAGAGTGCCAGGATTTCGTTGGCGATGTTCACGATAGGTAGGGGGTCCTGGTTGCCGTGGACCTTGATGGCGGCGGCCGACAGGCTGCGCGGGACGGCTCCGGCGTCGAGGAGGACGCGCCATTCCTCCGGGCCGAGCTCTAGGAACTCCAGCGTGGTGAGCTCGGCGATCTCCAGAGGATCGGCGAGCGTGCCGGGGTAGGCGGCAAGGGTCCGCAGGCGGGGCAGATTCGTGACCGGGGCGAGGCTGAGTGGCTCAGCGTCCCATACGCCGATGGACAGGACCTCCAAGCCGGGGTGTGCGGCGGCCTCGATGCTTGGCAGACTTCGGATATTGACGTGGGCCACGACCGGCGGCTGGTCCCCGACCGGGCCGCCACCTCGCTTGCTGTGCCGGTTCATCACCAGGTCGGTAAGCGAGTCGGCGACCAGGAGGGCGCCGACGTTCTCCTCGTGGCTGAGCATGATGACCTGCCCGGCGTGTCCGCGCGGGCCCGGTGTCAGATCGACCGCCAGCCGGTCGCCACCGCCATTGTCCCCGAAGGCAATCCAGCCGGGTGAGCCAACCAGGCCCTGCACCGTCGCGTCGGGCGGGGTGACGACCGCTTCCATCGCCGCGAACTGCCAAGGACAGTGGCGGGACGACGCGTCGGCGATGTGCAGGTCGTCCAACGCGAAGAGCTCGCAGCCGACCGCCATACATTCACGTTCCGCTGCCTCGTAGTCGTCGCCCCAGTCCTCCCGCCGTGCCCGTGTCACCCGGTACAGCACCTTGAGCTCCTCGGGCAGGGTGACGCCGAGGCGCCCCTCCGCAACGGCGATCTCCGCCTCCGTCGCACCGATGGCGTCGGGCAACCGCTCACGCAGCGTCCGCTCCAGCAACGCCGGATCCGCCGAAGGGGCTGGCACCGCCCCGGGCACCGGATCGGGAAGACAGCGCCATGGCTGGGGAACGGCGCCCTCAACCAGGATGAGCGCCCCTGGGTGCGGGGTGCCGATGCCGGGCTCCACCGCGGGGCTGGGCCCGAGCAGGCGGAGCGCGGCCTCCCCGGCCGGCGATATCTCCGCTGTGAACGAGATGTCGTCGACACCGGCGTCCACGAGCGCCTGACGCACCCGCTCCACCGCCTCCATCTCGTCGCGCATGTCCTCAACCTGGGCGGCCCGGCCGGGTGGGGGCAGCCGTCGCCGCAGAGGCAGACTCCAGCTCCGTCGGCCGATGCTTCCCGCCACCCGGATGGACGGGGCAGCCTGCTCCTTCGAGCGGCTGTCCCGCAGAAGCCGCAACAAGGGCTCCCAGGTCGCAAAGTCCTGCACCGACGGCAAGGGAGAACTCTGATCAACCATGCCCAGACCGTACGCGGGTTCTGCGGATTCCGTGATCTGCTGGGTCGAAGTTCGGTAGCCGGGTTCAGGTGCGGGTGTGGTGCTGCGCGACTTGGCGGTGTGCAATGTCGGCGATGATCGCATTCCGGCGCAACTGCGGTACGTCGCCAGGTCAGGGCCGCCAAGCAACAGGTGGCGGTCGAAGGTGCTGATCTCCCCGGCCGCAGCGTCGCCCGACCGCCTCCGACCCGGGTGAAGAACGCGGCGAGGCTGGCCTGGCCGGCGCCCTTACCGGCCCAGACCAGGCGGCCGGTGTCGTGATCTACCACGACCAGCAAATACTTGTGGCCCTTACGCGATTCCGGATCCTCCAACCGGGCATGCATCTGTGGCAGGTGCCCCTGGCAATCCCGGAACTGACGTCAGGCCGACCCGCTGCCGTAGCCCCGGGTCCGCCATGTCTGCGCCCACCGGACGGATGTCAGGACTCGACGATCCCTCGGCTCGACTAGCGCAGGCCGGCAGCGATCCGGACCAGGTCGGCTGTGCTGAGGATGGCGTACGCGTACGTCCGGGACTCGATCGTGATGAGCTGGCCGTGCTCGGTCCATTCGATCTCGCCTGGGATGGCCATGCCCGGCTGGCCGCGCACGGTGATCGGTTGCGGGGTCACGTCCTCAGGGGCGGACCACACTCCCCCGTCTCGTTGGCTGATCCAAATGGACTCGTCATAGCCACTGTCCTGTGTGTACACCTGCACGCAGCCGGTGACGCCGCCGGCGACGTGTTCGTTGGGGAATGTTGCGGTGTCGTACCGGTGGATGAAGCCGGTCGGCAGGTACGCCGGTCGCAGGATCCCGGCACCGTCGAATGTGGGTAGTGCGGCGTGAGTGACGCCGTCGACGAGACGGCGGCTGCCCAGGGGCGCGTTGAGGCGGCCCACGAACGTCTCGATGCCGCAAGAGCCCGGCGCTAGCATGATCTGCGGGCTGCGGTGCAGCACCACGGTGACGGTGCGCGCGGTCTCGTCGACCTTGAGGAAGCCGCTGGAGCACGAGCCGCCGACGGTGCCGGCCAGCGTGCGCTGGTCGGCGCTGACCAGGATCGGTCCGGGAGACACGTCGGAACCGGCGACCGTGGTGCTGGCGAGGTCGGATCCGAGGACCCCCACGGCAACGCCGACGGCGAGGGCGACGAGGGCCGGCATGGCGCGCTTGGCCGTGCGGGCCAGGCCGGGCCGGGCAGTAGTCATGCGGGTCCCCCCGTCAGGGTCGCGGCGATGGCCAGCAGTTCGGCCGTGCTCAGCGGTTGAGTAGGTGCCGGCGGTACGCCGGTGTCCAGTGCCGGCTCAGGCGAATGGCCGACCGGGCGGCTCGCGGCAATGGCGATCGTGCGACCGGACTCGGTCCACACGATGATCCCCGCCGCGGCCAGGCCCGGATGCCCGCGGACGGTAAGCGGGCTGGTCGGTGTCCCGCTCGGTGGATGCCAGCCGCCGTTAGCGACCTGGATTATCGCGAGGTTGCCGGGTTGCCGGGTTTGGCCGGTCGCGTCCACCGCGTGGAAGTTCTCCACAGCGACGGCGGCGCCCGGGCCGCCGAAGTACGCCATACGCGTGGTCACATCGGCCATCGGGGCGTAGATGTCCCACCCTGAAAGCGGCGGGCTCGGACGAAGCACGTCGGCCTCTGCGAGGCAGGCAACCGTTCGGCCGGTCACCGTGTCCACGAGCATGCGGCTGCCCAAGTGCTCGTGTAGAACCACGCTGACCGTACCGAACCTGGCCGGACCACCCCGCAGGCAGTACTGCAGACCGGCGTCGGACTCGGTCAGCCTCAGCAGGACCCGATCGGGCCGTTCATCGGCGGACAACACTGAATCGCGACACGGTGTCGGTGGCGAGTAGATGACTGTCTCGCTGTCCAGTCCCAACACCACGGATCCGTCCAGCGGTACCGGCGCGGCCACCACGCGGCTAGATGCGTTGGGTGCGACGAAGCGAACCACAGTACCCGCGCAACAGACCACAACCGCGACAAGCACACCCAGCCCGGCCGCGCAGCCGATCCGCGAACCCGAGTGGCCGGCTGGGCTGCTAGCGGCTGGTGTGTCCACGAGCCGTATCTTCAGGCGACGAGGTCACGTGACCGTCTCGATCATCGCTTCGTTAGGCGGCCGCCGCCGCATCGTTACCGTCCCGTAGACCCGCGGACTCCCTCGGATCCGTTGCGTTGATCGCTGGCACGACGTCCCCACAAACGCTGGTGTACACCTCGGTCGCCGTGTCGTGGAGCCGGCCAGCGGCCGCTGTGCGGGCAGCACGAAGCCAAGCACCGCCCGACGAAGGCGACACCGGGCTACGGGCTGGTTGTGCCTGGGCCGTTCTCGGTTTCGCATCTGGCGGCAAGTAGGCAACCATAAGCGCTCATGGGAGGAGCGCTTGATCGCGATCCGGTGAGCGCGGTGCGCGACTACTACGAACAGTCGGCTCTGCGGGAATCGCAACGGTTGAGCAGGCCAGACGACGGCCTCGTCGAACAGGAGCTGCATGCTCGGGCGCTGGTCGAGTTCCTGCCGGCCCCGCCGGCTCGGGTGCTCGACTTGGGTGGTGGACCGGGTGTGTGGACCCGCTGGCTGGCCGAACGCGGCTATCAGGTAGTCCTCGCTGACCTGTCTGATGCGCTGCTTGACATCGCCCGATCGCAGCTGGCCGGGCTCCCAACCGAGCACCGGGCGAACGTCGAGTCGATCGTTCTGGCTGATGCCCGGGACCTCGGCGCCTTCGAGAACGGTTCGTTCGACGCGTTGCTGTGCTTGGGGCCGTTCTATCACCTGACCGAGGAGGCCGACCGAATCCGCGCGGCAGATGAGGCACATCGGGTGCTGCGCCGAGGAGGTCTACTGGTCTCGGCCGTGATGCCACGCTACAAGCCTCTGCTGGCAACGGTGTTGGAGCGGGGCTCGGCGGCCTTCGACGACGGCGCGGCTGACCGCATTCTGACAGAGGGTCGCTACGACGACGAGCGGGCCGGCAGGTTTACCGGCGGCTACCTCATGCGTCCCGAGGACATCATCCCGTTCTTCGCAGCCCACGGCTTCAGCTGTCGCCAGCTCATGGCGTCGCAAGGCTTCCTCGGGTGGGCCCAGGCGGACGTAGCCCGTTTGGCAGAACGCGACCGGCCCGCTTACCAACGACTGCTGAACGTTGCATATGAGACTGCCGCCGACCCTTCCATCCTGGGAATGGCGGGACACTTGCTGTTCATCGGCGAGCGCCAGAACTGAGCTGACCTCGATCAAGCCCGATGCCACTTGCGGGAATGCGGTGCCAAGTTCACCGCCTCCGCGGGTAGGCCTCCGGCCCGGCGCCCTACCGGGAGAGCCACGAAGCCGCAGCCAGTTGGCGCGACCTCAGATCAGATCGCCCAGGCGAGTTCGCTTAACGCTGCGGCGACCCGCAGACGGGTAGCGCGCCGAACAGACCCGGCGGTCGAGCGGGTACCAGGTGTTGGGCCACATCGCGGCGGCCGGCGTACCCCCACGCCGGCCGCCGCGTTCCCGACCCGCATCAGGCCCGGTAGGCCGGTACAGCGCCAGCGGTGGTGGTGTCGACCGGCGCCGGCACGACCTCCTCGGACGGCATCAGGATCCACAGGATCGGGTAGATCAGGATGTGGCTGCCCGGAATCAGGAAGAGGATCAGCACGAACAGCAGCCGCGCGGGCCACGGGTCGATGCCGAAGCGCCGCCCCAGCCCGGCGCAGACACCACCGAGTACCCGCCCATCACGCGGCCGGACCAACCCCTCGCGGCGCATCGACCCGTGCACGGTTTCCATCGTCTTCCTCCCTTGGTCGGTACCGGTGAACCCCGGCGAAATCCAGGATGCGACCGCCCGCGCCCGAGAACATCGGGGCCGGACCCTGGTCGGTCCCGGAGGTCACCACCCGGGAGGCTCTCAGGGTGCGCGGACGCCCAGGAGTCGTCGTCGCGAGTTCACCCCTCAGCACCGAGATCAGGGATGCCAACGGACACCCTGGCCACAGTCGTCCACGCGAGCAAAATCTGGTACTACGGGGCTCGCATCAGGTGGAGTTGGACCTAGGTGCGAAAGTCCACAGGCCGGCCGGCCCTTCGTTCGGCGGCGGGGCGTAGAAGTCGCCTGCGGTCGTTCGCAGCAGCAGCAGCGAGAAGGCAAGCGTCGCTGCGAACTGAAGGGCCGTGAGCACGCTGGTCACTGATGGGTACCAGCCGACGAGCATGTCGCCCAAAGCCTTACTGACCTCCGGCGTTTCGAACCCGTCGGGCGTTACAAGGGTTTCTGGGCTGCTGACGAGGACGAGGGCCAGTCCCATTGACAAGACCAGTGTGGGCGGCTGTATCGAAGGCCGCGTCGTCGAAGTCGGCGCCCCGCTTGCCGGTCACGCTGTCGGCTCCGTCGGCGGTGCGATCGGACCATGCAACCCGCCGTCGAGGGTCGTTCGACGCGGCGTTATCTGCTGGCAACTCGGTTGATGGTGGCCGCCGTCACCCCCCCGGATCATGGGCGTATGACCTCGGGCCCGGGCACCGGAGGCGGCGGGGACCACGCCGACGCGACGGCGTGGAGCTTCGACGTGCTGGGCCCGCTGGCGGTACGCCACGACGGGCAGCCGATCGAGGTGGTCGGCGTGGCCGCTCGAGTGCTGGGACGGCTGCTGGTCACGCCGGGCAGGCTGGTCAGCGTCGACGCGATCGCGGCGGGACTGTGGGGAGACCTCGGGACCGTCGACGCGCGCAACGCGGTGACCTCCTACGTCAACCGGTTGCGAAAGGCGCTGTCGAACCGCGGCGGTGTCGTGCCGGTGGTGACCCGGCCGCCGGGGTACGTCCTGGCCGTATCACCCGAGGCCGTTGATGCCGTGCGTTTCGAGCGGCTGGCCGCGCAGGGCCGTCGGGCACTTCACCTGAGGCAGCCGGCGCTCGCGGCCCAGCGGCTGACCGCGGCGATGGATCTGTGGCGTGGCGAGCCGTACGCGGACCTGGCGGACGTGCCCTTCGCGCAGGCGGAACGCATCCGGCTGGAGGCCGTCCGGTTGGCCGCGCTGGAAGCCCGCGTTGACGCCGAGTTGGCGGCGCCTGGGCAACGCGCGTCGGCGCTCGTGGCGCAGTTGGAGTCGTTGGTTGCCCGGTACCCGCACCACGAGCGGTTCTGGGCACAGCTGATGACGACGTTGTACCGCTGCGGCCGCCAGGCCGACGCATTGTCGGCCTATCAGCGGGCGCGGACCCGGCTGCTGGATGAGGTCGCGGTGGAACCGGGGCCGGAGTTGAGGTCGGTGGAGCGGGCGGTCCTCGCCGAGGATCCGGCGCTGCTGGGCATCCCGGTCGCGCCGGTCACGCTCCCGCTCGCGTTGGACCACCCCGGCGCGCTGTGTGTGGGACGCGACGGGGAACTGGCCGCGTTGACCGGGGCACTGGACCTGGCCGCGTGCGAGACGGGTCAGGTTCGCCACGTACTCGGCCCGCCCGGCCTCGGCAAGACCCACCTGGTGACCGAGTTCGCGCGCCGGGCGGCCGAGCGGGGAGTGCCGGTCCGTTACGGGCTGGAGGAGATGTTCGCCCGGCCCGACGAGCTGGCTGTGGTCATCGTCGAGGACGTGGACCGGCTCAGCCCGGCAGAGCTGGACCGGGTGGTGTCGTGGTTGGGCACGGGTGTGGACCGTCCGACGCTGACGGTGCTGACCGGGGCAGCCGAGCCGCCCGCGGCGCTCGGCGCTATGCCGCGTATTGTCCTGCCACCCCTGTCCCCGGTGGAGGTGGCTGAGGTGGTGCGCTTGTACGCCTCGGAAGCTGCCGACATGCAGGCGCTGAGCGCGGTGGCCGGGGCGCACGGGATACCCGCCCAGGTGCATCGCGACGCGGCGCGATGGGCGGCGGCGCAGGCCTCCGGCCGGGTCGATCGCGCCGTCACCCACCTCACCGATGGTCAGCGCGGCCTGCGCGCCGCGCATAAGCAGATCAAGGACGGCGTGCTCGATCTCGAACACGTCCGCGCCAGGCAGGCCGTGTACGGCCGGCACGATCGGGATGTGCCGGTCTGCCCGTACAAGGGTCTGGCCCGTTTCGACGTGGTCGACGCCGCGTACTTCCACGGCCGCGACCGGCTCGTCGCCGAGCTCGTCGCGCGGTTGGTCGGTGCGCCGCTGCTCGCGTTGGTAGGCGCTTCGGGCAGCGGAAAGTCCTCGGTGGCACGCGCTGGTCTGCTTCCCGCGCTCGCCGCCGGCGTGCTGCCGGGTTCGGCCGAGCTGCCGCAGTCGATCACCACCCCGGCCCTCGGCTGGCCCGACCTGCCCGACGGCCCGCGGATCATCCTCGTCGACCAGTTCGAAGAGGTGTTCAGCGCGTTGGCCGGCGCGCAGCGGGAGCGGTTCGTCCAGCGCATGAGCGAGGCGACGCACGGCGGCGCGACGCTCGTGCTGACGCTTCGATCAGATTTCTTCGGCCGATGCGCGGAGCATCCGTGGCTGGCGCAGCTGATCGCCGCCAACACCGTACTGGTCGGTCCGATGGCCGCCGACGAGCTGCGCGAGGCCGTCCAGGCCCCCGCGGCCGAGGCCGGCCTGATCATCGACGACGGCTTGACCGAACTGGTGGTCGATGCCGTGCGGGACGCCGCGGGCGGCTTGCCGCTACTGTCAACGGCCCTGCTCTCGCTGTGGGAACGGCGCACCGGACGTACCCTGACGACCGCGGCATACCTTGCCGGCGGCGGCGTCGACGGCGCGGTCGAGCACCTGGGCGAGCGGTGCTTCGCCGCGTTGGGCGTGGACGCACAGCGTGAGGCGGCGCGGCGGATCCTGCTGCGCCTGGCGCACTCCCCGGACGGCCTGCCGCTGGTCCGCCGGCGTGTCCCGCGCGCGGAGCTCACGGCCGCTGGCGGCGCCCACGCCGACACTGCGCTCGAGGCGCTGGTTGCTGGCCGGCTCGTGACCATCGCCGATGACTTCGTCGAGGTGTCCCACGAGGCGTTGTTCACCCGGTGGCCGCGCCTTCGGGAGTGGCTGGCCGAGGACGATACCGGGCGCAGACTGCGCGCCCACCTGACGCCCGCGGCGGGCGCGTGGGCCCGCGGCGGGCGGGATCCCGGCGAGCTGTACCGGGGAACCCGCCTTGCCGCGGCCGTTGAGTGGAGCGAGGCCCACCCGGGTGAGCTGACCCCGACCGAGGCGCAGTTCCTGCAGGCCGGCCGCGACGCGGCCACGGCCGCGCAGCTGACTCAACGGCGCACGGTGCGGCGGCTGCGGGGCCTGCTGGCCGCGGCCGCCGCGGCCCTGGTCCTCGCGCTGTCCGGCGGTGGCGTGGCGGTGCTCGCGCAGCAGCGCGCCGACGCGGCCAGCATCCAGGCCGACGCGAAGCGACTGGCCGCGCAGGCGCTGATCGAACCCGATCCCCGGCGAGCTCTGCTGCTCGCGGTGGCCGCCACCAAACTCGACGGCTCGGCGCAGACACGCGGCAACCTGCTGGCCGCGTTGCTGCGTAACCCGCAGCTGATCGCCGCCGCAAGCGTCGCCGGCGGGGACCAGATCCTCACCGAGGCGATCAGCCCGGACGGTGACACCCTGGCGGTGGGTACGGTTAGCGGCGACATCCGGCTGTTCGACGCCGCCACGCTGCGCCAGGTCGGGTCGCTGGCCGACACCCAGCAGGCGCCGCTGTCTGGGATCGCGTTCGCTGCCGACGGAAGGCGCCTGGTCAGCTGGGGTGGCTCGCAGGCCAACGTCGGCCAGGGCTTCTACCAGCCGGCCGCACCGATCATCGTGTGGGACCTGTCCACCCGGCGCCCGATCGGTGACATCTTCGGGGACCCGGAGCTGACCGGTGGCGGGCTGCTGGCTGACGGCAACACGCTGGTGGCCCAGGAGCCCAACCATCCGAAACCAGGCGCGAGCCTCGCCGAGATCCAGGCGCGGCAGCCGCCACAAGTCCAGGCGTGGGACCTGACCACCCGCTCCCGGTCCACCCGCTTCCCGGTGCCCGACGGCAAGGTCGACTCGGTCAGCGTGGCGGCCGATGGACACACGATCGTGCTGGGCGGCCCGCACGGTGTCGAGATCGTCGACACAGCGACCGGGCGCTCGCAGGCCCTGTCCGGCGTGCGCGGGATGCCCGTGCTCAGCCCGGACGGGCGTACCCTGCTAGTTGTCGCGCCCGGTGCCGGCCAGGCCGCGACGTACGGGTTCATCGCCCCGCCCGGCTCCGCCGACATCGACGTTTACGATGTCGCCACCGGAGCACGGCGCGGAACGGCACACCGGCACAGCGGCCCGGTCATCTCGCTGGCCTGGGCGCCGGACGGGAGCAGCTTCGCCTCTGTCGGCGCCGATCGGCTCACCGTGGTCTGGGACGCGACCACGCTGCAGCCCCGCCAGGTGTTCACCGGCCACGCGGGTCCGGTGACGCAGGTGGTGTATGCCCGTGATGGTCGCACCCTGTTCACCGCCGGCCAGGACGGCGCGTTGCTGGCCTGGGATCTGACCGAGACTCGGGGAATGGACACGCTGACCCGGCCACCTGGGCCGGGGGCAACCTATGGCGGCTACGTCGCGCCTGGCGGTCGCATCGCCGCGGGAATCGGCGACGACGGTCTCACGCACTTCTTCGACACCGACACCGGTGCGGAGCGCGGCGTGCCGATCCCCACCGGCGACGACGTGAACAACGCGCAGTTCAGCCAGAACGGCCGGTACTTCTCGGTGGACTTCGCCGACCCGGGAGTGCAGGTCTTCGACACTTCGAGCGGCCGGGCGCTGACCGCCCGGATTCCGCTGACCGGCCGTCGGACGAAGGCCAGCGACGTCACCCCCGATGGCACGGTGGTGGCGGTGGCCACCGAGCAGAGCGACGGTACGGACCTCATCCAATGGCTGCGCCTTGCCGACGGCAAACCCCTCGGCGACCCGGTCACCGTACCCGCGATGGTCGCCGCGTTGCAGTTCAGCCCGGACGGCCGGTACCTGCTGTGTGGCCTGCGAAGCGGGCAGGTGATGGTGTGGGAAACCAGCGACCGTCGCCGGGTCGCCAGCATGGACATCTACCCGTCCGACTTCAGCCCGATGGTGTTCGCGTTCAGCCCGGATGGCGCTCAGGTCGCCGTCGGCGGTGGCCTCGGGACACCCTCGCTGTGGCGGGTGGGATCCTGGCAGCGGCTCTGGGCGGCGCGCACCGGCCATAACGGCGTTGAGCTGTCACTGGACTTCTCGGCGGACGGGCGGACGCTTGTCAGCAGCGGCGCCGACGGACAGACGATCCTCTACGACACCGCCACCGGCCAGCCGCTGGGCACGCCGATGGGTCAGACGGACGCGACCTGGACGTGGAGCGGCTACCTATCAGGACACGACACGATCGTCACCATCGGCACCGACGGTTCGATCCGTCGTTGGGACAGCGATCCCGCTTCCTGGGAGCGCCGCGCCTGCGCCATCGCCGGGCGCGACCTGACCACGGCTGAGTGGAAGGCCCTGCTGCCCAATCTCGGGTACCGGCACACATGCACCGGCTGAGCCGCCGTGCCCGCCTCACGAGGACGGCGTCAACACCGGCTGGGTTGGGTCGGCGGCGGCGACGGCGGCCGCCTCGCCACACGCTTGCACGCCTCCTCGCCGTCTGGCCGCCCGCCGTGCCAGCCGGGCCGTGCGGGCCAGGCGGGCATCGCGGGCGTCGGCCATCAGCTCAGCCCGGTGACTGTCGACTCTCGCCTGCAACGTGAACCACATGTGAAACCCCCTTTGTTGGTAATGCGTCGGCCGGTGGGCCCGTGCGCTTCGGGTCCGAGCGGACCGCGCCCACCGACTGGAGGAGGTGTGAGGCGCACCGACCGACGTGGTGTCACCATCTCCGGGCTCACCCACCAGCCGGTCACCAGGCAAATACCCGCAGGTCAGCGCCCTGGAGGATCGACCACTCTGGCCCCGCACCGGTACGTAGCGTGCGGGAGGGCACCGGCACGGCTGGACGACGAGGCGGCGTGGCGGGACCGTCCGGTACTCGCCTCGGGCACGGGTCGACCGGAGAAACCGCCGGGCTGGCACACTTCACCCCGTGGGCGACACGGTGGCAACCTGGACGGACGGCGGGCTGGAGAGCCTGAGCCTGGTGGAGCTGGCCGTGGCCCGGCTGCGCGAAGAGATCCTGTCCGGCGCCAGCGACCCCGGCGAGCGGCTGGTCGAGGAGCAGCTGACCCGGCGGCTGGGCATCAGTCGGGCACCGCTGCGCGAGGCGCTGCGGCTGCTGGCCGAGCAGGGGCTCGTCGAGCACGTACCGCGCCGCGGGTCCCGGGTCGCCACCCTCTCCGACCGCGACGTGGAGGAGCTGTACTCGGTCCGCGACGTGCTGGAGCGGCACGTGATCGACACGGCCCTGCCGCTCGCCGCCGGTACCGACCTGGGCGGGATGCGGACCGCGCTGGACGCGATGGCGACCGCCGCCGAGGCGGGCGACCGGTTGGCCGTGGCCGACAACCACCGCGCCTTCCAC
The DNA here is from genome assembly GCA_964645345.1 of uncultured Micromonosporaceae bacterium. Taxonomy (GTDB): domain Bacteria; phylum Actinomycetota; class Actinomycetes; order Mycobacteriales; family Micromonosporaceae; genus Rugosimonospora. The sequence continues at coordinate 13,679 of CAZYCD010000086.1, forward strand.
GTCGCCCTCGCGGCGCTCGCCGGCAACCGCCAGCTGTCCCTGGTGTACGAGCAGGTGCTCGTGAAGATCCAGCTCTACATGGCGCTCAACCTGCGCCGCGAGGCGGAGACCACCGCCAACCCGATGGACGGGGTACGCCGCCACCGCCGGCTCCTCGACGCGCTGGAAGGCGGCGACCACGCCGCGATCGGCCGCGAACTCGCCGCCCACGGCGCGCGGTCCTATCTGGACTGAACCGACGCCGGGGGCCGGACCCGACCCCGGTTAGCTCTCGGACATCGGCTTGTTACAGATCGCGGTACGAGCCGAAACGGCTCGGTCGACAATCGACTGTATGCCAAATCCATCCCCCGCCCAGATCGGCCCCGTCAAGGCCGACCCGTACCCGTGGCCGTACGACGGCGCGGTGGACGTCGACCGGACCGCGCTGGTCTGCATCGATTGGCAGACCGACTTCTGCGGACCGGGCGGCTACGTCGACACGATGGGGTACGACATCCGGCTGACCCGGGCCGGACTGCCCGCCACGGCCCGACTGCTCGCGCACGCCCGGGCCCTGGGCATGACCGTCATCCACACCCGCGAGGGGCACGACCCGGACCTCGCCGACCTGCCGCCGAACAAGCGCTGGCGGTCGGCGCGAATCGGCGCCGAGATCGGCTCGGCCGGGCCCTGCGGTCGCATCCTGATCAAGGGTGAGCCCGGCTGGGAGATCGTGCCCGAGGTCGCGCCGGCGCCCGGCGAGGTCGTCGTCGACAAGCCCGGCAAAGGCGCGTTCTATGCGACCAATCTCGACCTGGTACTGCGTACCAAGGGCATCACGCACCTGATCCTCACCGGCATCACCACTGACGTGTGCGTGCACACCACGATGCGGGAGGCGAACGACCGCGGGTACGAGTGCGTGATCCTCTCGGACTGTACCGGCGCCACCGAGGCCGGTAACCACGTCGCCGCCCTGCACATGGTCACCATGCAGGGCGGCGTCTTCGGCTGCGTGTCCACATCGGACGATGTCATCGCCGGTACCCACCTGGACGGGGGCGCGCGATGACCGCGACCGTGGACGCGCTGCCCTACCCGTTCGGCTTCGTACCGGACCGCACCGCGCTGCTCGTCATCGACATGCAGCGCGACTTCCTGGAGCCGGGCGGGTTCGGCGAGTCGCTCGGCAACGACGTGTCCCACCTGTGGCGCGCGGTCGAGCCGACCGCCGCGCTGCTGGCCGCCTGCCGCGAGGTCGGCCTCACCATCATCCACACCCGCGAGGGCCACCTGCCCGACCTGTCCGACTGCCCGCCGGCGAAGCTGCGCCGGGGCGCGCCGAGCATGCGCATCGGCGACCCCGGTCCGCGCGGCCGGATCCTCATCCGGGGCGAGGAGGGGCACGCCATCGTCGACGAACTCGCGCCCGCGCCCGGCGAGCCGGTCATCGACAAGCCGGGCAAAGGCGCCTTCTACGCCACCGGCCTCGACGACGTACTGCGCCAGCGGGGCATCGATAGCCTGGTGGTCACCGGCGTCACGACCGAGGTGTGCGTGCACACGACGGTACGCGAGGCCAACGACCGCGGGTACGAGTGCCTGGTGCTCGCGGACTGCGTCGGTTCCTACTTTCCGGAATTCCAGCGCGTCGGGCTGGAGATGATTTCCGCGCAGGGCGGCATCTTCGGCTGGGTCGCCACCTCCCCCGTATTCATCGCGGCTCTGCGTGACGCCACCTCGCGCACGGACGCGCCCGAGCCGGCCGGTGCGCCGGCCGTTTCCTGAGGAGCCATCATGGTCAAGCTCGCGCGGGCCGAGGGGTCCGTCCCCCTGTGGGTGCGGGGGGACACCAACGCCTTCTCCGGCCTGGGTATCAACGTCCTGGTCAACGTCCTCACCCTGACCTCGCTGTGCATCGGTGTGGTACAGATCCCGGCGCACGACGTGTTCCATTCGATCCTGCCGGCGCTGGGCATCGCGCTGGTCATCGGCAACGTCTACTACACGTACCTGGCGCGGCGGCTGGCCCGGCGCGAGGGCCGCGACGACGTGACCGCGATGCCCTACGGGCCAAGCGTGCCGCACATGTTCATAGTGGTGTTCCTCATCATGCTGCCGATCTACCTGCAGACAAAGGACCCGATGCGGGCCTGGGAAGCGGGCCTGGCGTGGGCGTTCATCATCGGCGTCATCGTGCTCATCGGGGCGTTCGTCGGACCGGTCATCAGAAAGTACGCGCCGCGCGCGGCGTTGCTGGGCACCCTCGCCGGCATCTCCATCACCTTCATCTCCATGCTGCCCGCCGCCCGGATGTGGGCGCTGGCCTGGGTCGCGCTGCCGGTCTTCGCCCTGCTGCTCGTCGGGCTGCTGACCGATCTCAAGCTGCCGTTCAACATCCCGATCAGCCTGGCCGCGATCGTCGTGGGTACCGCGATCGCGTGGATCGGCGGGGCGATGTCCGCGCCGGACGTGTCGGCGGCGGCGAAGGACATCTCGCTGGCGCTGCCCACCGGGCACTTCGACCTGCTCGGCAAGGGGCTGGCCCACATCGGTCCCCTGCTGGCCACCGCCATCCCGCTGGGCGTCTACAACTTCACCGAGGGCATGTCCAATGTGGAGAGTGCGGCGGCCGCGGGCGACAGCTACAACCTGCGCAGCGTACTACTGGCCGACGGCATCGGGGCCGTGGTCGGCTCGGCGCTCGGGTCGCCGTTCCCGCCCGCCGTCTACATCGGACACCCTGGCTGGAAGAAGGCGGGCGGGCGCACCGGGTACTCGATGGCCACCGGCGTCACGATCGCGCTGCTGTGCTTCCTCGGGCTGTTCGGGCTGCTCGGCGCGATCCTGCCGATGCCCGCGATCGTGCCGATCCTGCTCTACATCGGCCTGCTCATCGGCGCGCAGGCGTTCCAGCACACGCCGCGCGCCCAGGCCGCCGCGGTCGTCGCCGCGCTGATTCCCAACATCGCCGCGTGGGCGTCCGGGCAGATGGACAACGTGCTGTCCGCCGCCGGTACCAGCGCGGCACAGGTGGGCGAGGCGAAACTCGAGTCGGCCGGGGTCTTCTATGGCGGACTGAGCACGCTCGGCCAGGGCGCCGTGCTGGTCGGTCTCCTGCTCGGCGCGCTGGTCGCGTTCATCATCGATAAACGCTTCATCGCAGCCGCAATATTCGCGTTGGCCGGCGCGGCGCTGTCGTTCATCGGGCTGATCCACGCGCCGAAGGTCGGTTGGGACGCGAGCCCGAAGGTCGCCCTCGGGTACCTGTTCATGGCCGTGGTACTGGCGGCGTTCGCGCTGACCCGGCCCGCCCGTCGGGTACCGGAGCCGGACGAGATCGAGGAGACACCGGAGGCGCCCGTGTCACCGGCCCCGGCGGCCTCCGCCGCCTGAGCGTCCACCGTGGAGGATCGGATGGAGGTCAACCGGCCGGACGTGGTCGCCGAGGTGGCGAAGGTCTTCGCCGAGTACGAGGCGGCGCTCGTCGACGGGGACAACGCCCGGCTGGTGGACTTCTTCTGGGACTCGCCCGATTTGGTGCGGTTCGGGCTCGACGACCGGCAGTCCGGGTACCGGCAGCTGCGCGCCTGGCGTCTGGCGCAGCCGCCGGTACCGCCCGGGCGACGACTGGCGGAGACCGCGATCGTCACCTTCGGCGGGGACTTCGCGGTGACGACCACCGTCTTCCGGTACCCGGATGATCCCGCGGAGGGCCGGCAGTCGCAGACCTGGGTGCGTACCGCGGACGGCTGGCGGATCGCCAGCGCGCACGTCTCGCGCGCGGACGGTTAGCCGGACCCGCGCAGCAGCGAGGGGCCGGCCGCCAGCAGGATCCTGCGGTACCGGTCGGCACGCTTGCGCTCGTCGCCGGGGACCAGCCCGGCGAGTTCCAGGCTGACCAGGCCGTGCTCCAGCGCCCACAGCGCCAGGGCGGCCTCCCCGGCGCGTCGGGACCCCGCCCGCGGATCGGCCACCTTCAGCGCCCGGGCGGCGGCGTCGCGCAGCACGCGGAACGTCGACCGGCGCAGGGCCGGCCCGGCCTCGCCCTCGCGGCCGAACATCACCCGGTAGAAGTGCGGATCGGCCAGCGCGCTGCCGCGGTAGGCGATGCCCAGCGCAGTCAGGTCGGCGACCGGGTCGGGCGTGCGCGGTACCGAGTCGAGGAACGCGCCGAAGCGGCGGAAGCCCTGTGCCGCGCCAAAACGTCGTCGGTCCACGCCCCGGTCGGGTTCGCGGTGACCCCGAGGATGTGGACCCGACGGGTCACGACCTCCATCACCACCAGCACGTACAGGCGCCGCAACGCGATGGTGTCCACGTGGAAGAAGTCTGTCGCCAGCAGCCCGCACGCCTGCGCCCGCAGGAACTCCCGCCAACTGGTGTCGCTACGGCGAGGTGCCGGGCCCAACCCGGCCCGGGCCAGAATGCGCCGACGGTAAAGAGAATCCCGGGATGGCGTTGAACGCCATCCCGGGATTTCGTTGTGTTGTGTTATGCGGGGTCGTAGGCGGGTTCCAGGTTTCGTTGGGTTTCTGGTGTGGCGGCGGGTTCGCCGCGGGTGTTGGAGGCGCGCAGCGCGATGGC
>CAZYCD010000087.1:0-18194 GCA_964645345.1 uncultured Micromonosporaceae bacterium
CGCTCTACCGAAGGTGCCCTCGCCGGCCGGCGGCGATCGCTGGCCCGTCGAACCGGCCTGCTGACCACAATGTGGGCCGCAGCGGTACGCAGACCAACGACGGCGATGCGGGCGGAGGCATTGGGCAGCGGTTGCCCCTGACCGGTGCGGGATCACGCGGGCGGCCACCCTGCCGACCCTGGTGCTGATCGCCGTGGGGCGTCGTTCCCGACTGGCGCAGCCGGCAGGTCGGCAAGCAGTTGTCCGTCAGGCGATAGAACCTGAGACACGCCCTTGCCTGCGCCCGAGCAATCAACAAGTATCCATTTGCGCAATCACAGCGCAGGGCCGGCCCGGTCGACGCGCCCACAGCCCAGAACCGCCTCGGCCGGGCTTGGTCGCGGTCAGTCCGGCCGCGACCGATGTCCACCGCACCATCCGTCCGGTGCCGTATCCAGTCGCGCTTCGTCGTCGGTGCCCACCCGCCGGGGGACCGAAACGAACATGAAAGGAGTCGCGTGTGAAGACAACAACGCGCACCAGGCTGATCGTCGCACTCTCGGCGGCGGGCGTGCTCGGTCTGGCGGCCGCGGTGTCGCCCGCAATGGCCACCACGACAGCCGCGCCGGCCTCCGGCCCCGTGCTGAACGTGCGGGCCTTCGGTGCGAAGGCCGACGGAGTAGCCGACGACGCGGTCGCCACCAACAGGGCGATCGCGGTCGCGGCGGCAGGCAGCGTCATCGAGTACAAGCCGGGCACGTACAAGATCGGCTCGACGATACACCTGAAGAGCAACACCACCATCCAGGTGGACGCCGGTGCGACCCTCGTCGGTACCAGCAGCGGCTACGACGCCCCGGAGGCGAACCCGAACAGCCAGTACCAGGACTTCGGCCACAGCCACTTCCATGACGCGATGTTCTACGGTGACGGCCTGTCGAACGTCACGTTCGACGGAGGCGGCACGATCGACGGCGGAGGGCACTTCATCACCGGCAACCCCAAGTCCGGGCAGGCCGACAAGCTCATCTCGTTGACCCGGTGCACCAACCTGACCGTCAGCAACATCACCCTCAAGCGGGGCGGCCACTTCGCCATGCTCATCAACGGCTGCAACGGGGTGACGTCCGACCACCTGAACATCCAGACGGCCAGTGACCGGGACGGCTGGAACATCATCAACACCGAGAACGCGACGATCACCAACATCACCGACTCGTCCAACGACGACGCGCTGGTGTTCAAGAGCGACTGGGCGCTGGGCCGGACGTTCCCGCAGGGCAACGTCAAGGTGACCGGCGCGCACCTGTCGGCGGGTTGTTGCAACGCGCTCATGTTCGGTTCGGAGACGTGCAGCGACTTCACCAACTACCAGTTCAGCAACATCGTCATCACCCACTCCGGCAAGTCCGGGCTGGGCATGGTGTCGATGGACGGCGCGCACATCAGCAATGTCCACTACAGCGGCGTCACCATGTCCGGCACCGCCTCGCCCATAATGATCAAGATCGGTAACCGTCGGCGGTGCGGCGACAGTCCCGGCGTCGGCAGCATCAGCGACATCCACTACGACGGGGTCACCGGCACCAATGCCGGCGGGTTCAGCCCGACCATCTGGGGTCAGCCCGGCCACCCGGTCAGCACCGTGACGTTCAACAACGTCAAGCTGACCCTACCGGGCGGCCATGGCGCCATGGGTACCGGCGTACCGAGCGATAACGGGGACTACAACCCCAACAGCATTGGTACCCGCCCGGCCTACGGCTGGTACCTGCACCAGGTCGCGGGTATCACCTTCACCCACAGCGCGGTCGGGTTCAGCGCCAACGACGCCCGCCCGGCAATCATCGCCAACAGTGGCAGTAACGTGCGGCTCGACGGTGTGACCGTCCAGTCGGGCACGGGCAGCCCGTTCGACATCGGGTTCCAGAACATCACCGGATATTGCGTCACCAACACCACGACCAGCCGGGGAAGCGCGCCACGCCTCAGCGCCACCGGATCCACAGCGGCCTGCTGACCGGCCACCGTCGAGGTCACCCCTGAACCGTCCGGCCGGGTATGCGCGAGGGTGCGTACCCGGCCGGAAGGGCGGTCACCTGCCTATATATCAGCAGGGTTCGGCTTGGAGTCCCTGGGGGGCCCACACCGTCATTGACCTGTAAACCCTGACTATCGTTCGAGCACTATGCGAACCATCCAACGGGGTCTGATGAGTTACCGGCGGTCCTCGCTCGGGCGCCGGCCGCTGCCCTTGGCACGCCCGGGGCATTTGTTCGACGGTGCTGGGGCTCGCGGTGGCGGGGACCGCAGCTTGATCGGGATTTTAATCGGATCGATCAATCGGATTTGGGATGCGCTTGGTGGTACGCCTGGCTGATCTGCGCCGGGATGCGGCCACCACGGCTGACCTCCAACCCGTTGGCAAGCGCCCAGGCCCGGATCTCGGCGGCGGTGGGCTCAGGGGCTGGCGGCGCGGCCGGCTCAGGCAGATCGGCCAGCCGCCCCAGACCGTGCGCGTCGTCCAGTGCGTGGGCGGCTGCGGCGGCCAGGAACCGATAGGTCCACTCCTCCGCCAACAGTCGCGTGTCGGCGAACACGATGGGGATCGCCGGCCAGACAACCTGCAACTCGGCCAGCGCGTCGGCCACCACCGCCGGGCGTACCCGGTCCTGCTTGAAGACAGCGGCGTACCGATCCTCCACGACGACGGCCGCGTGGGGCAGCGCGGCCAGGTCTGCCAGCGCGTACTTCAGCTTCGCCCCGGTGATCGAGGAGACCAGGTCGACCAGGGACTTGCGCTCCACCGTGGCCACCAGCCGCCCGTCCACCATCACCGCGTAGTCCCCGGCTGGCAAGGAGCGGCGGGTCACGGTCACTCGCTGGTCGGCGAACCGGTACGGGTACTGCTCTCGGATGTCGACCACCACCTCCAATTCGGGGATACCGGCGGCGCGGGCGGTCGGACGGCGCACCCCGGGCCGGGACTGCTTGACGGTACGCGGGGACTGCCAGAACACCACCTCCCGACCCCGGGCCGTGGTGAACACGAACTGCGAGCGGTTCTCCCGCCCTCGATCGAGTACCAGGTCGATCGCCGCGCCGCGCCGAACGCAGGAGCGGACGGGTACGCGCTCCAGCACCTCTACGTCGGCAGGGAATTGCTCGACGGGGTGGCAATAGACGGCGTTGGTCCGCGGCCACGTGCCGCCAGCCTTGAGTACCAGGCCCCGCTGCCCGAGCGGCACCCACAGCAGGTACGGCAGCCGCGAGTCCGGCTCTGGGTTACGGGCGATCACGAACTGCGCCACAGCACCTGAGTCTGCCAGGCCGCCTTGCCATGTTGGACGGCGCTAAAGACGGTGACATGCACGCGGTCCGCGGCGTTTCGCAAAGCTCGCCATTCGGAACCTTCCGCGTCGTGTCCACCCGATCCGATTCCTCCGCGGTCATCTGAACGCCGCCACGGAACCGCGGTGAGACGCCCACGACGCCTCGCCTCCGTCCAAAGGGCGCCCGCATGACACAAGCCACCCGGTAAGCGCCGATCGCCGGCGCATCCGCTTGTGCGTGGGATCAGCAGTCGCGGAGCAGTCAGTTCTGGCCGGGGCTTGCGATGGGCAGTCCCGCGGCGTTGGCGCATTCAAGCAGTCGCCGGTCGTAGGTGACGAAGGCGATGAGTGCCGTCCCGGACTCGTTGGTGAGAACCTGGGCGGTGGCGAGGTGGATGGCGTCGAGGCTGCGCAGCGTCGGTTCAGCGAACGCGGCTGCGGTCGCGCGGATTGTGTTGTCGATCTCCAGTCGAAAGAGCCGCCCGATGGCCGCCGGCACACCGATCAGGGCTTGCGGGGCTGACCGGCGCAACGCTCCAGGTACTTCCACCTCGACGAGAGCGGAGGAGACGAGGGGCGCATCGTCGTGGCTGTTGAGCCAGGAGACCAGGTCGGCGCTGTACGCCTCCTGCCGGACTAGCTTGACGACGGCGGCGGAGTCGAGGTAGATCACCAGCGCTCCTCGTCTCGCATTGCGGCGATCGTGGCGGCCACGTCCACATCCTCGTCACCGAGCTTCGGCGGGAGCGGAACGGTACCGCTGCTGGTCGGGGCGACGGCCCGCCCGGCAGCGACCAGCTTGGCCAGCGTGGACCTGTCGTCACCCACCGGAACGAGCCGGGCTATCGGGTGCCCACGGTCGGTGATCTCAACGGTCTCGCCACGGCTCACCCGGGCCAACACCTGGCTCGTGTTCTGGTTCAGCTCCCGGACACCGATGCGCTCCATGGGCACGAGTGTAGAACGGAATGTTCTACATTTCCAGTTGTTCGGCCGCACTGCTGCGATCCGGTTCTTCTCTTCAGCTTGACCTGCGGAAACGCGCGGTTCGCCAGCGACCCGTCACGAGGGGTTCGCAAGTGCTCTGGCCGGGTTGGTCCAGGCGCCGGCCGGCTTGATGTGCCTGTTCCACGGAACCTGGCAGCGAACCACCGTGTGGCACCGGGCAACGCTGCTGACCTTTGAAGCGTTTCGTCACATTCGTCGGACGCCAGAGACGAAGTCACAATAGGGCATGCAAAAGGTACGCAGCGTGCTGGTTGACGGCGTGGCGGTGGCGATCGCGGCGGCCGCGTCCATCGCCGCCGCGCTGTGGATCACTCCCATGCAGCGGGTCTCCGCCGCCGGGCAGACGGTGCAGGTTGGGGTCGCCCCGCCGTCGTGGAGCCTGTCCGGCCCGGGGGAGTTGGACCTGTTCGGGCAACGGATCCCGACCATCACCCAGTTCGCCGGACCGGTCCGGCCCCGGCTGCAGCTGACGCGGATCACCATGTCCCGGCAGCTCGCGGATTTCGCCCGTACCGGCGCGGGTCGGGATCCCGCACGGGCATTGCAGCACTCGCTCGTGCAGGGCTGGGAGCACTACTTCGTCTGGCAGGTGGTGGCGGTCGCCGCCGTGTGCCTGGCACTGCTGGGTGCGATCGCGGGTTGGCGACGCCGTTCCCGGCGCCAGACGCTGCTCCTGCTGGGTGTCGGCCTGATGGTCGCGCAGGCGGTGAACCTCGGCGCGATCATGACCACGGCGTACACCGCCCCACAGAAGCTCAGCCAGGTCAGCTCGCTACAGGCTCTCGTCGGCGGGGAGCCGGACGTGCCGGTCGCGCCGGCGGGCGGGCGGCCGGCCGCGGGTTCACCGGATCTGGTGGTCCTCGGTGACTCGACCGCGGCCGGGCTGGGCAACCTGCCTTTGCCGCACCCGGATGCGCAGGACTCCGCATGCCGGCGCAGCGTCGACGCGTACGCGGTCGATTTGGCTAACGCCAACAACTGGCAGGTGACCAACCTCGCCTGCAGCGGGGCCACGATCCAGGCCGGTCTGCTCGGCCCCCAGCAGGCCGGGTCGCAGACCCTACCACCGCAGCTGGCCTCGCCGGCGGTCGCCAAGGCCACCACGGTGGTCGTCAGCATCGGCGCCAACGACGTGACCTGGTCGAGCATCCTGCGCGTGTGCGCCGCCTCACCGACCTGCCAGGACCAGGCGGAGGAGGCGTACTTCCAGCAGCAACTGGCCGGCTTCAGTCAGGACTACCTGCGACTGCTGACGCAGCTCAAGGAGCTGCCCAACCACCCGAACGTCATCATCAACTTGTACTACGACCCCTTCACCGGCGACGACGGATGCCTGGCACCGCTGGTCACCAACGCGAAACGGCAGGCGCTGACCGCGAAGCTCGCCGCGCTGAACACCGTCCTCGCCAACGGTGCCAAGACCGCATCCTTCGCGACCGCGGCACCCAACTTCACCGAGCACGGCCTGTGCAGCGAGCAACCCTATGTCCAGAGCCTGTCCGCCGCGGCACCCTTCCACCCCACCTCTGGCGGCGAGCTGGCCATAGCACTGGCAGACGAGCAGGCCCTGCATCCAGCCGCGAACCAGCGGTAAGCACGCATCCGGAGCTCAGGCGGCGCTGCTGATGGCGGCGTCGAGATCGGCGTGGCGTCGCCGAGGCGGACGGTGACAACTGGGCTGTCCTCCAACAAGTTTTCCAATACCTCTCGGCGAACCCGGGTGGTGCGATCAGCCCCGCCGAGTCGCACGGCAGCCCGCATCGGCAGATGTTGCGCTTCTGCGCCGTCGTGCCATCCTCGGATCGTGCAGGTGAATGCGGATCCGCCCGTCGATCAGGTCGCTCGGGTGCAGACTGTGCCGTGGTGGGTCGGCCCGGCGTTTGCCGTACTCGCTGTCGGTACCGTGCCCTGGGTCGTCTTCCTTGCTGTCACGTTGCCGCATCACACGACGTTCGCCCACTACCGGGCCGTCTGGGTCGGCTTCGACACCGGCTTGATCGGCGTGCTGGCGACGACCGCCGTGCTGGCGCTGTGGGGACGGTCCCAGGTGGCGCTGGCCGCGACGGCCGCCGCCACAATGCTGTTCGTGGATGCATGGTTCGATGTACTGACTACGCCGGCTGGTGGGGGCCTGGTCATCTCGCTGCTCCTGGCGGTATGCGTGGAGATCCCGTTGGCGCTGATCTGCGTGTGGATTGCCCTGCACGCATCGCTGGTCATCGAGGCGCGGGTGGTACGTCTGGCCAGACGCGCGGCGCGTGCCGAGGCGCGCGCCGCCCGAGTCCGCCCGGTGCCCACGGGCCCCGACCCCGCGCCGTCGTCACCAAACTGATCCAGGCGTCCGGTGTAGGTGCGCAGCGACACGCGCACATCGACTTGCATTGGACGCTTGATCAGAGGTCGTACATCCTACCCACCCCGAGGTAGGCCGCTCTCGCCTCGTCGTACGCACGAAGCGCGGCGCGCTGACCGTCGGTCAGTTCGGCCACCCGAACGCCCTCCCTGACGCCCGCAGCCTCAAGGTCTGCCAACGTCTTGTAGAACGCGATGAGTGAGTCCACGTACGCCAGGCGGCGAGTCGCGGCATCATTCACATCGGGCAGCCTATGGAGAACATCGGATCCAGGCGGCGGAAACCGGAGTGCGTCACCCGTTGGCGGTAGGGGCTTCATGAGCGGGAAATTCAAGGCTCCGGCTGGGCGGATTGCGCCGCCCCCACAATGGCACCCCACAAGATCGAGTCTGCCATCCACGTTCCCGTAACCCGGCTGTAGACGTCCGAGGGGTGCAGCTGCGGTCTGAACGGCTCCGGTGTGGGCGCCGCGGGCGCCGTGTCCTACATTCGCAACGTGCCGCTACTTGCGACGCCGGCCCTGCAGTCCGGCACAATGACCGGGTTGGCGCAGCCGACGATCAGTGCGAACGAGATAGCGCTTCGCCCGTGGCAACCCAGCGACCGACCAGCCGTCGTGGAGGCATTCGCCGACCCTGTCATCCAACGGTGGCACTGCCGATCGATGACCGACCAAGAGGCCGCCGACTGGATCGATTCGTGGTCCGCGCGGTGGTGCGAGGAGACGGACGCATCATGGGCGGTCCTCGACGCGGGCCTTGTCGTCGGCCAGGTAGGCCTACGCCGGGTCAATCTCGCCGAGGGCATGGCCTCGGTGTCGTACTGGGTGGTTCCCGGCGCGCGCGGTCGTCGCACCGCCCCCCGAGCACTGCTTGCGCTGACCGAGTGGTCATTTCGCAAGCTGGGACTGCACCGCCTCGCGCTTAGCCACTCGACGGCGAACGCGGCGTCTTGCCGGGTCGCGCAGCACGCCGGGTTCGCCGCCGAGGGCACCAAGCGCAGCGAGGCCCTCCACGCTGACGGCTGGCACGACATGCACCTGCACGCTCGCCTCAGTACCGACAGCTAGGCAAAAAGCGAAACCGGTGCCTGCGTGAGACGGCTCCGGGCTTGATGCTGCCCGAGGTTCCCTGGGCTGGTCGGGGTCGGCGCGGGTCCGCGTGGCGATGGCCTCGAATCGTTGCTACGCCTGGACAGCAGGCCTCACACGAACAGAGCTCACCCACTCGACCTTCGCGTTCATCTGGAACGCATGTGCGAGCGTCGGTTGAGTAAGCTGATCTTGGCAATGAGTGTTCCGATGCGGCCGGAATGTTGGCCGCCGAGGCGCGCTGGCCCGGTGAGCCCAGCCGCCGGTCACTCGGCGCCGGACAGCTCCATCGCGACGTCGAGCTCGCGTTGCTTGGCTGGGGAGAGGACACCGATCCGTTCGATCAGGTACTCGCCGCGGAGCGAGAGCATCCAGGTACAGAAGATCTTCCCGGCCATGGGCAGCGCCACCCGCACGACACCCTCCTCGGCCAGGCCCTCCTGCACCCCGAAGAAGACTTCGATGCCGATCGCCCGCGTGTCCGGCCCGGCGGCCTCGACGATGCGGCGCCGCTGATCGGCGTCGACCGCCTGCTCACCGGTCATCAGCACGAATCCCTGCTTCTCGGCCGGCTTGGCCGGTGCGACGATCTGTACGGCCCGGAATTCCGGCCCTGCACCACCCGCCAGCAGCACGACGGGTCGCTTGTCGTCGACGTGGGCCCACCACAGCTCGCCGCGTTCCATGCGCCGACCGTATCTCCAGACGTGCTCACGTAGGACCGCGGTCGGAGCTAGCGCCCGGCGTTTGCGGTACGCCGTGGGCCGGCCACCGCTCCATGGCGCTCGCGAACGCCTCGGCCGCCGCCTCCTCGGCGATGTCGAGGTCATCGAAATGCCTGCTCAGGGCGGCGACGGACCGGGCCCACCCCTCGTGGTGGGCCCTGGCGATCGCCTCTGCGGACGGCGACCACGCGCACATCAACGGCCGCACCTCGACCGTGCGATCGCAGATCTTCGACACCTCGGTGGCGAGTTGATCTGCGTCGCCTTGTCGTGGCACGGTGAACGAATGATCTCCGGCCAGTTTGCTCGCCCCCGCGGTCTGCTCGGGCGCCTGGTAGGTCGCTCAATGGCTCGACGCAACGCGGTGTTGACCCGCCGTGTCGTGGCCGCTCTGAAATTGCGCGGAGACGAGACGGTGGTTGAGTTCGGGCCCGGACCCGGCGTGGGATTGCGTCTGTTGGCCGAGGCGTTGCCGGGCGGCCGCGTGGTCGGGGTTGAGCCCTCGTCGGTGATGCGTACCCAGGCCGCGGCACGGACCCGGCAGTTCGCGGACCGGGTCGATCTTATCGACGCCACCGCGGCCACCGTGACGCTGCCTTCCGGAGGCATCGATGCCGTTTGTGCGGTCAACAACGTCCAGTTGTGGCAGCCCCTGCCGGCATCGCTGGCCCGGGTGTTCCAGCTGCTGCGCCCCGGCGGTTCGGTGGCCTTCGGAATCACCGAACACGCTGTCCTTCCCGACGGCGGCAGCGCCGGTCGTGAGTTCGACGCCTATCTACTGCCGTACCTGGCCGAGGCGGGGTTCACCGACCTGATCGCCATCTGGGAGTCCGGTGGCAACGGCGAGGAGTTGCTCATCCAGGGCCGCCGCTCGCTGCTTTGACCCAGGCCGCAGTCGAACCGCGGACCGGTCCGATCAGGGGACAGGCGGGCGAGCCGGCCGCGCCGGGACGAGCCCAAGCCGACGGACCGGTCGTGGCAACACTTCGGCGCTTGTCGGGCGGTTCCACGCCGGGTTGCCCTGCCGGAGTCGCAGTCATGAACGATGGCTCCTGGCGATCGCGGAGTTGGCGGGGACGCGGGAGCAGGGACGCCAGGACCGGCGGGTGGTCGGAGCTGCGGCACGGTGGACGCGCGCTGCGCTGCAACCCTCCTTGACGGAGGGCTCGCAGCGTGGAGTCAGCCGGCCAGCAGGATGCCGATGAACAGTGCGGCCAGGGCGCTGGCGCCGGTGAGCGCGCCGAAGACGGCCAGGCCCAGGGTGCTGCGGGCACGGGCGTGCAGGAACGCGGTGAGGCCGGAGACCGCGACGACGGCCAGCTTGACGACGAGGGTGGTCCTGTATGGGCCGTGGTCCTTGTCGGACTCGGCGACGATGTTCCACACGCCGGTGGCCACCAGGATCGCGAACGCGGGCCAGGCCACCCGGTTGAATCGCCGTGCCGCGGTCCGGGTCGCCTGCCCCCCTAACCCGCGCAGCGCGGGCACCAGCGCGGCCAGGGTGAGCTGCCCGCCGACCCAGATGGTGGCGGCCAGCACATGCAGGAACAGCCGCACGGTGGTCCAGGACACAGCGAGCATCGCGTCGATCGGTCCCTTCGCGGGAGTGCGCGCCGGTGGGAACATGGACAGGCACGAAGGTTGTCCACCGGAGGCGCCGGCAGGAGCCCTTGCACTATCGCGCAGACAGGATCGACGATGCGATCAGGGGTCACCACGGAGAAGGTGAGTACCGGTGCTGCGCGAGTCGGCCCGGTCGCGTCCGGCGCCGCCCGCTCGCCCTACTTCGTTCGAAGGAGGGCTTAGCGGGCGACCCGAACGGGTAGCTGTGACACGACAACGAGGTTTGGAGCGAGAGACAGAACCGTCATAAGGCCGTCGGTCGTTCAGCGGCCGGCGTCGAAGGAGACTTGGACCATGAAAGTGACACTTCGTCGGCGCTTGGCTTTTGTCGC
The DNA here is from genome assembly GCA_964645345.1 of uncultured Micromonosporaceae bacterium. Classification (GTDB taxonomy): domain Bacteria; phylum Actinomycetota; class Actinomycetes; order Mycobacteriales; family Micromonosporaceae; genus Rugosimonospora. The sequence continues at coordinate 10,443 of CAZYCD010000087.1, forward strand.
TCTGCTTCGGCTGCTGCGGCCGGGGACGCCGGGGGTGCGCCGACGGCTGGCCTCGGTACCCCGGATGGTGCGCGCCACCCTGCGCCGCGAGTACGACGGTGCGGCCCGCCTGTTGTTGATGCTGGCGGTGGTCGCCTACCTGGTGTCCCCGCTGGACTTCATGGCCGACGCGTTGTTCCTGGTCGTCGGCGTCATTGGCGACGCTGGTCTGGTGACCTGGTTGTTCGGAGCGTTGATGGACGAGACCGAGCGTTTCCTGCAGTGGGAGCAGCAGCACGGGAGAGGTGCGCGGCCGTTGGCGGGCAACCAGCGGCGCTCGGATCTCCCGTCGCGGTCCGGTGCGCGACTTCACCGGCCAACTCGGCGTTGACCGGCAGTCGATACCGCGACGCGCCCTACTCCTGGCCGGACGAGTGCTGCAGCTGGAGCAAGATCTTCGCCAGAACCAAACCCTGAGATCTTTGGGCCGGGAGTTGTCGCACTCTCGGGTTAGGTTCCGGCGAGTGAGTCGTGATGAGTTGCAGCGGCGGTCGGTGGAGGCCGCGTTGGGAGACGTGGGTCTCGCCCGTGTCGCGTTCGACGACGTTGCCGGCTGGCTGGCCGCCGCCGGCCCCAGCCCGGTGGATCCGCTGGCGGTCGAGGTCTGGGTGTTCGACACGGACCTGACCCAGGTACTGCTGGTGCTCCACCGGTGGCGGGGCTGGGTTCCGCCCGGAGGAAAGGTCGAACCAGGGGAGACGCCCCGGCAGGCAGCACGCCGTGAGTTGCTCGAAGAGACCGGCTTGGCAGCCGAACTCCTCGCCCGGCCGGCGGCGGTAAGCGTCCGCTCGTACCATCCCGACTGGACCGCGACGCTTGGACTGTCCTACGCCGCGATCGTCGACCGTGCGGCTGCGCTGGTGGCCGAGCCCGGCCAGCCCGCCGCCTGGATGAACCTCGATCGCGACGGGGAAAGCTACTTCGCCAACGACCCGTCCCGCATTCGCCGGCATGCGCAGTGGCTGGCCGGCCTTCCCCGCTCAAAGTGGCCCACCCGGGTCCGCCCGTAGCCGACGTGCCGGAGCCGCTACGGTCGATGCTTGTCCGCCGACCCGGCGGCCGACTGTCCGTCTATCCAGCGCGGCATGTCCGCCCGACCGGGTTGCCCCGTGGCCGCCGCCGACGGCCGCAGCCCCTCGCGTCCCTCGGGCGGCGTTTCGTGTCCAGCACCGTCTCCACCGTCAGCCCGGCCCGGTCACCGAAGGTCACCACCTGGTGGTCGGTCAACGCCGCGCCCGGCGACTGGATGGCCTGATCGGCCGGCACATACGCAGACACCGGCCCACCCAACTCAGCCGTGCTCGGTCAGCAGCTTCGCGCGCTATCTGCGGCGCACCCGCATGTCAGCAACACCAAGTGACGGTAACGGTCAGGCGTGGTAGCGGGTACTCCTGGCGTGGCCGGTGCGGTGTACCAGGCCTTCGGCGAGCAGGGGGCGCAGCGCGCCCAGAATTTCCGCGGCTGGCTTTCCGAGCGCGGAGGCGAGTTCGGCCGTGGTGGCCGATCCGCGTTCGCGGAGCGTGTCGAGCAGTGGATCGTCTCGGCGATCTTGTGCGAAGTGCCAGGCCCGAAGGGCCGCCTGGCCGACAGCATGCTCCACCTCGGACAGCGAACCGAACCCCGGTGGCCGGCCGAGCCGTCGCAGCGCCGCGCCCGGGTCGCTCGCTTCGGCGGGGTGCACCGCGATAGCGGCCGGGTCGCTCGGGGAGTCGAACAGCGATCGTGCCGTGAACGTGGAAATCAATCTCCCGCCGTCGGCGACGGTTGCCCCGTCGCGATCCTCGACGGCTTGGCCGGTCCGGGCCGTACGAAGCGCGGCGAGCAGCGCCCGTCGGTCCCGTCCGCGGAGGGTGGGTAGCAGGAACGGGTCGGCGTCGAAGGTCTGGGCGAGGGTGTAGTGGACTGCCGCGACGTGCTTGCACGGGTTGGCGATGTCCGGACAGGAGCAGGTGGTGGTGAGCTCCCGGGGTCCGGGGAACAGGGACAGCCCTACCCCGTCGAGAGTGTTGTCGATGTCTTCCGGCATCCGGCCGTCCAGCAGTGCGGCCGCGTGCCGGAGTTGACGGGCAAGAGCGTGGGTGGCGGCCGTCCACTGGGCGTCGGTGAACACCGGGATCTGCAGACTGACCCGGTACGGTGTCGGCCGGCGGCCCGCCACCCGCGCGGTGACCTTACCGGCCGTGACGGTCAGGTCGGTGACCGAGCCGTTGCGGGCGTAGGTACGGCCGCGGGGGAGCCGGTTGGCGTAGGTGCGGCCGAGCGCCTCGAGCGCGGCGATCCAGCGTTGTCCCCACCAGGTGAGTCCGAATTTGGTGGCCATCAGTCCTCCACGTCCTGGGTGGAGAGGCTGACCAGGGCGCGCAGTTCGTCGTCGCCGAGTTCGGCCAGCCAGGTCTCGCCGCTGCCGACCACCGCGTCGGCCAGCGCCCGCTTCTCCTCGAGGATGACGGCGATGCGCTCCTCGAGGGTGCCGCCGGTGACGAGCTTGTGGACGTTGACGGTCGCGGTCTGGCCGATGCGGTGGGCGCGGTCGGTGGCCTGGTCCTCCACGGCGGGGTTCCACCAGCGGTCGTAGTGCAGCACGTGGCTGGCTCGGGTCAGGTTTAGCCCGGTGCCGCCGGCCTTGAGGCTCACGATGAGCAACGGCGGCGCGGTGTCATCGGTCTGAAACGCCTCGACCAGACCGTCGCGGCCCTTGCGGTCCACGCCGCCGTGCAGGAACGGCACCTTCGGCAGGTGCAGGGCCGCGGCGAGGTGCTTGGCGAGTAGTTCGCCCATCTCCCGGTACTGGGTGAAGACCAGGGCGCGCTCGTCCGAGGCGACGACCTCGGCCAGCATCTCGGTGGCGCGGGCGAGTTTCCCGGAGCGCCCAGGCAGCGGGCCGGGCTCGCCCAGGTACTGAGCGGGGTGGTTGCAGATCTGCTTGAGGGCGGTGAGCAGCTTGAGTACCCGCCCCTGCCGCCTAAAGCCCTCGCCGAGGCCCTCGTCGTCGAGCAGCGCCTTGACTGTCGCCTGGTAGAGCGTGGCCTGCTCGCGGGTCAGTGTGCAGGTGACGGTCGATTCGATCTTGGGTGGCAGATCAGCGGCGACCGTGCGGTCCGTCTTGACCCGCCTGAGCATGAACGGAGCCACGACCCGCCGCAGTGTGGCCGCGGCGTCCGGATCGCGCCAGCGCTCGATCGGCACCGCGTAACGATCCTTGAATCTCGTGAACGGCCCGAGCAGCCCAGGGTTGGTGAAGTCCATGATGGACCACAGCTCAGACAACCGGTTCTCCACCGGCGTCCCGGTCAACGCCACCCTCGCCGTGGCGGGCAGCCGTTTGGCCGTCCGGGCTGCCTGCGCGGCATGATTCTTGATCTGTTGCGCCTCGTCCAGCACCACCACGTCCCAGGCGACATCCGTCAGCAGGTTGGCGTCTCGCCGCAGCAGCCCGTAGCTGGTGACGGCCACCGAGCCGGGCTTGAAGTCTTCGACCACGGTGGGGCGCTGCACTCCGTGGTGGCGGATCACCGGCAGGTACGGCGCGAACCTCGCCAGTTCCCGCTCCCAGTTGCCGACCACCGAGGTGGGGCAGACGACCAGGTGCGGCCGGTCGCCGTCGCGACCGGCCAGGAGCGAGATCGTCTGCAGGGTCTTGCCCAGGCCCATGTCGTCGGCCAGCACCGCGCCGAGCCCGAGCTCACTCATGGACTGCAGCCAGGCGACCCCGCGGCGTTGGTAGTCACGCAGCGTGGCCTGGATGTCCTTGAGGTACGGCTCCCGTTTGCTGTTGGTACCCCGCAGCCGCTCGACCAGCTCACGAAGCGGCCCTTCGATGACCACCTCGACCGCCCCGAACTCCCGGGTCTCATGCTCGCCGGCCAGGGCGACCGACAGTGCCTCGACGCCGGAGAGCACGCCGGTCCCACCCACCAGGCCAGCCAGCTGGGGTAGGTCGTCGGCGTCCACCCGTACCCACTGCCCCTTCCACAGCACCAGCGGCTGCTTCAGGGCGACGATCTCGGCGAACTCCTCCGCTGACAGGGTGTCCTCGCCGATGGCGGCCTCCCACCGGAACTGCTTGAGAGTGTCCGCGGACAGGCCGCGGCCGGCGATCCCCGCGCCCGGGTCGGTCGCCGGCTGTCCGACCCGCAGGCGTGCGCGCAGCCGGCGGGCCCCCTTCGCGGTCAGTTCGGCGGGCAACACCACGCCGAGGCCGGCCGCGGCGAGCGCCGCGGCGCCGTGGGTCAGGAAGTCCGACGCCTGCCGGGGGGTCAGGCCGAGCCCGGTTGGCCGCTGTTCGGACAGACTCGCGTCGATGGGTGGGAACAGCCGCGCGGCTTCCGCCAGCCCCCGCGCCAGCGACTCCTGCGGGTCGCCCAGCCTCCGTCCGAGCAGCGTCAGGCTGGCGGTGCCGGTCGACCACACCTGTTCGGCCGGGACCATCATGCTCGGGTCGTCGCTTGCGTACACGTGGTACGCCAGTGGCCATGGCGCTTCGGGATCGTGGCCGGCCGCCCCGACACCGGGTGTGTGCAGCTGCACGCACAGCTGAGCCTGCGCGTTGCCGGCGTTCTTGACCAGCGGAGACGCCCACGCCGCCCAGTCGTCCACCAGGGTGTCCTCGGGCAGCGCGAACACCGGCTCATCGCCGGTGAGCGCGGCCAAGAAGGGCCGCCGCCAGTCCACGGTGCGGGTCTTGGACGCCTTCGCTACCAACGTCGGGCCTGGTCCTGAACCTGTCGCGCGTGCGCAGCAGTCGGCCACGGCGTCACAGAAGGCGGCCAGCAGGTCCGGGCCCGACCACACTGTCTGGTCGTCCTCGTCGCGCCGCAGCGCGTGCGCCGCCGGGGGCAGCGCGGCGGCGAGCCTGGCCAGTCGCCCGTCGTCGACGGTCGCCAGGCGCCAATAGGCCACCGCCTGACCCGGGCCCGCCGCCCTCAGCATGGGCACCAGGTGCCCCGCCGCCACGTACTCCAGGGCGAGCTTGGCGGCCACGCTCCACGCCAGTACCGAGTCGCCCGGTCGCTGCCAGCCCGGCCAGTCCCCGGGCAGAGCTGCCAGGGCCCGCGCCGCCGAGCGTATCGGGACCGCCCTGGCGTCGACGTCAGCAGGCACCACCCGCTGCCGGGCACGTGCGCTGGCCGGCAGGACCGTGGGCAGCCGCACGGGCTCACCGCGGGGCAGGCCGAGCACCGCGACTGCCTCGGCGGGGTCCTCGGTGCCCCAGAACGCCACGTGCCCGTCAGAGGGGACGCGGGTGCCCGGCCAGAACGTCGCCTGCAACCGGTCCGGCAACACGTCGATCGGCACCTCGCGGCCTCCCATGTCCGCTCCGCGCGCAACAGCTTAGCCAACGCCAGAAGGGTCAACGCTCGGCACGCACTGGCCTTGCCGGCCTGAGCGCGAGCCGGCGACGAACCTTGGCAGGACCGGTGCGCGAACTGGTAGCCGAGCTCACAACCGACCTCGGGCCGGCTCACATCTGGAGCGGCGACCGCACTATACCGACGGCGCCGGGCAGGAAGCGTACGCCCGCTCCCGCCCGCCATCGAAACGTATTAACGGATAAAGGTACCCAAGTCATCCGTATCTGAGGTTAGTGCTTGATTCCGAGCTCGCGGCAGAGCTCCGGGAGGATGCGGCGGAACGCATCGCTCGCGAACTGCCAGTTGTGTCCGCCGGTACCGGTGAATTCGTGGACGGTGAAACCGGCCGGGCGGGCGGCGGCCGCGAACCGCTTTGAGAGGGCGATCTTGTTCGGATCCGCGGCGCCGGCGGCGAACCAGGCCGAGAACCCCTTGTAGTGGTGGATCGCCAACAGCTTCATCGGATCGTGTGCTGCCTGGGCGGCCGTTGAGCCGCCGAACAGGGCGCTGAGGGTCTGCTGCTGGTTGCCGAGGTTGGGGACCAGGTCGCCGGCCAGGTCGGCGAAATGGTTGAAGACGGTGGGATGTCCGAGAGTCAGGTCCAGGGCGCAGGTACCCCCTTCGGAGAAGCCGACCACGGCCCAGCGCCGCGCGACCGGCTTCACCTTCAGCGTCTTGGACACGAAGGCCGGAACGTCGACAGTCAGGAAGGTCTCGGCATTGCCTCGGGGGCCGTCGACGCACTCGGTGTCGCCCGTTGACGAGCCGTTGTGGTCCACGAAGATCATGATGGGGGCGTACCCGTGGTGTGCCTTCGCGTACGCGTCCGCGGTGTCCACGGCGTGCCCGGCGCTGATCCAGTGCGTCGAATTGCCGGGAGCGCCGCCCAGCATCACGATCACCGGCAGCGTGGCCGCGAACTGGTCGAAGAAGGCCGGCGGCAGGTACACGCTGCCCGGGCGGTGGGTGAAATGCGAGCGGGTGGCGGGTACGTCGATGCTGGCGACCACGCCCTTGCTGGGGTGGGTGCCCGGTGGCAGGTGCAGCAGCGTGTACAGGTCGGCGGTCGTGGTGCCGTGGCCCATCAGGTCCCCGAGCGTCGGCCACAGCCCGTATTCGTCGTTGATGAGCAGGAAGCCGCCGCACAAGGTCAGTGGCACCGCGGCCAGGGCGAGCGTACGGCGAGCCTGCCCGCCGCGGCGCAGGGTCCACCAGCAGCCGACGAGCGCGGTCAGGGCGAGGGTCACCCACACCGCGAAGGTCGGCGGGTAGGCATCGGTGACCGTACCGCTGAGCCGCAGCCACCCGGCCACCGCGCCGGTGACGGCGCCCGCGACCAGCACGCTGACCGGCAGGCGCCACCGCCACCAGCGCACCCGTCGCGACCACCACGACGCGGCGAGGGCCAAGCCCGCGGTCACCTCCACGATCACGGCGACGACCGGGTTGAGCAGCGCTGCCTGGTCGAAGACGCCGTCGACGGCCAACGCCGTCAGCGTGGCGGTAGCCAGCACCACCGCCGCCGGACCGGCCCAGGCACGTAGCCGCCGCCACAGCGTGCCGCCGCGCAACCGGCTTGCCACAGGCGCGACGGGCGCGCTGGACGGGGCCTGCGGCGTCTGCTCCTGCTGGCCGGTGGCGTACAGGACGGGGAGGCCCACCGTACCGGCCTGCGCCCAGGCCAGCCCACCGGACCGGGCGTCCTCCGGTGCTGGCACACCCTCGTGGATCTCGTTCGCGTCCCGCACAGGTCCATCCTGCCGTCCCGGTGCCCACCGCGAGTGCCCGCCGGGTATGGGTTGTGTAAGCCCGCGGGGCCGTGGACGGGCTGACGCGCGTCTATCCTGAGCGCCCCAGAATGCTAACGCGCTTGCGAAGGAGCGCAAACGTCTGTTCCCGGGCGCCCCGCGGCCGTATCCCGGCCCGGCTCTCGCGGCAGACGGCGCCGCTGGCGCCGGGCACGGCATACGTTCCGCGGCCCACGGCACGGTGTCTGGCGGGGCTGCCGTGGGTGATCTACAGTGCGTCTCCGTGGCCGCCGCCAAACGCCGACGCCGGAGACTGCCGTCCAACCGGTCCCTGCTCACCCTCGTCGTTGTCATCGCCGTAGCGATCGCCGTGGCCAGCTGGGCCCGCCACCGCACGCCCGGCACCACGGGCACCGGACCCGCCGCCAGCGCGGCTCCCGGCCAACTGCGCGCTACTCCGGTCACCGGCCACGTCACCGGCCAGGCACCCACCTCATGCCGGCAACGGACCGCCAGCGACGGGCAGCCGCTGCCCGACCCCGCCTGCACACCCGGGGTTGTCAGCACCGCCGTCACCCAGGCCAACCTCGCCGCGACGATCTGCCGCTCGGGTT
>CAZYCD010000088.1:0-18179 GCA_964645345.1 uncultured Micromonosporaceae bacterium
AGGTCGGCGGCCACGTCGTACCCGTACATCGCGCGCATCGGGTGCTTCTCGAGGCCCCAGATGCCGTTGTTGCCGACCACGATCACCACGGGAAGCTGCTGCCGCACGAGCGACTCGACGTCCATCAGCGAGAAGCCGGCCGCGCCGTCGCCCATGAGCACGCAGACCTGACGGTCCGGGTAGCTGATCCGGGCGCCGATCGCGTACCCCATGCCGGTACCGAGGCAGCCGTACGGCCCCGGGTCCAGCCAGCTTCCCGGCGTCGAGGGCTCGAGGTACTTGCCGGCGTAGGACACGAAGTCCCCGCCGTCGCCGATGGTCACCGCGTCCGCGTCGAGTACCTGACGCAGTTCGCCGTAGACCCTGGCCGGGAGGATCGGGTCGGTGTCGGCGGCCATCGCCTCGGCGTCCCGGGCGCGCGTCTTCTCCTCCGCCTGGCGCAGGGTCTCCACCCAGTCCTCGTGGTCCTCGCGCGGCCCGGTGTGGTCGGCCATCGCGGTGAGGATCGACCGGAGGTCGCCGGCCGGCGACACGGCCGGCGACACGTGCGCGGCGCGCTGGCTGGGCGCGTCGACGATGTGCACCACCGCCGCGTCGCCGAAGTCTCCGAAGCCGAGCCGGAAGTCCAGCGGGGTACCGATCACCACCACCACGTCGGCGCCGCCGAGGGCTACCCGCCGGGCCTTGGCGAACGCGAGCGGGTGCCCGGCCGGCAGCGCGCCGCGCCCCATCCCGTTGGTGAAGACCGGTACCCGCAGCGCCTCGGCCGCCGCGCGCAGCGCGTCGACCGCGTCCCCGCCGTACACGTCGGATCCCGCGATGATGACCGGCCGCTGCGCCCCGGCCACGAGCGCCGCCGCCCGCGCCACCTCGTCCGGGTCCGGCTCCACGACCGGGACCTGTACCGGCGGCAACTCGCCCTGGCCGGCGCCGAAAATGATCTCCAGCGGGAAGTCGAGGAAGACCGGCCCCCGGTGCGCGGTGAGCGCGACGGTCGCGGCCCGGTGCATGGCGCCGACGACCTCGTCGGTGTCGAAGACGGTGACCGCCTCCTTGGTCACCGGCGCGACCAGCGGCAGGTGGTCCATCTCCTGGAGGCTGCCCGCACCCCAGCGGAACGCCGGCGCCCGGCCACCGAGCACGACCACCGGCGAGGCGTTGAAGAACGCGCTCGTCAGGCCCGAGATGCCGTTGGTGACGCCGGGGCCGGCGGTGAGCACGGCCAGCCCGGGTCGGCGCTGCAGCTTGGCCACGGCCTCCGCCGCGAAGACGGCGGACTGCTCGTGCCGCACGTCCACGATCCGCAGCCCGGTCTTGTGCGCGGCGTCGTAGAGCGGGAAGACGTGCCCTCCGGAGAGGGTGAACATCTCGTTGACCCCGAAGGCGCGCAGTGCCGCGAGGGCCAGCTCCCCGCCGTGCCCGTCGATCCTCTCAACCATGCCCGGCATCTTACCGGCGGGTAACCCGTCGCTACCGCGAAGCTGCCTCAGTGGCCGGTGAAGTTGGGCTTGCGCTTCTCCACGAAGGCGGTCATGCCCTCCCGGCGGTCCTCAGTCGCGAACAGCGCCGCGAACAGCTGGCTCTCCCAGGCCAGGCCGGTCGCCAGGTCCATGTTCAGGCCGCCGTCCACCGCCAGCTTCGCCGCCCGGATCGCCTGGGCCGGCCCGCCCACGTACCGGCGGACAAGCTCCAGGGCGGCCGGCAGCACCTCGTCGGCCGTCGGTACCACCCGGTCCACCAGGCCCATCGCGAGTGCCTCGTCGGCGGTCACCATGCGGCCCGACATCACCAGGTCCTTGGCGCGCGCCGGTCCGACCAGCCGGGCCAGCCGCTGGGTACCGCCGGCGCCCGGGATGATGCCCAAGTTGATCTCCGGCTGACCCAGCTTCGCGTCCGCCGAGACCACCCGCCAGTCGCAGGCCAGCGCCAGCTCGCACCCGCCCCCCAGGGCGTACCCGGTGATCGCCGCGACCACCGGCTTCGGGATGCGGGACATCGCGTCTAACGCCGAGGACAGCTTCGGCGCCCGGTCGGCCATGTCCACATAGGACATCTCGGCCATCTCCTTGATGTCCGCGCCCGCCGCGAAGACCTTCTCGCCGCCGTACACGACGACGGCCGCAACGCTGTCGTCCTCCGCGACCGAGAGCGCGGCAGTGCGCAGCTCCTCCTGTACCGAGGCGTTCAGGGCGTTCATCGGCGGCCGATCCAGCCGGATCGTACCGATACCGTCGTCCACCGTGACCGTGACGAACACGCTGACCTCCTCGTCGAGTGGCTGCCGGGGAGGCCTGCAGAGCCGGCTCCCATCATCTGCCCGGAGCCTAACGTTGCCCGCCAGGCGTACCGTCGGACGGGCCATGCGCACGTACTACCGGGATGCCGAGGTCTACCTCACCTCGTCGGCGATCTGGTTCGACGAGCGGCGGTACCCGCTGGCCGGGATCGAGGGGATGTGGCGCCGCAGCCGCGGCCTTCCGGGCGGGCGGCTGCTCGGGCAGTTGGCGGTCCTCATCACGGTCGGCGCGCTCGCGGTGCTCGGCTTCGGGCTGGGCATCCACGGCCACATCAGCGGCGGGACCCTGGCCCGCCTGTTCGGCAGCACCACCGGCCTGGTCGTGGTCGGCGTGCTCGGGCTCGGGCTCAGCGTCGTGCTGGTGCTGGCGATCGAGGCGGTGCTGCACGGCATGGAGAGCGCCCGGCGGTTCGGCCGGCAGCAGGAGCTGTGGGTCCGCTACCTGGGCTCCGACCTGCTGGTACTGAGCACCTCCGACAGCGTGCGGTTCGGCAAGGTGCACCGCGCCCTGATCCGCGCGCTGGGCGACCGGGGCTGACGCGACGGGGTTCAGCGCGAGTCGCGGATCTCGGCGCCCAGCGGGAACAGCGAGACCGGTACCAGCTTGAGATTGGCCAGCCCGAGCGGGATGCCGATGATCGTCACGAACTGTGCAATGGCGCTCACGATGTGCCCGAGCGCGAGCCACCAGCCGAACAGGACGACCCACAGGACGTTGCCGATCGCGGAGGCCACCCCGGCGGTCGGGCGCCGCACCACCTCCCGGCCGAACGGCCACAGCGCGTAGTTAGCCATCCGGAACGCGGCGATGCCGAAGGGGATCGTGACGATCAGCAGGAAGCAGACGAGGCCGGCGAGGGCGTACCCGAGCGCCAGGAACAGCCCACCGAACACCAGCCAGATGACGTTGAGGAGAAACCGCATACCTCGATGATTACCCGGCCGTGCCAGTGCCATACGTGGCGGCGTACAGCTCCTCGATGGCCGCCCGCTGGGGCAGTCCACTCGACGCGCCCAGCCGGCGCACCGCGGCCGCCCCGGAGGCGCTCGCCCAGCGCACCGCGTCCACCAGGTCCCGACCCTCGCCCCAGGCCACCGCCAGGGCGCCGATGAACGCGTCGCCCGCTCCGGTGGTGTCCACCGCCTCGACGACCGGCGCCGGTACGTGCACGCGGGTACCGGTCCGGTCGCCGTACCACGCGCCGTTCGCGCCGTCGGTGACGACGACCCCGGACACGGACTCCAGCAACGGATCGAGCAGGATCGAGGCGTCGACCGCCTCCCCGGTGTCCACGTCCACGTCGGGCAGGGCGGTCATCATGGTCGCCTCGACCCGGTTCACCACCAGCAGGTCAACCGCGTCCAGCAGGCCCGCCGGCAGCGGCCGGGCCGGGGTGGCGTTGAGCACCACCCGGGTACCCGCGTCCCGGCCCGCCCGGGCCGCCGCCAGTACCGTCTCGACCGGTACCTCCAACTGGCACAGCAGCACGTCCGCGCCGGCTATCGCGGCCAGCTCCGGGTCGGTGAGGTCGACCAGGGCCGCGTTGGCGCCCGGCGCAACGACGATCGCGTTCTCACCCTCCCCGTCGACCACGATCAGCGCGACGCCGGAGGCGCCGTACCGGACGCGCAGCAGCGAAGTGTCCACAGTGGACGCCTGGAGGCGCGAGCGAAGGGTGACTCCGAAGGCGTCCGAGCCGATCGCGCCGACCAGCAGCGTCGTCCCGCCCGCCCGGGCCGCCGCGATAGCCTGGTTGGCGCCCTTCCCGCCCGGTACCTGCGTGAAGTCGTGCCCGAGCACGGTCTCGCCGGGGCGTGGCAGCGCCGGCGCGGTGACCACGAGGTCGATGTTCACGCTGCCGACGACGACCACCCGGGGACCTGACATGGGAGCAGCGTACGCAACGCCGACTACACGGCCCGCGCGGTGAACCTGCCGTCCACGTAGTCCAGCCGCAGCGGCAGGTCGAACGTCTTGGACAGGTTGTCGCCGGTCATCACCTCGCGCAGCAGCCCCGAGGCCACGACGCCGCCCTCGCGCATCAGCATCGCGTGCGTGAACCCGGGCGGGATCTCCTCGACGTGGTGCGTCACCAGCACCATGGCGGGCGCCGCCGGGTCGTTCGCCAGGCCGGACAGCCGGCGTACCAGGTCCTCCCGGCCGCCCAGGTCCAGCCCCGCCGCCGGCTCGTCGAGCAGCAGCAGCTCCGGGTCGGTCATCAGCGCCCGGGCGATCTGCACCCGCTTGCGCTCGCCCTCGGAAAGGGTGCCGTACAGCCGGGTGGCCAGCTCGCCGACGCCGAGCTGGGCCAGCAGCGTCGTAGCCCGCCGGGTGTCCTGCTCGTCGTACCGCTCCCGGAACCGGCCCAGCACCGACCAGGCGGCGGTGAGCACCACGTCCAGTACCGACTCCTCGCCCGGGATCCGGTCGTGTACCGCGACCGAGGCCAGTCCGATGCGGGTACGCAGGTCGAAGACGTCCACCTTGCCCAGCCGCTCGCCGAGCACCCGGACGGTACCCCGGGTGGGGTGCAGCCGGCCGGCCGCGAGGCTCAGCAGGGTCGTCTTGCCGGCGCCGTTCGGACCGAGCAGCACCCAGCGCTCGTCCAGCTCCACCCGCCAGTCGACATCCCGGATCAGGTGCTTGCCGCCGCGCGTGACGGTGGCACCGTCGACCGAGATGACCAGGTCACCATCGTCATCTGACACCTGACCATCCAATCACGGGGCACACGGGGTGGCGGCGGCACACTAGGGTGCCCGCATGAGTCAGGTTGTGGAGATCGATGGGTTGGTGAAGACCTACCGCAGCCGGCGGCGAGGTCCCCACCGCGCCCTCGACGGCTTCGACATGGTGGTACCGGCCGGCCAGGTACACGGCTTCCTCGGCCCGAACGGCTCCGGCAAGACCACCACCCTGCGCACCCTGCTCGGCCTCGTGCGCGCCGGCGAGGGCCGGATGAGCCTGTTCGGGAGGCCGGTACCGCAGGCGCTGCCGGAGGTCGTCGGGCGGGTCGGCGCGATCGTGGAGAGCCCGCAGTTCTTCCCCAACTTCTCCGGCCGGCGCACCCTGACGCTGCTGGCGCGCACCGGCGGGGTACCGCTGCGCCGGGTGGACGAGGTCCTGGAGATCGTCGGGCTGGCCGACCGGGCCGGCGACCGGGTCAAGGGCTACTCGCTGGGCATGAAGCAGCGGCTGGCCGTCGCCTCCGCCCTGCTCAAGTCGCCCGACCTGCTGATACTCGACGAGCCGGCCAACGGGCTGGACCCGGCCGGCATCAGGGAGATGCGCGACCTGATGCGCGGTCTCGTGGCCGGCGGCGCGACCGTGCTGCTGTCCAGCCACATCCTCAGCGAGATCCAGCTGATCTGCGACTCGGTGACGATCATCTCGCGGGGCCGGCGGGTCGCGGCAGGCCCCGTGGCCGACGTGCTCGCCGCCCAGGACAAGGGCGAGTTCCGGGTACGGGTGGGTGACGCGCAGCGGGCGGCGACGGTCCTGGGCGAGGCGGGTGCGACGGTACGGGCGGCCGACGACCACCTGATGGTGAGCGCGGTCAAGGATCCGGCCTGGATCACCGAGACGCTGGGTGGGCACGGGCTGTGGATTTCCGAGTTGACCCCGGTCGCACCCGACCTGGAGACCGTGTTCCTCCAACTGACCGAGGAGGCGGCGGCGTGAGGCTGCTGCGGGCGGAGCTGACGCGGCTGTTCGGCCGCCGGTTCACGAAGATCATGCTGGCCGTGGTGGTGCTGCTGCTCGCCGTCGTGGCGGTGGGGCTGACCGCGACGTCGCACAGGCACAACGCGCAGACCCGGGCCCAGGCGCTGGCCCAGATCCAGCGGATCCGCGAACAGGAACAGGCACACATCGCGCAGATGCGGGCCGACTGCGAGGCGCAGCAGAACGGTTCGTCGAGCGGCGGTACCGACGGCGCCAAGTTCCCGCCGGGCTTCGACTGTTCCCAGATCAGCGACGCCTTCGTGCCGACCGACCAGGACGTGGCCAACTTCGAGCCGCACCAGTTCGTCTTCCGTACCGACGCCGACCAGAGCCTGATGGTGGTCGGCTTCGTGCTGGCCCTGCTGGCCTTCGCGGTCGGCGCCTCGTTCGTCGGTGCGGAATGGAGCTCGGGCGGCATGATGAACCTGCTGCTGTGGCGGCCCCGGCGGGTACCGGTGCTGCTCGGCAAGCTGACCTCCCTGCTGCTGGGCATGCTGGTCACCGGCGTCGTGGTGACGGTCGCGTGGGTGGGCGGCGTGTACGCCATCGCCGCGACCCGCGGCGATCCGCACGGGGTGACCCGGGGCCTGCTGACCTCGATCGCGCTGACCGACGCCCGCGCGCTGGGCATGATGCTGGCCGCCGCCGTACTCGGCTTCTGCGTGGCCTCGCTGGGGCGCAACACGGCCACCGCGCTGGGGCTGGCCGTCGGTTACGTGGTGGTGGGCGAGGTGGGCGCCAGGATCGTGCTGCAGCTCGCCGCGGTACCCCGGCCGCAGCGCTTCTTCCTGTCCAACTACGCGCTGGCCTGGTTGGCAAAGAGTCAGGCGTACTTCGACGACTCGTCGTGCCGGCGGGCCGCCTCGGCGGGTATCGGCGGCGGCTGCCAACCGGTGCGCTGGACGCTGCACATGAGCCAGAGCGTGGTACTCGGCGCGGTACTGGTCGGGGTGGTGTTCGTCTGGGCGTTCCTGAGCTTCCGCCGCCGCGACATCACCTGAGGCGGCGGGGTCACTCGCCGATCGTCGAGCCGAACACCTCGTCCCTGGCGGCCTCTAGCGCCGTGACCGTCGCGCCGTGCAGGACCGGCTCGGGCGGGCCCTCGGACACGAGCACGCGCGGCGACACCGGTGCGATCGCGGCGACCTCGTGCTGTACCCGTTGGGCCAGCGCGACCCCGCCGGCCTGCCCGACCTCGCCGGCGAGTACGACCAGTGCCGGGTCGAGTACCACGCAGGCCGCGGCCAGGCCGAGCCCCAGCCGCCGGGCCAGCTCGTCGAGTACCGGCGCGCCCGCACTGCCGGCGTCCACCGCGGCGCGTACCGCGTCGGCCGCGTTCGACGCCCGGAACCCGTGCTCCCGGGCGACGGCCCGGACCGCGTCGCCCACGGCCAGCTCCTTGAAGCCGCCCTTGGACCGGCGGGCCACGTCCCGCGGGACGGCCGCGCCGGCCACCGGAAGGTACCCGATCTCGCCGGCCGCGCCGCTGACCCCGCGGTGCAGCCGGCCGCCCAGCATGACCGCGAGGCCGACGCCCCGGCCGAGCCAGAGCAGAACGAAGTCGTCCACGCCCCGCGCCGCCCCGGCGTGCGCCTCGGCGACCGCCGCCAGGTTGACGTCGTTTTCGAAAACAACCGGGCGCTTGAGGTCCTCGCGCAGCGCGGCGAGCAGGCCGCGCTGCCAGCGGGGCAGGTCGAAGGCGAAGGACAGGTCGCCGGTTGACGGGTCGACCAGGCCGGGCGTGCCGAGCACCACCCTGCGTACCCGACTGATCGGTGCCTTGGCGCTGCGTGCCGCCTCTATCACCGCATTGTGTACGACACCGACCGGGTCGTCGGTGTCGTGGGTGGACTGCTGGACCCGGCCGACCACGGCGCCGGTGATGTCGGCGCAGGCGGCGGTCGCGTGCTCGGGTCCGATCTCCACCCCGACCACGAACGCGCTGGCCGGTACCACGGCGTAGAGCTGGGCGTTGGGTCCCCGCCCGCCGGCCTGCTCGCCCACCCGGGCGACCAGGCCGCGCTCCTCGAGCCGTTCGACCAGCTGGGAGGCGGTGACCTTGGACAGCCCGGTCAGCTCGCCGAGCTGCGCCCGGGTCAGCGGTCCCCGCTCGAGCAGCAGCTCCAGCGCGGCCCTATCGTTGATCGCCCGCAGCAGCCGAGGTGTTCCGGGGAGGCGGGTTGAGCTCATTGCGGGGGACCCTCTATCATTTAGGAAACTTTCCTAATTGCGATATCGACCAAGGAATACACGTAGCGTACGGTCAAGTCGGCTCTTGTGGAGTCCGACACCGCTGCCGCGTCTCCGAGGTCAAGGCGGGCCAACCGTGAACCGGCGGGCCGGAGGGGAACTAGCGTGGCGATCGATCCCGGGTTGCGGCGGCTCATCCTACCGACGCTGCTGCCGGCATTTCCCGGCCTCACCCCTCCGCGGTGGGCTCTCGACCTGGTGACCGAGGGCGTTGGCGGATATGTCATCTTCTACTACAACATCGCCGATGACGAGCAGCTCGTCGCGCTCACCTCGACGCTGCGGGACGCCAACCCTGGCCTGCTGCTGTCCCTGGACGAGGAGGGCGGCGACGTCACCCGGCTCGGTCACGTCGCCGGCTCGCCATACCCGGGCAATGCGGCGCTGGGCGCGGTCGGCGACCCCGGATTGACCGAACGGATCTACCGGGCGATCGGCCTGGACCTGCGCGCGACGGGCTTCACGCTCAACCTCGCGCCGAGCCTCGACGTCAACACCTCCGACCACAACCCGGTGATCGGTACCCGCTCCTTCGGCTCCGACCCGGCCAAGGTCGCCGCTCAGGCGGCCGCCGCCATCGCCGGTCTCCAGTCGGTCGGCGTGGCCGCCTGCGCCAAGCATTTCCCGGGCCACGGCTCGACCGACTCCGACTCGCATCACGAGCTGCCGACCGTGGACGTCTCGCTGGAGGTGCTGCGCGAGCGCGACCTCACCCCGTTCGCCGCCGCCATCAAGGCGGGTACCCAGGCCGTGATGACCGCGCACATCCGGGTACCGGCGCTCACCGGCGACCTGCCGGCGACGTTCAGCCCGTCGGCCCTCGTCGACCTGCTCCGCGGCGAGCTGGGCTTCACCGGTGTGGTGGTCAGCGACGCGCTGGACATGAAGGCCGCGGCCGCCATCGCGGGCAGCACCGCGAAGGCCGCACCGCGCGCCCTGCTGGCCGGCGGCGACCTGCTGTGCATCGGCGGCGAGGTCGACCAGGAGCTGGTCGAGGCGAGCATCGCCGAGGTGGCGGCGGCGATCCGGGAGGGATGGCTGCCGGTCGCCCGCGTCGAGGACGCGGCCGAGCGGGTCGCCGCGCTGTCCGCGTGGACACTGTCCGCGGGCGCCGGGCCGGCCGGTACAGCGGGGGCGCGGGTCGGCCGGCACGAGCGGGCCGGCGACGGCATCGGGTACAGCGCCGCCCGGCGCGCGGTCCGCGTCGAGGGGACGCTGTCCGGCCTGCGGTCGCCACTGGTGGTGCAGATGGCCGAGGCCGACGTGAACATGGCCGTCGGGGACGTGCCGTGGGGGCTCGGGCCGCACATCAACGGTACGGAGCAGCTGCACGTGTCCGCCGATACGCCGGTGGACGAGGTGCGGGCGGCCGCCGGTACCCGTCCGATCGTGGTCGTGGGCCGCAACCTGCACCGGGTTCCTGGCGCCACGGCCCTGATCGAGTCCCTGGCCGCCACCAACCCGGTGGTCACTGTCGAAATGGGCTGGCCGTCCACCTGGCGCCCGTCCGGCGTCCTGGCGTTCGTCACCACCTACGGCGCCAGCCGCGCCAACGGCTGGGCCGCCGCCGAAGCCCTCGGCCTGGCCAGCTAGCCAAGCCCGCGACGCCTGCGGAGCCTCTTCGGTCGGCGCTTGCCAAGCCCCTGGCTCGTCGCGCAACGGCGCGCGGCGGGTCAGGTCGTCACGAGGGTCCGGATCTGGCGCAGCAGGACCGACAGCGCGGCAAGCTCCGCCTGGCTCCCGTCGAACTCGCCGATCGCGCCGCGGGTGCGGGCGATCGCCGCCTCGTTCGCCCTTTCCCAGGCGGCGATCCGATCGGCCACCGGCTGCCCGCCGTCGGTCGAGGTGAGCACCTCCGAGGTGAGCGCCGCCAGCGCCGCGTAGAGGTCGTAGCGCAGCGCCATCCGGGCCAGGGTCTGCCAGCGGTCGTCGCGGGGCAGCAGCGAGATCTTGGACAGCAGGTCGTCCACCCGGAACCGTTCGGACAGCGTGAAGTAGACCTCGGCCACCTCATTGACGTCCCGGCCGGTACGGTCGGCGACGGACACGACGTCCAGCAGGCCGAAGCCGTACAGGACCCCGGTCGCCGACTCGGCCAGCGGTGCCGGGATGCCCATCTCGGCCAGTCTGTCCACATTGGACCGCAGCGCGTCGCGCTCCCGCCCGCACAGCAGCTCGCCGAGCTTGGGCAGCAGCAGGGCCACGCCGGGGCGCAGCCGGCCGATCTCCTCGGCCACGTCCAGCGGGGCGCGGCGGTTGGTGACCAGCCAGCGGACCGCGCGGTCCAGCAGCCGCCGTACCTCCAGGTACACCGCGGTCTGCGCGGCTGTCGGTACCTTGGTGTCCAGCTCCTCCACCGCGCGCCACACGTCGGCCAGGCCGAACACGTCGCGTACCACGACGAAGGCGCGGATCACGTCCGCGGGGGTCGCGCCGCTCTCCTCCACCGCCCGGTACACGAACGAGGTCCCGCCCCGGTTGACGGTCTCGTTGACCAGCTTGGTGGTGACGATCTCGCGGTGCAGCGCGTGGCCCTCCATCAACGACTCGAACCGCTCGCGCAGCGGGGTCGGGAAGTACGCCACGAGCACATCGCGGGTCCACTCCTCGTCCGGTATCGGCGAGGAGTTGATCTCCGCCTCCAGCGCGATCTTCACGTACGACAGGAGTACCGCGAACTCCGGCGACGTCAGCCCGGTACCGGCGGCGAACCGCACGGCCAGCTCCTCGTCGGTCGGCATCGCCTCCAGTGCCCGGTCCAGCCGGCCGTCGCGCTCCAGGTCGGTGATCAGCCGTCGGTGCACCGGCAGCAGGGAGTGCGCCTGCGCCCGGGCGTTGCCCAGCGCCGTTGCCTGGTCGTAGTTGTCCCGCAGCACCAGCGCGGCGACCTCGTCGGCGGTCTCGGCCAGCAGGGCGTCGCGCTGCTCGCCGGTCAGCGCCGCGTCGGTCAGCAGGATCTTGATGTTCACCTCGTGGTCCGAGGTGTCCACACCGGCCGAGTTGTCGATGAAGTCGGCGGAGATCCGGCCACCCGCGCTCGCGAACTCCACCCGGCCGCGCTGGGTCAGCCCGAGGTTGCCGCCCTCGCCGACCACCTGGACGCGGAGCTGGCCGCCGTTGACCCGGATCGGGTCGTTGGCCTTGTCGCCGACGTCCACATTGGACTCACCGGCCGCCTTCACGTAGGTGCCGATGCCGCCGTTCCACAGCAGGTCGACCGGGGCCAGCAGGACCGCCTTCATCAGCTCGGCCGGTGACAGCGTGGTCGCCTCGCCGGCCAGGCCGAGCGCCTCACGCAGTTGCGGCGAGACCGGAATGGACTTGGCGGTACGCGGCCACACCCCGCCGCCCTCGCTGATCAGCTTGGCGTCGTAGTCGGCCCAGGAGGAGCGCGGCAGGTTGAACAGCCGCTCGCGCTCCACATAGGACACCTCGGGGTCCGGGTCCGGGTCGACGAAGATGTGCCGGTGGTCGAAGGCGGCCAGCAGCCGGATGTGCCGGGACAGCAGCATCCCGTTGCCGAACACGTCGCCCGACATGTCGCCGATCCCGACCACGGTGAAGTCCTCGGTCTGCGTGTCGCGACCGAGCTCCCGGAAGTGCCGCTTGACCGACTCCCAGGCGCCCTTGGCGGTGATGCCCATCTTCTTGTGGTCGTACCCGGCGGAGCCGCCGGAGGCGAAGGCGTCGCCGAGCCAGAACCCGTACGACAGCGAGATCTCGTTGGCGATGTCCGAGAATGTCGCGGTCCCCTTGTCCGCCGCGACCACGAGGTACGGGTCGTCGCCGTCGTAGCGCACCACCTCCTGCGGCGGCACGATGACCCCGCCGACCAGGTTGTCGGTGACGTCCAGCAGGGCGCCGATGAACAGCTTGTAGCAGGCGACGCCCTCGGCCTGGAACGCGTCCCGCTCGCTGGGCAGCGGGGCGTTCTTGAGGACGAAGCCGCCCTTGGCACCCACCGGTACGATCACCGCATTCTTCACCGTCTGCGCCTTGACCAGGCCAAGGATCTCGGTACGGAAGTCGTCGCGCCGGTCGGACCAGCGCAGGCCGCCGCGGGCCACCGGGCCGAAGCGCAGGTGCACCCCCTCGAACCGGGGCGAGTAGACCCAGATCTCGTACCGGGGCCGGGGCGCGGGCAGCTCCGGGATCGCGCGCGGCTCGAGCTTGAAGGCGACGTAGGACTTGGGCCGGCCGTCCGCGCCGCGCTGGAAGAAGCTCGTGCGCAGGGTCGCCTGGATCAGGTTCAGGTACGAGCGGAGGATGCGGTCCTGGTCCAGGCTGTCCACCGCGTCCAGTTGCCGCCCGATCGCCTCGGCCAGCTCCTTGGCCTGTACCTGTCTGTCCTCCGTGGACAGTTCCATGGTCGTGGAGAACCGGGTCTCGAACAGCGCGACCAGCAGTGCGGCGATGCCCGGGTTGGCGATCAGCGCGTACTCCATCGACTCCTGCGCGTAGACCGAGCCGGCCTGGCGCAGGTACTTGGCGTAGGCGCGCAGGATCACCACCTGCCGCCAGGTGAGCCCGGCGCGTACCACCAGCTCGTTGAAGCCGTCGATCTCCGCCTCGCCCCGCCACGTCGCGGAGAACGCGTTCTCCATATGCGGCCGGATGTCCGGCAGCTCCCGCGCCTCGGCCGGCAGCACGAGCCCGAAGTTGTAGAGGTAGATCGCGCCGTCCCGGCGGGCGATCTCGTACGGCCGCTCGTCGGAGACCCGCACACCCAGGGAGTGCAGCACCGGCAGCACCGTGGACAGCATCATCGGCTCGCCGTACCGGTACACCTTGAACCGCACGTCGCCGTCCACCTGCCGGCGGCGGAAGATGTGCGTGGCCAGCTCCCCCGGCTCGTCCAGCAGCTCCAGCTTGGCGAGGTCCTTGACCCCCTCGTACGGCGTGTGTTCGTCCTTGTACGCGTCGGGGAGGGCGTCCGCGTACCGGTCGAACAGGTACCGGGAGGACTCCTCGCCGAGCTTGCGCTCCAGGATCAGCCGGAAGTCGTCGTCCCAGTCCCGGGTCGCCTCGACCATCTGCTCCTGGATCGCCTCCGGATCGATGTCCGTCGGCGGCGCGGCCGGGTCGGTGCGCACCACGAAGTGGATGCGGGCCAGCGGCGACTCTCCCACCCGGGTCGTGTAGTCCACCCCGACGCCGTGCAGCTCGCGCAGCAGGATCTGCTGGATGGCCAGCCGGTTGTCCGTGGTGAACCGGTCGCGCGGCATGAAGACCAGGCAGGAGATGAACCGCCCGTACCCGTCGCGCCGCAGGAACAGCCGCAGCGCCCGCCGGCCGGCGAGCCGCAGCACGCCCATCACCGCGTCGTAGAGGTCGTCGGTGCGGATCTGGAACAGCTCGTCTCGCGGGTAGTCCTCCAGGATCGCCAGCAGATCCTTGCCCGAGTGGCTGCGCGGCGACAGGCCGGAGCGCTCGAGTACCGCGGCCACCTTGCGCTTGACCACGGGCAGCTCGCGGACCGAGCCGAGGAACGCGGCGGAGGAGAACAGGCCGAGGAAGCGCCGCTCGCCGACCACGTTCCCGTTGCCGTCGAACGTCTTGAAGCCGATGTAGTCCAGGTAGGCCGAGCGGTGCACGGTGGAGCGGGAGTTGGCCTTCGTGATGACCAGCAGCCGCTTCTCCATCACCTTGGCCTGCGCCTCGGGTGTCATCGTGGTCAGCACCCGGGGGCTGGCCGAGTCCTGGCGCAGGATGCCCAGCCCGGTGCCGAGTACCGCCTGAAGTTCGCGACCCTCGTCGGCCAGCCGGTACTCGCGGTACCCGAGGAAGGTGAAGTGCTCGTCGACGAGCCAGCGCAGCAGCTCGATGGAGTCGGTGATGTCCCGGTCCGGTACCGGCAGCGACGCGGAGTTGGAGGCCAGCTCGTCGGCGATGGCCAGCGCCTGCGAGCGCATCCGCGGCCAGTCCTCGACCGCCTCGCGGACGTCGGTCAGCACCCGCTGGATATCGCGCCGCAGCTCGTCGCGCTCCGCGTCGCCGTGCACCCGGTCGACGGCCAGCCGCATCCAGCTCTCCACGAGGTCGCCGGCGATGGCGTCGTCCGGCTCCACGTCGGAGCAGACCTCGGACAGCTTGCCGAGCGGCTCGCGCCGTACCACCACCAGCGGGTGTACCAGCATGTGCACGGACAGGCCCCGGGTCACCAGGGCGGCGGTGACGGTGTCCACCAGGAACGGCATGTCGTCCGTGACGATCTCGACGATCGTGAGGTCGCCGTCCGCGTTGTCCTGCACGCGCAGCTTCAGCTCGCCCGGTACCCGCTGGGCCGCCAGCTCCCGGTGCGCCCGTGCGTCGGCGAGCATCTGCCCGGCGGTCAACCCGACGAGGTCCTCGTCCGGCGCGAACCGCCAGTACCGGCGGACCAGCCGCGCGCTCTCGAGGTCGTCACCGGCCAGCGCGACCGCCTCGGCGATCAGCCGCTCGGCGTCCGGCAGCGGCTCGTCCAGCTCGGTGTCCTCGGACTCCTCGGTGGCCGGCGGGGCGGCCACGGACGGGCGTGCCGGCGCGAGGACGGCGTCGCCGTCGAGATCGTCGTCGAGGTCGTCCGCCACGTCGCCCGCCGCCTGCCCCGGTCCATTGGCCCCAGGGCCTGAACCAACGCCGGTCACCGCACGCTCCATCGCAGCCGCTCCCCTCGACCCCACGACGCTGTGGGATCCATCTCACCCCCACCCTATGACGTCGGAACCGGCCGCCCCATCCGGCGGACCGCCGTCGGATACCCGGCCACTCGTTTGTAACCTTTCGGACAGTTGCCCGCGTGACCCCGCCGGGTGCGGGCTGCGGCCATTGGTACCCATGGGACACAATGGCCTGCCGGAGGTGCTCCACATGGGCCAAACCCCTCGATTTGTACCGGCACTGGCAGCAGTCGCCTTGACGGCCACCCTGGTGTCCTGCACGCACCGTGCCGGACCGGAGTCGGCAGTCAACGGCTTCCTGAGCGGCTGGCACGACCAGAAGTTCGCCGACTCCGTCCACCTCGTGTCGGCCACCGGCAGTCCGTTGACGGGCGACGCGGTGGCCACCGAGATCAAGACGATCACCGGCGACCTGGCCAGTACGAAGCCCACGCTGAAGGCCGGCACGGCGAAGGTGGACAAGGACGACGCGACGGTACCGATCGACGTATCGTGGCCGATCGAGAACGGGGTGACCTGGGCATACCAGACAACCCTGCGGCTGCACTTCTCGGACAAGGTGTGGCACCCGATCTTTGAGCCGTCGGTCATCGCGGCCGACCTGACCGACAACACCACGCTCGCGGTGAGGACGACCGCCTCGCACCGGGGGGACATCCTCGGCGGCAACGGCAGCCCGATCGTGACCGACCAGCCGGTCGTCCACGTCGGCATCCAGCCCGGCGAGGTGGTGGGCGATCCGGCCGCCCTGGTCGCGCAGGTCAACGCCGCACTCAAGACGGTGGGCGCCGACGTCGACCCGACGGACCTGGTCAACCGCGTCAAGGCGGCCAAGCCGGACGCGTTCGTCGACGTGGTCACCCTGCGGGACGCGGCGTACCAGCAGGTCAAGCCGAAGATCTATGACCTGCCCGGTACCAAGTTCAACCGCTCGACCGCGAAGCTCGCGCTCACCCGGACGTTCGCGCACGCCCTGCTCGGTACCGTCGGCGACGTCACCAAGGAGCGGATGGACGCCAAGCCGGGCAAGTACCTGATCGGCGACCAGGTCGGCTTCGGCGGCGTCGAGGAGGCCTACGACGACCAACTGCGGGGCAGCCCCGGCGTGTCCGTCGTGATCCCCGGGCCGAAGACCAACGACGCCACCTCGGGCAGCGACAAGGTCCTGTTCCACAAGGACCCGGTCGACGGCACATCGGTGAAGACCACCCTCGACCCGACCGTCCAGAACGCGGCCGACAACGCCCTGGTTGGGGTGGTTCAGCCGGCCTCGATCGTGGCCATCCGGATCAGCGACGGCGCGGTGGTGGCGGTCGCCAACGGGCCGGACGCGACCGGGCTGGACCTCGGGCTGACCGCGCAGGTACCGCCGGGCTCGATGTTCAAGACGGTCACCGCGACCAACCTGCTGGAGGCCGGCAAGGTCACCGTCAACACGCCGGTGGCCTGCCCGGATACGCTGACCGTGGACGGGTACACGATCCACAACGCGGAGCCTGAGGGCATCGGTACCGCACCGCTGAGCCTGAACTTCGCCAAGTCCTGCAACACCGCGTTCGCCTCGCTGGCGCCGCAGCTCGGCCCCACCGGCCTGGCCGACACCGCCAAGCAGCTCGGCGTGGGCGTCCCGTGGGACCTCGGGGTCGACGTCTACACCGGCTCGGTCTCCGCCAACGGCGACGGCGCCGAGCAGGCGGCCGCCGCGTTCGGCCAGGGCAAGACCACGGTCTCCCCGATGGCGATGGCCGGCATGGCCGCCGCCGTGGCCCGCGGCCAGTGGAAGCAGCCGCACCTCATCCTCGACCCAGCGCCCGCCAAGCCGGCCGCGGACCAGCCCGCGCTCAAGCCGTCCACAGTGGACGCTCTGCACGCCATGATGCGTGAGGTGGTCACCGACGGCACCGGGGTGAAGGTGAAGAACGTCCCCGGGGCGCCGATCTCCGGCAAAACCGGCACGGCCGAGCACGACAACCAGCCGACACCCACGCACTCCTGGTTCATGGGCTTCCGCGGCGATATCGCGTTCTGCGTATTCGTCCAGGACGGCGGGATGAGCACCGACGCGGCGGTACCGCTGGCCGGGAAGTTCTTCACGCTGTTGGGCTGAGACCCGGTGAGTTAGCGTGCAGCCCATGGACGCGTACGACGACTTCGTGGAGGAGGCGACGGCCGGCGGCTTCGACCAGCCGTCGGACGGGGGCTGGACCGCGGAGCAGATCGTCGCGCACGTCGCCCGCAACAACGAGGAGCTGATCGCGGTCACCGAGGCGGTACTGGCCGGGGAGACGACCAGCTACGACAACCGCGAGGTGACCGACCCCGTCGCGTTGGACGCCTACATCGCGTCCTACGGCGGCCTGCGCGGCCTGGCCGACCGGGTCGCCGAGACGGTCACCGTCCTGCGCGACCTGGGCGGCCGGCTCGGTACCCGCGGCGAAACACCGGTACCGAGCCGGATCCAGGACGGCGAGGACGTACCGGTCGACGGGCCGGTACCGTGGGCCCGCATGCTGGAGGTCAACGCGACCCGGCACACGGCTATGCACCTGGAGCAGCTGCGCCGGCTGCGCCGAACCACCGGGGCAGCTGGTTGAGCAGCTCCCGCTGATCGTCTCCGACCCAGGCCACGTGGCCGTCCGGCCGCAGCAGTACGGCGGGTACGTCCAGTTCCTCGCTGACGTCGACAACGTGGTCGACCCGGTCCGCCCACCCCGCGACCGAAAGCCCGCCGGTCTGGTCGAGCAGCAGTCCGCGGCCCCCGTGCATGAGCCCGTAGAGCCGACCGCGTTTCAGCCCGACATCCCGCAACCGGCGGCCGAGCAGGTCATGCCCCTCGCCCACGTCGTACCGGACCGAGATCGCGGTGATCTTCTCGATCAGGTACCGGTTCACTTCGTCGAAGTCCATCAACTCCGACAGCAGCCGGCGCACCGCCTGCGCACCCGGCTCGGTTGACAGCAGCTCCATCTGCGCGCGGGTGTTGTTCAGCACGTTGGCGGCGACCGGGTGCCGTTCGGTCTGGTAGCTGTCCAGCAGCCCGTCCGGTGCCCAGCCGCGGAGCTCTGCGGCCAGTTTCCAGCCGAGGTTGAACGCGTCCTGGATGCCGAGGTTGAGGCCCTGCCCGCCGGTCGGCGGGTGAACGTGCGCCGCGTCGCCGGCCAGCAGTACCCGGCCGACCCGGTACCGCTCGGCCAGCCGGGTTGCGTCGCCGAAGCGGGACAGCCAGCGCGGCGAGTGCGCGCCGAAGTCG
>CAZYCD010000089.1:0-18034 GCA_964645345.1 uncultured Micromonosporaceae bacterium
TCGACCATGACGGGCCCCCGAGCGGCGTCCCGAACTACACAAACGACAGCGGCCAGTTCAGCATCACGTTCAAGTAGGTAGGACAGCGAACGGCCCCGGTACCCGATTTCGGGCGCCGGGGCCGTTTCGCTGCGGATGCGGTGGCGCGGGGATTCGAACCCCGGGAGGGCGTAAACCCTCACACGCTTTCGAGGCGTGCTCCTTAGGCCACTCGGACACGCCACCGCGGAGAAGGGTACCGGACGGGTCCGGGCGGTGTCCTACTCGGTACCGGCCGGTGCCTGGCAGGATCTTTCCCATGAGCACCCACATCGGCGCCAAGCCCGGCGAGATCGCCCCCCGCGTCCTGCTCCCCGGCGACCCGCTGCGGGCCAAGTGGATCGCGGAGACCTATCTGGACGACGCCAAGTGCTACTCGAACGTCCGCGGCATGCTCGGCTTCACCGGCACCTATGAAGGGGTACCGGTCTCCGTTCAGGGGTCCGGGATGGGCATGCCGTCGGCCTCGATCTACTACCACGAACTGCTCGCCGAGTACGGCGCCACGAGCCTCATCCGGGTCGGCAGCTGCGGCGCGCTGACCGAGGAGCTGCAACTGCGCGACGTCGTGGTGGCCAGCGCCTCGTCCACCGACTCGGCGATGAACCGGGTGCGCTTCGACGGACTGGTCGACTACGCCCCGGTGGCCAGCTTCGAGCTGCTCCGCACCGCCGTCGACGCGGCGACGGCGCTGGGGGTACCGGTGCACGTGGGTCAGGTCTTCGCGGCGGACGCCTTCTACACCGACCGGCCGGACCTGTTTGACAAGCTCGCCGCGTACGGCGTGCTGGCCGTCGAGATGGAGTCGGCCGCGCTCTACACGCTGGCCGCGCGGTTCCGCGCCCGGGCGCTGACCCTGCTGACGGTCAGCGACCACATCAAGACCGGGGCGCACACCACGGCCCAGGAGCGCGAGCAGACCTTCGCGCAGATGGTCGAGGTGGCACTGGCGTCGGTGATCGCGGGCAACGCCGACCGGTCGTAACCGGCCGGCGCCGCCCGCGACCTGCCGCACGCTGCGGCCGCGCCCCGGCCTCACGGAGTGGCCAGGGCCTCCGTCGGGGACAGCCGGGAGGCGCGCCAGGCCGGGTATAGGCCGGCGATCACTCCGATCACCACCGTGGCGAGGACGCCGCCGCCGGTCGCCCAGGCCGGTACCACCGACGGCCAGCCCTGTACCGCCGCGTACCCGGTGGTCACGCCGATCCCGAGCACCGCGCCGGCCGCCCCGCCGAGCGCCGCGAGCAGCAGCGACTCGACCAGGAACTGCAGCCGGATCTGTCCCCGGGTGGCGCCCAGGGAGCGGCGCAGCCCGATCTCGGCGCGCCGCTCGAGTACCGAGATGACCATCGTGTTCGCCACGCCCACCCCGCCGACCAGCAGAGCGACCGCGCCCAGCCCGAGAAGCAGGGCGGACAGCGTGGAGTTGGCGGCGGCCCGGGCGGCCAGCGCGTCGGACGGGCGGGACACCTGTACCTCGTTCGGGTGCTCCGGATTGGCGGTCGCCGCGAGTACCGCCTGCACCGCGCCCACCGCGTCGTCCCGGGTACGGGTGTAGACGGTCGTCGGGTGGCCGTCGAAGCCGAGCAGCGAGGCGGCCACCTGCCAGCCGATCAGCGCCGAGCTGTCCAGCTCGGGTGCCAGGGGTACCGGGGCCAGCACGCCGACCACGCTGAACCAGTGGCCGCCGAGCCACACCAGGATGTCCCCGGACGCCGAACCGATGCCGAGCCGGGCGGCGGCCCGGGAGCCCAGCACGACCGCCGGGTACCGGGAGGTCGCCGGGTTGAGCCAGGAGCCGCTGGCCACGTTGGCGCCGACGGTACCGAGCAGGTCGGTCCGGCCGGCGAGCACCGCGATGCTGCCGGTCTGGCCGGAGGGGATGCGGTCGCTGCGGTACACGTGCGCCCCGCTGACCACCCCCGTGGCCGTCACCGAGGTCACCGGGCCGATGCGGCCGATCATCCCGATCGCGTCGTCCGGCAGCGACGACTGGTCGCCGAACAGGGTCTTGCCGGGTGCGACCCGCAGCAGGTTGGTGCCCAGCCTGGCCAGTTGCCGGTCGAGGTCGGCCCGGCTGGACGTGGCGATGCCGACCACCGAGACCATGGCGGCGATGCCGATCGCCACGCCCAGCGCGGCGAGCACCACCCGCAGCGGCCGGGTGCGCAGGCCGGCCAGGCCGACCCGGGCCACGTCGCGGGGTGACAGCCGGGCCGGGGACAAGGTCCTGGTCATGGCACGATCCCCCCGTCCCGCATCTCGACCCGCCGGGGCAGCCCGGCCGCGATCTCCCGGTCGTGCGTGATCACGACCACGGTGGTACCGGTGGCGTGCAGCTCGTGCAGCAGCCGCACCACCTCGGCGCCGGACGCGGAGTCGAGGTTGCCGGTCGGCTCGTCGGCCAGGATCAGCGGCGCCCCGCCGACGACCGCGCGGGCGATGGCGACCCGCTGCCGCTCGCCGCCGGAGAGCTGGTGCGGCCGGTGGCTCAGCCGGTGCGACAGGCCCACCCGCTCCAGCGCCAGCGACGCCCGGCGCCGCCGCTCCCGCACGCCCACCCCGGCGTAGAGCAGGCCGTCGGCGACGTTGTCCAGCGCCGGTACCCCGCCGGCCAGGTGGAACTGCTGGAAGACGAAGCCGACGGTACGGGCGCGCAGCGCGGACAGCTGCCGGTCGGACAGCCGGTCCAGCCGGTACCCGGCGATGTGCACCGAGCCGGAGCTGGGCCGGTCGAGCGCGCCGATCACATGCAGCATGGTCGACTTTCCCGAGCCGGACGGGCCGACGATGGCCACCATCTCGCCGTACCCGATGGTCAGGCTCACCCCGGCCAGCGCGGTGACCCCGCCCGGGTACACCTTGCCGACCTCGGTCAGCGTTACGACGTCGTTCACTTCGGTACCCCGACGACCGTGCCGGCGGTGATCCCGTCCCCGCTGATCTCGACCCGCCCGCTCGCAAACATGCCGGTCTTCACCGCCACGTACCGGGCCGAGGAGCCGTCGACGACCTGCACCCCGTACCCGCCCTCGGCAAGAGCGACGAGCGCGGCGACGGGTACCGACAGGACGTTGGCGGCCTGCGCGGAGACCAGGGTCACGTCCACCGGCGCGCCGTCCAGGGTGCCGAGCTTGGACTGGTCGGTGATGGTGACCGTGACCGGCATGGTCGCCGAACCGCCGTTGGCGCCGGCGGTGGCCACCGTGCCGACCGTGCCGACGGTACCGGCGACGGTCGCGCCGGACGGCAGCGTGACGGTCGCGGCCACGCCCGGCCTGACCAGGCCCTGCTTCGACACGTCCAGGTCGACGGAGACGGTCCGCGTGGTGCCGGTGTAGTCCAGCAGTGGCCCGCCGGCCTGCGCGCCGGGCGCGACGTGCAGCGCGGTGACCCGGATCGCGCCGGGCGCCAGGACCACCTGGGCCGGGTCGACGGTACCGGTCTCGGTCAGCCCGAGCGCCTTCTGCCACTTGCGGACCGCGGTCGCGGTGGCCGCCGTGTACGTGTCGTCCACGGTGAACCCGGTGTAACCGAGGGCGGACAGGTTCTGCTCCAGCTCGGCAACGTCCGGGCCGGACACGCCGCTGGCGAGCTGCCGGTACAGCGGGAGGGTGCCGTAGATCAGCGGTACCGGCTTGTCGTCGGCCCGGTACACGGGCTGGCCGCGGGAGACCGTGGTACCGGCGGCGGGCAGCCAGGTCACGGTCCCGGCGCCCCGGCCGCTGACCGTCGCGGTCGACCCGTACCCGAGCGTGCCGCTGACCTGTTCGGTCTGGGTCAGCGTCGCGCGGGTCACCGTGACCGTGGCCGGTGGCAGGTCACTGGTCGCGGCCGGCGCGGCGTCCCGGCCGCCGAAGCCGACGGCCGCCGCGGTACCGGCCGCCACGAGCAGGATCCCGGCGCCGGCGCCGATCAGCCCCCGCTTCACTGGCCACCTCCGACGCTGAAGCCGGGTCCGGCGTTGCCGCCGCCGTTCTGCGTGCTGGTGCCGCCGTTCTTGCCGGGCAGCTTGTCCTGGCATGCCTGGTCGGCCGCCTTGAAGGTCGGGTCGTCCGGGCCCATCTTCGGGCCGGTACCGCCGCTCCCGGTGATCGTCAGGCGGCCGTTTGGATCGGGGTCGGGCATGTCCACGCCGTGGTCGCGCATGCACTGCGCGTACGCCCGGAGCTGCTCCTGCTGCTGCGGGTCGAGGCTCGGCGGGGTTCCGCCGTTGGGCAGCTTGTCCTTGCAGGCCTGCATGGCCGCGTCCATCCCTTCGGGCGGTCCGGAGGCAGTGATCTTGACCGGCCCGCCGGGGCCGCCGGCGGTGTCGGGGTCGGGCACGTCCACGCCGTGGTCCCGCATGCACTGGGCGAACTGGCGCGCCTGCTCCTGCGGGTCCACGCTGGCGCTCGGGTGGGCGCTGGCCGAGTTCTTGCCGCCGGCCGTGGCGATCCCCGAGTCGGCCGCCGCGCGGCCACAGGCCGCCGCGCCGGCCAGGGCCAGCATCGTGGTACCGAGGGCGGCGGCCGCCGCCACGGTACGTGTTCGCATGATGTCCTCCTTCGACGAGTCCCGGCCAGTACACGGGCATACCGGTCACCCGGGCGTAAGCGTGGGCGTTTACGTCGGCGTTATCCGAGGGCGAGGGAGCATGGACGGCATGCGGGTACTGGTGGTGGAGGACGAGCCGCTCATGGCGGACGCGGTCGCGGAGTGGCTACGGCGGGAGGCACTGGCCGTGGACGTCGCCTACGACGGGCCGTCCGCGCTGGAGCGGCTGTGGACCAACCAGTACGACGTGCTGGTACTGGACCGGGACCTGCCGGGGGTACCGGGCGACGAGGTGTGCCGTACCGTCATCGCCTCCGCGGCGCCCACCCGGATCCTGATGCTGACCGCGGCGGCCGCGGTCCGCGACCGGGTGGCCGGCCTGGGCCTTGGCGCCGACGACTACCTGTGCAAGCCGTTCGCCTTCGTCGAGCTGTCCGCCCGGGTGCACGCGCTGGGCCGGCGCACCAGGCCGGCCGACCCGCCGGTGCTGTCCCGGGCCGGCATCCGGCTGGACCCGGCCCGGCACGAGGCGTACCGCGACGGCCACTACATCCCGCTCAGCCGCAAGGAGTTCGCCGTGCTGGCCGAGCTGATGCGCGCCGACGGCGCGGTGGTGTCCGCGGAGGACCTGCTGGAGCGGGCCTGGGACGAACACATCGACCCGTTCACCAACGTGGTACGGGTGACCGTGATGAAGCTGCGCCGCAAGCTCGGCGATCCGCCGGTGGTGGCGACCGTACCGGGAGTGGGGTACCAGCTGCCATGAGGCGGGCGACGATCCGGGTCCGGCTGACCGTTCTGTACGGCGGGCTGTTCTTCCTCGCCGGGGCGGTCCTGCTGACCGTCATGTACCTGCTGGTGAAGCAGAACCTGGACAACCACCTCGGGCCGACCTCCGGCGTGGCGATCGGCTCCCCCAGTGAGTTGGAGCCGCTCCCCGGCAAGGCCGCTGAGACGATCACGTTCAACGGCAGGCAGGTGGCCATCGGGGACCTGGCCGGCCAGGTCGCCGCGGAGCAGGCGAAGGTACGCGACGACACGCTGAACACGCTGGTCGTCGAGGGCGGCGTGGCGCTGCTCGTGATAGGCGTGGTGGGCAGCGGCTTCGGGTGGCTCATGGCGGAGCGGGCACTGCGGCCGGTACACGGCATCACCGCGACCGCGCGCCGGGTGGCCGCCGCGGCCAGCGCGCAGAGCGGGCTGCACGAACGCATCGCGCTGGGCGGCCCCCGGGACGAGATCAGGGAGCTGGCCGACACGTTCGACGACATGCTGGAGCGGCTGGACCGCTCCTTCGACGGACAGCGCAGGTTCGTCGCCAACGCCTCGCACGAGCTGCGTACCCCGCTGGCCATCAACCGCGCCCTGGTCGAGGTGGCGGTCACCCGGCCCGGAGCGAGCGAGGACGCGCGGCGCCTGGGCGAGACGCTGCTGGCCGTGAACACCCGGCACGAGCGGCTGATCGACGGCCTTCTGACGCTGGCCGAGAGCGAGCAGCGGGTGGCCGAACGGTCCACAGTGGACATGGCCGATGTCGCGGGCCATGTACTGGACCAGACCGCCGCCACCGGACTGACGGTGCACCGGCGGCTGGAGCCGGCGACCACGCAGGGCGACCCGATCCTGCTCGAACGGCTGACCCAGAACCTGGTGGACAACGCCATCCGGTACAACGAGCCGGGCGGCTGGCTGTCCGTCCACACGGGACAGGTCGAGGGCTGGGCGGCGCTGACGGTGACCAACACCGGGCCGGCGGTCGCCGGGTACGAGCTCGAGACCATCTTCGAGCCGTTCCGCCGGCTCGGCGGCCGGGCGGCGCCGGACGGGGCCGGTACCGAGCGCGGGTTCGGCCTCGGCCTCTCGATCGTGCGTGCCGTGGCCCGCGCGCACGGCGGCGACGTCGCCGCGCAGTCCCGGCCCGGCGGCGGGCTCTGCATCACGGTTCGCGTACCGGCGGCGCCCGGCGGCGTTGCCGGCGGGCGCGCCGAAGACCGCCGGGCCGCGCACTCGGGGGTGGGTGTGGAGCGCGGGTCCGGCGGAGTCGCGATCCGGTCAGCCGGTCGGTGAGGGCGCCGGCCCGAAGCTGGGGCGCAGCGGTGCGCACGCCTGCATCGCCGCGGCCGCGGCCGGGTCGGCGGTGTTCAGCCGGTTCGGGCCGCCCGAGGGGATCAGGCCGTGGTCGCGCAGGCAGTTGAGGTAGGCGGCGGTCGCGCCGTTGTCCCGCCCCGCGCCGCCACCGAAGCTGGGCCGGACGGAGGCGCACGCCTGCCGCGCGGCGTCCCAGGTGGCCTGGTCGACGCCGGCCGGCGGCTGGCCGTTGTTGCCGAAGATGCCGCCGAACCCACCGCCGTTGCCACCCGGCCCGCGCGAGCGGTCGCCGGACGGGCGCGCTGTCGGCCGGCCCGAGCCGCCGAAGCGCGACGGGAAGGCCGTGGGTCGGCCGGACGGGAGCTCGATGTTCACCCCGTGCTGGCGCAGGCATGTGACGTATGCCTGCAACGCCTGCTGGCCGCTGGGCACGGCGGCCGGGGCGGCGCCGTTGGCCTTGGCACCGCTGCCGCCACAGCCGGCCAACCCGGCGGCGATCAACGCGCCGGTCGTCGCCAGGCCCAACACCAGCCCGGCCATCCGCGTCCGGTACCTCACCGGAAGCCTCCCATCGCAGGTCACGCCCGCACCGCAGCGCATGCGCGGCTGATTCATGCAACCGGTACCGGCTCGATGCGCCGTCACACGAAGCTCGGAAACTCCTCGGAATCACGGCGGTAACCGGGTGTCATGACGGGCTTTGAGGTTGCTCCTAGCCGGTGCTGAGCGAATCGGGAGCCGGTACCGCAAGACTGCCGGACCATGAGGCTCGCAGTCCGTGGCGCCCCGCTCACCCTTCCGCGGCTGTTCCGCGCCCGGCTGGCGTGGTGGCTCGGGGTCGGCGTCGCCGTCGTGGTACTCGCCGGAGTCAGCGCGCTGCTGCTGACCGGCGGTACCGGCGCGACGCCGAAGACGGTGGCCAGCACCGTGGCGCCGGTACGCCGCGGCACGGTCGTGGTGACCGCGTCCGCCGCCGGTACCGTGCAGGCGTCGGCGACACGGGGGCTCAGCTTCAGTGTCGCCGGTACCGTGACCGAGCTGGACGTGAAGGCCGGCGACCCGGTCACCGCCGGCCAGGTACTCGCGAAGATCGACGACTCGGACGCGCAGAGCCAGCTCGCCTCGGCACAGGACACCCTGGCCTCGGCGCAGAACGCGCTGGCCGCCGCCCAACTGGCCGCCTCGCCCACGCCGAGCGCGACGGGCTGCGCCGCACCGGCCGCCTACACCGCCGGGACGGCCGGGTACTACCTGGCCGGCAACTACTCGCAGTCGCCCTCGCCGAGCGCCTCGCCGTCGCCGAGCCCGCCGCCCAGCCCGTCGCCCAGCCACTCCCCGACGCCGCGCCCGACGGCGAGCCGCACCAGCAGCACCGGGCCGGGTACCGGCGCGGGCGCCTGCCGTACCGCCGGCACGGGCGGGGCCGGTGGCGGCGGTACCGGTGGCGGTGGGCGCGGCTCCGGCGGGGACGCCCTGTTCTCCGCCCAACAGCAGGTCAACAACGCCCAGCTCGCGCTGGCCCAGGCCCAACGGCGGGTCGCCGGTACCGTGATCACCGCGCCGGTCGCGGGGCGGGTGCTGTCCGTCGCCGGTGCCGTCGGCAGCGCGGAGAACCCGGGCGGCACGGGCTTCATCGTCCTCGGCGGGGTCAGCGACACCGAGGTCACCGCCCTGTTCACCGAGACCGACGTGGCCCACCTCGCGGTCGGCCAGCCGGCGACCATCACGCTGCCGGACACCCCCGGTACCCCGCTGACCGGCAAGGTCTCGCAGGTTTCCCCGGCCGGTACCGTCTCCGGCCGGCTCGTCCGGTACCCGGTGATGATCGCCTTCGACCAGGTACCGGCCAACCTGCTGTACGGGCAGAGCGCCAACGTCGTGATCACCACCCAGTCGGTCAGCAACGTGCTGTACGTGTCGTCCTCCGCGGTCAGCCCGGGGCCCGACGGGAGCGCCACGGTGACCGTCCGCTCCGGCGGGCAGGACCAGACCCGGGCGGTGCAGACGGGGCTGCGCGGGGACCAGTACACCGAGATACGCTCCGGCCTGTCCGAGGGCGAGTCGGTCGTCACCGGCGGGCGGTGAGTCGGATGGGCGGCGCGCGTCTGCTGGTGGTCGACGACGAGCCGAACCTCCGCGCCCTGCTGTCCGCCACGCTGCGTCTCGTCGGGTACGAGGTGCGGGTCGCCGGCAACGGAACCGAAGCGTTGACCGTGGCCGACGAATACCCGCCCGACCTGGCGGTGCTCGACGTGCAACTGCCGGACTTCGACGGTATCGAGGTGGCCCGGAAGCTGCGCGCGGACGGCCGGCCGCTGCCGGTACTGTTCCTCACCGCGCGGGATCCGGCGCTGCACCGGGTATCCGGGCTGACCGCGCTGGGCGACGACTGGGTGCCCAAGCCGTTCAGCCTGGAGGAGATCGTCCTGCGCGTCCGGGCGATGCTGCGCCGGGCCAACATCGGCGAGGCCGGCGGTGGTGACTCGGTGCTGCGCTACGCCGACCTGGAGTTGGACGAGGAGGCGCACGAGGTGCGCCGGGCCGGGCAGCCGGTCGAGCTGTCGCCGACCGAGTTCAACCTGCTGCGGTACCTGCTGACCAACGCCGGCCGGGTGGTCAGCAAGGCGCAGATCCTGGACCGGGTGTGGAGCTACGACTTCGGCGGGGACGGCCGGATCGTCGAGTCCTACATCTACTACCTGCGCCGCAAGCTGGACCGGCTCGGTCCCACGCTGATCCACACGGTACGCGGGGTCGGGTACGCGCTGCGGCTGCCCCAGACCGGAGACCGATGAGGCTGCGCCTGCAGGCGGCGCGCTCCATTCTCCGGCGGCCTCCCGACCGGTCGGCCGGCGGCGCCCGCGCAGCCGCCACCAGCCGGCGTCCGTCGGACCGCCCGCGAGCCTGGCGGGAGTGGACGCTGCGTACCCGCATGGTGCTCGCCATCGCCACCCTGGCCGCCATCGGCATCGTCGTCACCGACGTGGCCGGCGTCGTGATGCTGCGCGACCAGCTCATCCAACGGATCGACGACCAGCTGCGCAACGAGGCCCGCGGCGGGATCCGCGCCCAGATCGCCCGCGCCGGCACGCCTCCGGCAAGGCGTGGGCCGTTCGGCCCGGAGACCCGGTTCCTCGCCTACTACGCCGACGGGACGCCGTTCACGCAGCCCGCGCAGGACGACCCCAAACTGGGCGGCTTCGCGTCGCTCAAGGCGCACGCCGACACCCGCCCGTACACGGTCAACGGCTGGCGGGTACTGGTCACCACGCTGCCGCAGCTGTCGGCCAATGCGCCCCGGTACGCGGTGAGCGCGGTGTCGCTGACCGAGATCGGCGGTACCCAGAGCCAACTGCTGATCATCGACCTCAGCGTCAGCACGCTGGTGATCGTGCTGATAGCGCTGGCCGCGGCGACCGTAGTGCGGCTCGGGCTGCGACCGCTGACCCGGATGGAGCACACCGCGACGATGATCGCGGGGGGTGACCTCTCGCGCCGGGTGGAGAGCACCGACCCGCACACCGAGGCCGGCCGGCTCGGCATCGCCCTCAACGCCATGCTCGGCCAGATCGAATCAGCCCTCGCCGCCCGCACCGCCTCCGAACAACGACTACGCCAGTTCCTCGCCGACGCCTCCCACGAACTGCGCACCCCACTGACCTCCATCCAGGGCTTCGCCGAGCTCTACCGCCGCGGCGGCGCCCAACCCGGACCGGCCCTGGACGAGGCCATGGGCCGCATCGAAGCCGAGGCGGCCCGGATGGCGGTACTGGTCAGCGACCTCATGCTGCTGGCCCGCATGGACGAGGAACGCCCCCTCGACCGCCACCCCGTCGACCTGCTCGAAGTCGCCGCCGACGCGGTACGCGACGCACACGTGCGGGTACCGACCCGGTTCGTCGGGCTCGGCGCGCTGGACGACTCGTACGACACCTTCGAGCCGGTGACCGTGCTCGCCGACGAGCCGCGGCTGCGCCAGGTGGTGACGAACCTGGTGGCCAACGCCCTGCAGCACACGCCCGACGACGCCATGGTCGAGGTCCGGGTCGGCCGGCCCTCGACCGGCGCGGTCGGCCCGGCCGCGCCGGTCGGCCCGCCGGTGGCGTCGGTCGGCAAGCCGCTGCCGCCCGACGAACCGGTCGCCGCGATCGAGGTGGTGGACACCGGGCCGGGCATGCCCGCCGAGGCCGCCGGGCGCGCCTTCGAGCGGCTGTATCGCGCGGATCCGAGCCGGGCACGCAGCCACGGCGGGGCCGGCCTGGGGCTGTCCATCGTGGCCGCGATCGTGCAGGCGCACGGCGGCCGCGTCGAGCTGTGGACGTCACCCGGTCGGGGCGCCCGCTTCCGGGTCCTGTTGCCCGCGGAGCCGTCGGCGCCGGACGACTTGGCGCCCGACGACACGTCGCCGGGCTGAGGCCGCCGAGCCGGCCGGATTCCGAGGCAGTTCCGAGGAAACCTGAGGTTTGCTTGGAGAG
Source organism: uncultured Micromonosporaceae bacterium (assembly GCA_964645345.1). GTDB lineage: Bacteria > Actinomycetota > Actinomycetes > Mycobacteriales > Micromonosporaceae > Rugosimonospora. The sequence continues at coordinate 11,139 of CAZYCD010000089.1, forward strand.
CCCCGCTCCAAGATGTCCGTCATGCGTGTGTGGCGACGACCGACCCTGTGGGTGAACACGACGCTCGGCGTGCTCGCCCTGGCCGGGGCCGGCTGGGCCTTCCTGACGGTGCATGCCCAGCCGGCCAGCTCCGCGTCCAGTACGGGTACGAGCATTCAGGTGCCGGTGCGCCTGGGCAACGTCACCTCCACGGTATCCGCCTCCGGCACCGTGCAGAGCGCCAGTACGGCGGGGGCCAACTTCATCACCTCCGGTACGGTCACCGAGATCGACGTGAAGGTCGGCGACCAGGTGACCGCGGGTCAGGTGCTGGCGAAGGTGGACCCGTCGGCGGCGCAGGAGACGCTGAACACGGCGCAGGCCAACCTGCAGGCCGCCAAGGATGCCCTGGCCCGCGCGCAGTCCTCAACCACCTCCGACGCGGCCACCATCTCCGCCGCCAACGCGCAGGTCGCCTCGGCGCAGGCGACGGTTGACGCGGACCAGCGGGCGGTCAACGGTACGGTGCTGACCGCGCCGATCGCCGGTACCGTCATCGCGGTCAACGGCTCGGTGGGCAACGCCTCCGGCGCCGGCTCGTCGGGTACCGGCAGCACCGGCTCCAGCGGCAACGGCGGTACGGGCGGTACCGGCAGCAACAACTCGTCGACCAGCTCCTCGTCCAGCTCCTCCTCCAGCGGCTTCATCCAGGTCGCGGACCTGACCAAGCTGCAGGTGTCCGGGAGCTTCGCCGAGTCGGACGCGACGAAGTTGAAGGCGGGTCAGGCGGCGAACATCACGTGGAGCGCCCTGTCCGGCGCGAGCGCCACCGGGAAGGTGGTCAGCATCTCGCCGACCGCGACCGTCTCGGGCGGCGTCAACTCGTACTCGGTGGTCGTCAGCATCGACACGCCGCCGGACGGGGTACGGATCGGGCAGTCCACCACCGTGTCGGTGACCGTGGCAGAGGCGGACAACGTGCTGCGGGTGCCGGTGGCGGCGGTACGCAGCGCCGGTGGGCGGCACACGGTGACCGTGGTCGCCAACGGTACGACGAGCGTCGTGGCGATCCAGGTCGGCGTGCAGGGCGACTCGTACGACGAGGTCACCTCGGGCCTCAACGAGGGCGACGTCGTCCAGGTGCAGATCTCGACCGGCACGGGTACCGGTGCGGGTACCGGCCGGTTCGTCGGCCCCGGTGGCCTCGGCGGCTTCGGCGGGGTGGGCGGCCCCGGTGGCCTCGGCGGCTTCGGCGGGGCGGGCGGCGCCGGTGGCGCCGGTGGCACCGGCCGCACCGGCGGCGGAACCGGCCGTACCGGGGGTGGCGGATGAGTGCCGAGGCGGTGGCCACGCATCCGGTGTTGGATGTGCGGGACGTGGTCAAGACGTACGGGGTTGGGGAGACCGCGGTTCACGCGCTGCGGGGTGTGTCGCTCTCCGTGGAGCGGGGCGATTACGTCGCGGTGATGGGCGCGTCCGGGTCGGGTAAGTCCACGTTGATGAACATCCTGGGCTGCCTGGACATCCCGTCCTCGGGCCGGTACCTGCTGGATGGCGTCGACGTGAGCCGGTTGACCGACCGGCAACTGGCCCTGGTCCGCAACCGGCGCATCGGGTTCGTGTTCCAGTCGTTCAACCTGATCCCCCGCACCACGGCGCTGGCCAACGTGGAACTACCCCTGGCCTACGCCGGGCTCAAAGCCGCCGAACGCCGCCGCCGGGCCCGCGCCGCGCTGGCGCTGGTCGGGCTGGCCGACCGCGCCCACCACGAACCCAACAAGCTGTCCGGCGGCCAGCAGCAACGGGTCGCGGTCGCCCGGGCACTGGTCACCGCACCCGCCCTCGTACTGGCCGATGAACCCACCGGCAACCTGGACACCCAGTCCACCGCCGACGTCCTGGCGGTACTGGACCGGCTCAACCGCTCCGGCCGCACCATCGTGTTGATCACCCACGAACCCGACGTGGCCGAACACGCCCGGCGCCTGATCCGCCTCGTCGACGGGCGCATCGTGCAGGACGTCCGGCAAGGCGCCCTCCCCACGCCCCGCCACCTCGTGGAAAGCCCCCGGTGAACCCATGAACCTGTTCGAAACCGTCCGGTTCGCCGTCCGCGGGGTGGCCGCGAACAAGCTGCGCTCCGGACTGACCGTCCTGGGCATGCTCATCGGCGTGGCCGCGGTCATCCTGCTCGTCGCCGTCGGCAACGGGTCAGCCAAACAGGTCCAGGACCGCATCGCCCGGCTCGGCTCCAGCACCCTGACCATCACCAGCGGCGGCCGCACCGCCGCCACCACCACCCAGAACTTCGCCCTGACCACCACCCTGGTACCCGCCCTGCAAGACAAGCAAGCCGCCCCGCACGTCACCACCGTGTCCCCGGTCGTCACCTCCTCCCAGGACACCGCCTACCAGGGCACCAGCCACACCATCGGCCAGTTCATCGGCACCTACCCCTCCTACCTGCGCGCCGAGAACTACACGCTGGCCAAGGGCACCGCGTTCAGCCAGCAGGACGACAGCGACGGCCGCAAAGTGGTGCTCATCGGCTCCACCACCGCCGACGACCTGTTCGGCGACGTGGACCCGATCGACCAACAGATCACCGTCAACGGCACCCTGTTCACCGTCATCGGCGTACTGGGCAACAAGGACGGCACGGGCTTCACCGACCCCAACGACGTCGCCATCGCCCCCCTGACCGCGGTCCAACAATCCCTGACCGGATACGGCCCCCTGCAACAACTGATCGTCCAAGCCACCAGCTCGAACGACGTCGACCAGGCCCAGAACGAAGTCACCGCGATCCTCAACACCAAGCTGCACGTCACCAACACCGCCAACGAACCCTTCCGGGTCCTCAACGCCGCCCAACTTCTGTCCACCCAGGCCGATACCGCCAAGACGTTCACCGTCCTGCTCGGCACCGTGGCCGGCATCTCCCTCCTCGTCGGCGGCATCGGCATCACCAACATCATGATGGTCACCGTCACCGAACGAACCCGCGAGATCGGTATCCGCAAAGCCCTCGGCGCACCCCGCCGCACCGTCCTCGCCCAATTCCTCGTCGAAGCCACCGTCCTGAGCGTCATCGGCGGCCTCCTAGGCGTCATCGCCGCACTCATCGGCAGCCAATTCACCATCGTCGGCGTCAAACCCGTGGTGGTACCCGCATCCATCGCCCTGGCAGTCGGCGTATCCGTCATCATCGGACTCTTCTTCGGCAGCTACCCCGCCAGCCGAGCCGCCGCCCTACGACCCATCGAGGCGCTTCGCTATGAATAGGGACGCGATGAACCCGTACGCACGCCACGCCGACGACACGGCGGACTTCGGGCTGGTCGAGCCGGCCAGCTACGACCCGGCCGGCGCGCCGGCGCTCCTCGACCCGACGCTCGCCGACCCGGCGTACGCGCAGCCCACGATCGTCGACCCCGGGCAGGCGGATCCCGCGCTGGCCGGGGCGCACGAGGTGGACCTCAGCGAGGATCCGTTCGCCGACGACCTGGCCGAGCGGCTGGACGCGGTCGCCCCGCGCCGCTGGGCCAACCGCACGACGGTGGCGCTGGCCGGGCTGGTGCTGCTCGTCGCCGGGTTTGTCGGCGGCGCCCAGGTGCAGAAGCACTGGGGCACCCCGGCAGCGGGCGCCGGTGCGCGCAACCCGTTCGCGAACGCGAGCGCCAACCCGTTCGCCGGCGGGAACTTCGGCGGTACGGGCCGCGGGGGTACCGGCGGGACCGGTACCGCGGGCGGCGGCCGCGGCGGTACCACCGGCACGGTCAAGCTGGTCGACGGCACCACGGTGTACCTGACGACCGCCGACGGCCAGACAGTGATCATCAAGACCACGCCCTCCACGACCGTCAACCTCAACCAGGCCGGCTCGCTGAAGGACCTGACCCCCGGCGCGACCGTCACCATCCAGGGCCAGACAGCCAGCGACGGCTCGGTGAATGCGACGAGCATCACCAAGACAAAGTAACCGACCGGTCGGTCTTCTTTCTGCTAGCCTGACCGCGTGAGAGTGGACGGTCGGCTGGCCCGGGGCGCGCGCACGCGCACCGCCGTGCTGGACGCCGCCGTCGCCCTGGCCACCGAGTCCGGCCTCGACGGCCTGTCCCTCGGCGAGCTGGCCGACCGGCTCGGGGTCAGCAAGTCAGGGCTGTTCGCGCACTGGCGCTCCAAGGAGGAGCTGCAGCTCGCCGCGGTGAAGCGGGCGCGGGAGCAGTGGGTCGGACGCATCGTCCTGCCGGCCCTGCACCGGCCGCGCGGCGTACGCCGGCTGTGGGGCCTGCACGACGCGCGGCTGGCCTTCTACGAATCGGGCGCCCTGCCCGGCGGCTGCTTCTTCGCCGCCGCCGACATCGAGTTCGCCACCCGCTCCGGCCCGGTGCGCGTCCGGCTTGTCGAGGCGCTGCACGAGTGGCTCGGTCTGATCGAGCGGCTGGCCACCGAGGCGGTGGCCGCTGGCGAGCTGGTCGGCATCCCGTCCGGCCAGATCGCCTTCGAGGTCAATGCCGCCGGTACCGCGGCCGTCTATCAGGCCCGGCTCAGCGACCCGGCCGCCGCCTACCGGTACGCGCGGCGGGCGGTCCTCGACCGGCTGCGCGCCGCCTGCCCGAACCCGACCCTGCTACCCGACCCGGAGGCCGCCCGATGAGCACCGCGACCGTCCACTATGGACACGTTGAGCCGGTGACCGTCCACTTCGACGACCTGGACGCGATGGGCATCGTGCACAACGCGCGGTACGCGGTGCTGCTGGAGCGGGCACTGTCCGGGTACTGGGCGCCGCGCGGGTTCACCTTCACCGACGGGCGGCCGACGTCGCCGGACGTGGTCCACGCGGTACGGGAGTTCACCATCACGTACCAGGCGCCCATCCGGGGTACCGGCCCGGTCGACGTGCACTTCTGGGCGGAGCGGGTGGGTGAGACCAGCGCGGTCTACGGGTTCCGGTTCGTCACCGGCGACGTGGTGCACGCGGAGGGCCGCCGTACCATCGTGAAGCTCGACCCGGCGACGCTGCGCCCGGCGCCCTGGTCGGACGCCGGCCGGGCCGCCTTCGCGACCCTGGCGCCAGCTCACTGAGTCAGCGGTGGCCGTCGAAGAAGTCGCGCAGCAGCGCCGCCGACTCCTCCTCCAGTACCCCCGGGTGAACCTCCGGCCGGTGGTTGAGACGGCGGTCGCGTACCACGTCCCAGAGTGACCCGACGGCGCCGGTCTTCGGCTCCCAGGCGCCGAAGACCAGCGTGCCGATCCGGGCCAGTACCAGCGCGCCCGCGCACATCGTGCAGGGCTCCAGCGTCACCACCAGCGTGCAGTCCGCCAGCCGCCAGCTGCCCAGCCGCGTCGCGGCCGCGCGCAACGCCAGGATCTCGGCGTGCGCCGTCGGGTCGCCGGTCGCCTCGCGCGCATTGCCGGCCGCCGCCAGCTCGGTACCGTCCGGCCCGTAGACCACCGCACCGACCGGTACGTCGACCGAACCGCCGGCCGCGACCGCCAGGGCCCGGCGCATCCACGGCTCGTACCTCACACCTCGCGCAGCTCCTCCAGCTCGTCGCCGCAGCCGAGCGCCTGGCAGATCTCCGCGGTCACGTCCGAGGGCAGCATGCCCTCGTGTGCGCAGAGGGACAGCAACCGCTGCGCCGGTACCCCCAGATCCGCCAGCAGGTCCGGGTCGCCGACCGGGTCGGCGTCGGCCTCGGCCGGTGACTCCTCGGGCTCCTCGTCGGCCGGCTCCCCGGCCTCGCCGGACACCTCGTCGATCTCCAGGGCCGGCTCCTCGACGTCGCCGAGCAGCACGGCACCCAGCCGCGACTCCTCGGCGAAGGCCGAGTCGGAGCCGAAGACCCGCAGGTCCTCCCCGTCGTCGAGGCGCAGGATCGCGAGGTAGGCGTCGTCGGATTCGACGAACAGGAGGGCCACGTCGGCGTCCGGGTCGACGTCGCGGAGCCGGTCGGCGATCTCGTCGACGTCGGCGGCGCCGTTCAGGTCGATCTCGGCGGCGGCCCAGCCGTCCGATCCGCGGACCACCGCGGCAGCGAAGTAGGACACGGTTCCCCCGGGGTGGAAAGTATGCCGTCGTTTAGCCGTGACGGTAGCGAATGCGGGTCGGGCATGCCGAAAAAAGGGGCCGAATCCGCGCGCGTCGCTGCGGGTGTGCCGGTGGGGCCGGACCGGCGCCGCGCGGTCGGTCGCGCGGTGTGCTCGTGCGGGCGGTCAGGTCCAGCCAGCGGTGCGCCGGCGACGGGTGGCGATCAGATCACGCAACTGCTCGAGCTGGGCGTGGCGTGGGGCGAGCCGGTCGCGGACCGCCTTGGCGTCGGCAAGTTCCGCGAGTAACCGGAGCCTCCGGCGGCGGCGCTCGGGGTCGAGCCGCTGCAGGGTCTGAGCCATGGTGCCGAGCCTGCCGAATAGGTATCCGGTAAGTCAAGCTGGGGGCGTTGCGCCGCCGTAAACACACGGAAGGTTACCGGGCGGGTACGCGGCGATGCCGTCACCACAGCAGCCAGTTACCGCCAATGAACTGTGCGAACACTACCGAGCCGGCGATGGCCGCGCCGAGTCCGGTACTGGCGGCGACGCCGACGGCCACGCCCCGATCCCCGTACCGGGCGAGTACCAGCGCGCATAGCCAGGCCGCCAGGCCGGCCGAGATCGTCCACCAGGCGTACCCGCGCGCGGACGACGCGACGAGCCCGAACAGCAGCATCCACAGCGCGCCCGCGCCCGCGCCGATGGCGACCGCCGAGCCGCGGACCGGGTGGGGTTCCCGGTAGGTCGGCCGCGGCGGCCCGGACGGGAACAGCCCGGAGGGGCTGCGCGGCAGCGTCGCGGTCGGCCAGCCGGGGCCGGCCGGGCGGCCCGCCGGCGACCACCCGGGGTTGGCCAGCGGGTGGCCGCCCGTAGCCGGC
>CAZYCD010000090.1:0-17851 GCA_964645345.1 uncultured Micromonosporaceae bacterium
TGATGTGCCCGATCTCGCCGGCCGCACCGTGCGCACCGGCGAACGCCTTGCCGTGTACCACATGGGCGGCTGCGATGCCGGTGCCGATGGGTACCACCAGAACGTGGTCGAACTCCTGCCCGGCGCCGAGCCGGGCCTCGGCCAGCCCGCCCGCGCGGACGTCGTGGCCGAGGGTCGCCGGTACCCCCAGTCGCTCCTGCAGCAGGTGGCGCAGTGGCACGTCACGGAAACCGACGTTGGCCGACCAGACCGCCACCCCGTTCGTCTCGTCGATGACGCCGGGCACGGCGATCCCGGCCGCGACCAGCCGGTGGCCGCCGGCCCGCGCCCGATCGGCGAGGCCCGCCGCGACGTCGAGGATGGTGGCGACCACCGCCTCCGGGCCGCGGTCCGCCCCGGTCGCGTGCCGCTCGCTGTGCACGACGTTGCCGCCCGCGTCGACCACGGCGCACTTCATGCCGGTACCGCCGACGTCGATGGCGACCACCACGTCGCGCCCCGCTGCGCTCACGGCGCCTCCCGGTTCGCTGCGCGGGGCGCCTCAGGTGCCGCCTTCCCTCGTCCGCTCCTCGCTTCGCTGCGGTGCTCTTCAGTCCAGGCGCCACCGCGCCCCGCTGCGCTCACGGCAGGATCACCGAGCGGGTCAGGTGGCGCGGTTGGTCGGGGTTCAGCCCCCGCTGCGCCGCCCCCGCCACGGCGAAGCGCTGCGCGAGGATCAGGTGGGCCACCGGGTCGCGATCGCACTCCACCAGGGTGGCACCCGTGTCGCGGATCTGCGCCGGGAGGCCGTCCGGCAGTTCGCCGAACGCCCACACCGCGCGGCCGGGACCGGCGATCGCGATCGGCCCGTGCCGGTAGTCCAGCGCCGGGTAGGACTCCGCCCAGAAGACCGCCGCTTCGCGGCATTTGAGGGCCGCCTCGTGGGCCAGGCCGATGGTCCAGCCGCGGCCGAGGAACGTCACCTGACCGGTACCCGACGGGTCCAGCGGCAGCGGCGCGTCGACCGCCCGCGCCGCGTCGCCGATCGCGTCCGACAGGTCCGCGCCGAGGTGGGCGCGCAGCAGGGTCAGCGCGCCGGTCGCGAACCGGGTCTGCACCACCGAGCGCTCGTCGGCGAAGGACAGCAGCACGGCGTGGTCGGCCATGCCCACCGCGGGCGACGTCGGGTCGCCGATCAGCGCGGTCGTCGGGATCGCGGTGCCGTGCATCAGCCGGAGCACCTCGGTCGTGGTACCGGACCGGGTAATCGCGACTATCCGGTCATAGCGCCGGCCGTCCGGGAACTCGGACGCCGCGAAGGCGTCCGTCTCGCCGTGTCCGGCCGCTTCGCGGAGGCCGGCGTAGCACATGGCCATGAACCAGGAGGTACCGCAGCCGACGACGGCTACCCGTTCGCCGGGCGCCGGCAGCGCCTCGGCCGTTCTCGGCTCGCCGGCGAGCGCGACCGCTCTCGACCAGCACTCCGGCTGGCTCGCGATCTCCTCGTCGACGTGGCCCACTGGTACCTCCCCAGCTATTTCTGCTCGTTACCGCCGTGTTTCGCGCACCATTGTGCAGGGCGGTACCGGAGACACGCCAGGGAGCCTACCGAGCAACTTCGCTCACACTTCTCGACGGAACGACCATCTTTCACGCATGATTGTGCACACATCCGTCAGCGGGTGAAGGTTTGGTGGCTACTACCGCCAGAGACCGTGCGCGGAGCGTTCGTGAGGAGGTCACAGTGGACCGGTACGCGCGGTGGAACGCGCTGCTCGAACTGTTGACCAACAGCGGGCGGGTGACCGTCGAGGACGCCGCCGAGCGGCTGGACGTCTCGCAGGCCACCATCCGCCGCGACTTCGACCAGCTCGCCCAGCAACAGATGATCACCCGTACCCGGGGCGGAGCCGTCGCCAACGGCGTCTCCTACGACCTGCCGCTGCGGTACAAGACGGCGAAGCACTCCGCGGAGAAGCAGCGTATCGGTGCGGCCGCGGCGGCGCTCGTCTCCCCGGGCATGGTGGTCGGGCTCAACGGCGGCACCACCACCACCGAGGTGGCCCGTGCCCTGGCGGTACGCCCCGACCTGGGCAGTACCCCGGACGGCGCCCAGCTCACGGTCGTCACCAACGCGCTGAACATCGCCAACGAGCTGCTGGTCCGGTCCCGCATGAAGATCGTCGTCACCGGCGGCGTGGTGCGCCCTCAGTCCTTCGAGCTGATCGGCCCGCTGGCCGGCGGCATCCTGCGCGACGTCACGCTGGACATGGCGCTGCTCGGCGCCGACGCGATCGACCTGGCGCTCGGCCCGGCCGCGCACAACGAGGGCGAGGCCGCCATGAACAACCTGATGGTCGCGCGGGCCAAGGAGGTGGTCATCATCGCGGACAGCTCGAAGCTGGGCCAGCACGCGTTCGCCCGGATCTGCCCGATCGAGCGGGTGAACGTACTGGTGACCGATGCGGGCGCCAGCGACGAGGCGGTGGCGTCCTTCAGCGCGGCTGGCATCCGGGTTGTCCGGGTCTGACCCGACCGGTACCCGCGCCTGATGTGGATGTCGTAACCCGCCGTTAGGCTCCTCGACTATGGACGGCACAGACGTAGACGCTCTCGAATTGGTCGGTGAGTCTGCTGCGGTCCAGGACCACGAGGTCGATGACGAGGTCGACAGCGACATCGTGCCCCGCCAGCGCCGACCGGTCGACCTGGAGGTCGGTGACGGGCTGACCGAGCGGGAGCGGCAGGTGCTCGCCTTCGAGCGGCAGTGGTGGCGACGCCCGGGCGCCAAGGAGCAGGCCATCCGTGACCTGTTCGGGTTCTCCTCCACGCGGTACTACCAGGTGCTCAACGGACTGCTCGACAACCCCAACGCGCTCGCCTACGACCCGGTCCTGGTGAAGCGGCTGCGCCGGCTGAGAGCCAGCCGCACCCGCACCCGCACCGCAGGCCGCGTCGCCTGAGTCCTCAGCCCGGCGCATGGGTCGTCGCGTACGCGGCCAGCCACGCCACCTGCGTCGGCTCCAGCGAGCCGCGGACCCGGGCGCGCGCCGTCGACACGTGCTGCGCGGTGACCGTCGCCGCGTCCAGCGACTCCCGCATCGCGGCCAGCGCCGATTCCCGGATCAGCGCCGCGCAGTCCGCCGCCGAGAAACCGTCCAATGTGGACGCAAGCGCCGCGAGGTCCACGTCCGGGGCCAGCGGTACGCTTCGGGACGCCGCGCGCAGGATGTCGGCCCGGGCACCGGCGTCCGGTGGGGGTACGTAGACCAGCCGCTCCAGCCGCCCCGGGCGCAGCAGGGCCGGGTCCACCAGGTCGGGCCGGTTCGTCGCGCCGATCACCACGACGTTGCGCAGCGACTCCACTCCGTCCAGCTCGGTCAGCAGCGCGGCGACCACCCGGTCCGTGGTACCCCCGTCAGAAGCCTGCCCCCGTACCGGCGCGAGCGCGTCCACCTCGTCGAGGAAGACCAGCGTCGGCGCCGCCTCCCGAGCCCGGCGGAACAGCTCGCGTACCGCGCGTTCGCTCTCGCCCACCCACTTGGACAGCAGCTCGGCGCCCTTCACCGACAGCACGTTCGCCTTGCCGGTACCGGCGATCGCCTTGACCAGATAGGTCTTGCCGCAACCGGGCGGCCCGTAGAGCAGCACCCCCCTGGGCGGCTGCACGCCGAGCCGGGCAAAGGTGTCCGGGTAGGTCAGCGGCCACAGCACCGACTCGGTCAGCACCTGCTTGACCTCGGCCATGTCCCCGACATCGTCGAGGGTCACCTTGGCCAGCTCCAGAGTGGACTCGGACATCGAGGTCGGTCGCACCACCTCCAGCGCACCGTGGAAGTCGGTCGCGGCGACCATCGGCGACTCGGCGCCCTTCTGCCGCAGCGCCGCCCGTACCCCGGCCTCGCGTACCAGGGCGGACAGGTCGGCGGCGACGAAGCCGGGGGTACGGCCGGCGATGTCGGCGAGGTCGACGTCCTCGTGCAGCGGCATCGGGCGGGTCAGCACGGCCAGCTGCTCGCGGCGCATGGCCGGGTCGGGCAGCGGCACCACCAGCTCGTGCTCCAGCAGCCCCGGCGAGCGCAGCCCGGGGTCCACCGACTCGGGGCGGCTGGTCGTGCACACCACCGCGGTACCGGCGCGCAGCGCCTCGCCGAGCAGTTGCCGGAATACGGTCGGCAGCGGGCCGGGCTGGTCGCGGGGGGCCAGCGCCTCGACGTCGGCGACGATGACCACGCCGGGGGACCGGCTGGACTCGAAGGCCCGGCGCAGCCGCACGGCCGCGTCGTTGTTGGTCAGGGCCGCGATCTCCGGCGCCCAGAGCATGGTGACCGCGGCGCCGACGCCGGCCGCAACCGCGCGGACGAGCGCCGACTTTCCGGACCCGGCCGGCCCGGTGATCAGTACCCCCAGGGACACACTGGTACCGAGCCGGCCCAGTACCTCGCCGTGGTGGAAGCCGAGGTCGAGCAGCTCGGTCAGCTCATGTGCCTGGCTGCCCAGCCCCGGCAGGTCGGCCAGGGTGGGCGCGTCCTCGACCACCGGCGCGACCGGGGTCTGGGTGGAGTGCGTGGCCTGACCGTTGCGCCAGCCGACCACGGTGTCCATGGTGACCAGACCGCCGTCGACCGGGTCGGCACCGGTCACGGTCAGCAGCGTGCTGGTCCACCCGTACCCGATGGTGTTGGACAGGCTGCGCCGCGCGGCCTCCAGTTGCGGCCGTACCCCCGCGACCGGCTGCACGTCCTGCGGCAGCAGCGAGACGTTGTCGCCCTCGGTGACCACCTTGCCGAGCAGCGCGAGCCGCAGCATCTCCGGGGTGACCACCGCGACGATCTCCGGCGGCCCGGCCAGGGACACCCGTTGCGCGGCCCGCGTCGCCGCGGGTGACACGGTGACGTCGCCGCCGTCGCGCACGCCCAGGTTGCCCAGCATCAGGTCGTCCGCGTACAGCAGGGCGCGGCTCGCGCCGGACTCGGCGAGCGCGACGATGCCCGCGGTCTGCCGCCGGCCGGCGAGCCGTACCGGGTCGCCGGCCCGCAGCCCGAGCGCGGCGAGGATCTCCGGGTGCAGCCGCACGATGCCCCGGCGGGCGTCCAGCGCGGCGGGCCGGAGACTGGCGGTCAGCCGGAGCGTCGGATCACTCACGGGTCGAGCCTATCGGTGGGGCGCTTGGCTGAGTGGCCGCTGAGAGTTCCGGGCACCGCGCCGCATGCGGCGACCGGGCCGACGTAACGTGTCGACCATGCCGCTTTCCGCGAGACTGCGTCGCGCCCTGCCCAGCCCTCGCCTGACCCGGCGCCGGCTGATCGGCGGCGGCGTGGTGCTCGCCCTGCTGGTCGGGGTCGTGGTGTGGGCCGCCTGGCCGTCCACTCCGGACTACCGGGTCACCAACCAGATGATCACGGTCCACAGCGGTCCGGACGGCACCGTACCCGTCGACCTGGACACCGCCTATTACGTGCCGAAGTCGGCCTCCGCGGGGCACCCGGTCGCCGCGGTGCTGCTGGCGCACGGCTTCGGGGGTACCAAGGACGACGTCGCCCAGGACGCGGAGGACCTCGCGGCCCGCGGGTACGCGGTGCTCACCTGGACCGCCGAGGGCTTCGGCAAGAGTTCCGGCCAGATCCACCTGGACAGCCCCGACTGGGAGGTCAAGGACGCGCAGGGCCTGGTCGACTGGCTGGCCGGGCGGCCCGAGGTGCGGCGGGACGGCCCGAACGATCCCCGGGTGGCCGTGGTCGGCGGCTCCTACGGCGGCGGTCTCGCGCTGATGCTCGCCGGGTACGACAAGCGGATCGACGCGATCGTCCCGCAGATCACCTGGCACGACCTGAACGATGCCTTCCTGCCCGAGGCAACCGGCGCCGGGGCCGCGGCGGGCGTGTTCAAGAAGGAGTGGGCCGGTTTGTTCTTCGGCAGCGGCGCGGCGCCCACGTCCTCGACGGCCGGCGGCGCCCTGCCCGGTACCGGCGGCGCCAGCGGCGGCCCCGGCGCCGGTACCCCGACCGACCCGTCCTGTGGCCGGTTCGCCAGGGACCTGTGCCAGGCGTACCTGTCGATCGCCACGACCGGTAGGGCGGACGAGGCGCAGCGCGCCCTGCTCGAACGGTCGAGCCCGGCCAGCGTCGACGGCCGGATCACCGCACCGACCCTGCTGATCCAGGGTCAGGCCGATTCGCTGTTCCCGCTGTCCGAGGCGGACGCCAACGCGCGGGCCATCGCCGCGTCCGGTACCCCCGTCCGGGTGGCCTGGTTCACCGGCGGCCACGACGGCGGCCTCGGCCCTCAGTCCGACCAGGACCGGGTGAAGTACCTGACGCTGCAGTGGCTGGACCACTACCTGCTCGGCAAGGGCTCCGCTCCCGCGGACTCCTTCACGTACTCGCGGCTGGCCGGCATCGACGCGAACACCGACGGCCTGGTGGCCCTCGGCTACTCCGTCGACCGGTACCCCGGACTGACCGGTCAGTCGACGACCGGCGTCGAGGTCGCCGGTCCGCCCCAGCCGGCCGCCAACCCGCCCGGCGGTACTCCCGGCGCGCTGTCCACCCTGCCCGGCGCGGGCGGGTTGGCCAGCCTCGCGGGGGCGGCCGGTCTGACCGGCGCGGCCACCCGGGAGATTCCGGGCCAGCACGCCGACTTCTGGTCCGCCCCTCTGCAGTCCACAGTGGACGTTGTCGGCGCGCCGACGGTGCGGGTACGGGCGGCCAGCCCGACCGGCGAGGCGGTGCTGTTCGTCAAGCTCTACGACGTGGACCCGAAGTCGGGCGCCACGCTGCCCGACGGCCTCGTCGCGCCGGTACGCCTGACCGGGTTGCCCGCCTCCATCACCGAGGCCCGGCCGGTGACGGTGACCCTGCCCGCGATCGTGCACCAGTTCCAGTCCGGGCACCTGCTGCGGGTCACGGTCTCCACCTCGGACCAGGGGTACCTGACGCCCGCCGCGCCCACCGTGTACACCGTGGCCGTGGATGGCCCGGTGGGCCTGCCGTCGGTGTCCAGCGAGCCGATCGCGAGCCCGAACGTGCTGTGGCGCTGGGTCCTCGGCGCCCTGGTGGTGCTGCTGGTGCTCGGCGTTGCGACCGCGATCCTCCTCGGCCGGCGACGGCTGCGCCGGCGCGTCAACGCCGTACGCGGGGACCTCGTGGACATCCCGCTGGTGGTCAGCGGCCTGCGCAAGGAGTATGCCGACGGGTTCGTCGCCGTGTCCACTGTGGACTTCACCGTCCATCGTGGACAGGTGGTCGGCCTGCTCGGCCCCAACGGCGCCGGCAAGACCACGTCGCTGCGGGTACTCATGGGGCTGACCCGGCCGACCGCCGGCGAGATCCACGTGTTCGGCCACCGGCTGGTACCCGGCGCCCCGGTGCTGTCCCGGCTCGGCGCGCTCGTCGAGGGGCCGGGCTTCCTGCCCCACCTGTCGGGACTGGCCAACCTGAGGCTGTTCTGGCGCGCCACCGGCCGCCCGGAGGCCGATGCCCGGCTCGACGAGGCGCTGGACATCGCGGGCCTCGGCGACGCGATCCACCGCAAGGTGAAGACGTACAGCCATGGAATGAAGCAGCGGCTGGCCATCGCGCAGGCCATGCTCGGCCTGCCGGAGCTGCTGGTACTCGACGAGCCGACGGACGGGCTGGATCCGCCGCAGATCGCGGAGATGCGCCGGGTCCTGCGCCGGTACGCGACGGACGGGCGGGCCGTGCTCGTCTCCTCCCACCTGCTCGCCGAGGTGGAGCAGACCTGTACGCACGTGGTCGTGGTGCACAAGGGGGAGGTGGTCGCGGCGGGACCCGTCGACGACATCATCGGCGACTCGCCGTCCGTGCAGTTCGACGTGTCGGATCCCGGCGCGGCCCGGGACGTGCTGGCGCGGACGGGCGTCCGCAGCGTGGTCGGCGAGGGCGGCGGCACGCTCGTCGTGGACCTCAACGGGACCAGCCGCGCGGACGCGGTCGCGGCGCTCGTACGCGCCGGAGTCGGGGTGGACCGGGTGGTACCGCGCCGCAGGCTTGAGGACGCGTTCCTGTCGCTGGTCGGCGGGGACACCAAGGCGAGCGGGGAGCGGTGATGGCGGCGACATCCACGACGGTGTCCACGGTAGACGGTGCGGCCGCCGGGTACCGGCCGACCGCGACCCTGACCTTCCGTACGGAGCTGCGCCGCCAGGCGACCCGCCGGCGCACGCAGCTCAGCCTCGGCTTCATGGTGATCCTGCCGCTGATCATCCTGGTCGCCTTCGAGTTCGGCGGGAGCAACAACCGGCGCGGTGGCGGCGACCGCGGGCAGTTCGGCGCGCTCGCCGACATAGCGACCTCGGGCGGGCTCAACTTCGCCCTGTTCACCCTGCTGGTATCGGCGTCCTTCCTGCTCGTCGTGATCGTCGCGCTGTTCTGCGGCGACACGGTCGCCAGCGAGGCGAGCTGGGGTTCCCTGCGGTACCTGCTGGCCGTTCCGGTACCGAGGGCCCGCCTGCTGGGCAGCAAGCTGCTCGTCTCGCTGCTCTACAGCCTGGTCGCCCTGGTGCTGCTGACCGGTGTCGCGCTGGCGGCCGGTACCGCCCGGTACGGCTGGCATCCGCTGCGCACGACGGT
The DNA here is from genome assembly GCA_964645345.1 of uncultured Micromonosporaceae bacterium. Taxonomy (GTDB): domain Bacteria; phylum Actinomycetota; class Actinomycetes; order Mycobacteriales; family Micromonosporaceae; genus Rugosimonospora. The sequence continues at coordinate 8,571 of CAZYCD010000090.1, forward strand.
CGCCGGGGAGATCGCGGCCGGGCCCGCGCTGCTGCGCCTGCTGGGCATCCTCGGGTACCTGGCGGTCACCCTGCTGGTCGTGGCCGGCCTGGCGTTCCTGCTGTCGGTGTCGACCGACGCGCCGCTGGGCGCGGTAGGCGGCGCGGTGCTGCTGCAGATCCTGTCCAGCATCCTCGACCAGATCACCGCGCTCGGCTCGCTGCGGGTGCTGTTGCCCACCCACTACGCGCAGGCGTGGCTGGGGCTGCTGTCCAACCCGGTGCAGACCGACGACATGGTCAAGGGCGCGATCGCCGCCCTGCTGTACGCCGCCCTGTTCTTCGCCCTCGCGTGGCGGCACTTCCTGCGGAAGGACGTGGTCAGCTGAGCGGCGCAGCCGCCCCTTTCAGCCCAGCGGCGCGGGGCGCACCACGATCTGCGTGACCGACGGCAGGTGTACCCCCAGGTCGCGCACCTGCCCGGTGGCCGCCTCGACGGTGTAGAGCGTGCCCGTCGGGCTCGCCACGAACAGCCAGCGGCCGTCCGGCGACCAGGCAAGCGTGCTGCTGTCCCCGTTGACCTGGCTGGGCAGCGGCAGCACGCGGTCCCCGCCGCTGGCGAGGTTGACGAGGTGGGTGACGGTCTGTCCGGTGGGGTCGGTGGTGAAGAACGCCGCCCGGGCACCGTCGCCCGAGACCACTCCGAACGGCCGGTACGCCTGGCTGCTCGCGCTCAGCGTCCGTCGGGCGCCGGTGCGCCGGTCGACCGCGACCGTCGTGCACCGGTACGCGTCGTCGCACTCGAGAACCACCCAGCGGGTCGGCCCGACGGCCACCACCGTCCCGGTGGTGATCCGGTGCATGCCGTCCGGGCGGACGTCGTAGGCGCCGCCGACGCCCTCGAAGATCAGATAACCGGTACCGTCCGGCGTGAGCTGCCCGCCCCCGTCCCGCGGGAACGCCAGGGTGGGCCCGGCCGGCTGGCCCTGGGTGTCGATGAGCGTCATCACCGGGCCGGACTCCGTGACCTTGATGATCCACACCGAGGAGCCGTCCGGCCCCGGTGCCACCGGGCCGCCGTGCGACAGCTCGCCGGTCAGCTGGCGGGCCGGTTGCCCGTCCGGTACCAGGTAGCCGGCGACCGAGTCCAGTGGCCGCACCATCGTCCAGTCGGGGCCTGCCACCAGCGACACCGGACCGGTGGTGTTCAGCGGCGGCAGCGGCGTGCGGGTGATCCGGCCGGCGGCCGGCTGGATGCGGACCACGCCCTCGGCGCCCAGGCCGATCAGCTCCCAGCCGGTGGTCGCGCCGAGCAGGGGGTGCCCGACGTCGGAGGCCACCGGCGCGGTGACCGCCGAGGCAGACGCCACGGCCACCGCGGGAGCGCTCGGCGGAGCGGAGGTGGTGGCCGGCGTCGAGGGCGCGGGCGCGGCCACGACGCCGGTCCGGTGCACCTGGTACGCGACGAATGCGGCCGCCAGTACCAGCGCGATGAGCAACGGCAGGCGCCCCGCCCAGCTGCGCCGTGGCCGGTCACCGGGTGGCGTGCCGAACTCGAGGACCGTCCCCGGGCGGGGCGCGTCGATCCTGGCCGGCTCGGCGCGCACGGGTTCGGCTTCGCGGGGTACCGGCCGGACCACCCAGTCCGGCTCGCCCTCCCGGCGGCTCGCCGCGTTCCCGCCGCCGGCGTCGCTCATTGGCCGGCCGGCGTACGGGCGAGGATCGAATCGAGCAGTCCCGGGAAGACCTTGCGCAGCTCGTCGGCGCGCAGCCGCACGTACCGGGCGGTGCCGTCCACCCGGGTACGGGTCAGCCCGGCCTCGCGCAGCACCTTGAAATGGTGCGACCGGGTGGCCTTGGCGAGGTCGGTCGCGAACGAGCCGCACAGCCGCTCGCCGTCCTCGGCGAGCCCGCGCACGATCTCCAACCGGGTCGGGTCGGCCAGCGCCTGCAGGACGGTGATGACCGGTACCTCGTCCAGCTCGGGCTCGAACAGGGTCATGTGACGATAGTAACGCTTGTTCGAAATCGCTCGAACCACGGCTCGTTCCGTGCCTACCCTCTTGTTCGACTTCGCTCGAACAAAGGAGCTTCCCGATGTCCCGATCCGCCGGGTACCCGCTGGTCGCCGTGGTCGCCTGGGGCCTGATGTTCACCGTCGTCGCCCGGGCCCTGCCCCACGTCGACGCCTTCAACCTCACCGCCGCCCGGTACCTGCTGGGTGGGCTGATCCTCCTCGGCCTGCTGGCCGCCCGCGAAGGCCGCGCCGCGCTGCGCCCGGGCGGCCGGATCGTCGAGCTGGCCGTGCTGGGTGCGGTCGGCTTCGCGGGCTTCAACCTGCTGGCGAACCTCGCGCTGAGCCGGACGGCGCCGCAGAACGCGGCGCTGATGGTCGCGCTGACGCCGCTGCTGACCGTGCTGATCCGCTGGGTCAGGGACGGCGTGCGCCCGCGCCCGTCGACGCTGGCGCTGGTCGCCGTCGCCCTGGCCGGCGTTCTCCTGGTGATCACGAAGGGCCACCCGTCCGGGCTGTCCGCGTTCGGCTCCGGCGATCTGCTGATGCTCGGCGGCGTGCTGGGCTGGGCGCTGTACACGCACGGATCCAGCCGGTTTCCGGAGTTCAGCCCGCTGCGCTACGCCTCCCTGACGGCGGCCACCGGTACGGCGACGATCCTGCTCGCGACCGCCGTCGCGGACGCCACCGGCTGGCAGCGGCTGCCCTCGGTCGGCGACCTCGGCCGGGTCTGGCCGGAGCTGGCCTACCTGGTGTTCATCGGGGCGGTGCTCGCGATGCTGGCCTGGAACACCGGTGTCCGCCGCCTGGGCGCCCCGAACACCGCGCTGTTCATGAACCTGGTACCCGTGATCGCGCTGGTGGTCGCGATCGTCCAGGGGTACAGGCCGGGACCGGCGGAGCTGGTCGGCATCGCGGTCACGGTCGGCGCGATCGCGGCCGCGAACCTGCTCGGCCGCCGGCCGGTCGCCGGTACGGGGCTGCGCCGGCCGGAGCCGGCCGCCCAGCAGCTGGGAACCCGCTCGGAGCAGCGGCTGAGTGTCGGCTAAGCTGACCTGCGACAACAACTGAATACCTCATCCAGAGGGGCAGAGGGAACGGCCCTGTGAAGCCCCGGCAACCACCACCAACCTCGAAGACGAGGCCGCTCGTGGCAGGTGCCAATTCCGTCCGGGATGTGCGACTCACCCGGGAAGATGAGAGGAAGGCCTCCATGACGTCGACCGTCGACGTACTCGACCCCACCACCGACTCCGCCGCCCGTCACCTCGTCTGCCGTGGCTGCGGTACCCGCTTCCCGCTTGCCGCGCAGCACGCCTGTTACGAGTGTTTCGGCCCCCTCGAAGTCGGCTACGACGCGGAAGCGCTGCGCCGGGTGACCCGCGAGCAGATCGAGTCGGGCCCGCAGAACATCTGGCGCTACGCGGCCCTGCTGCCGGTGGGCCAGGACCCGGCGACCAGGGTCACCCTCGACCCGGGCTGCACCCCGCTGGTCCGGGCCGACGCGCTCGCGGCCGAGCTGGGCATCACCGGCGGCCTGTGGGTCAAGGACGACTCGGCCAACCCGACCCACTCCTTCAAGGACCGCGTTGTGTCGGTCGCGCTGACCGCCGCGAAGTCGCTCGGCTTCACCAGGTTCGCCTGCGCGTCAACCGGCAACCTGGCCAACTCCGTCGCGGCACACGCCGCGCGGGCCGGGGTACCGTCCATGGTCTTCATCCCGTCCGACCTCGAACCGGGCAAGGTCCTCACCACCGCCGTGTACGGCGGGGACGTGGTCGCCATCGACGGCTCCTACGACGACGTCAACCGGCTGTGTTCGGAGCTGACCGAGACCGACGAGTTCGAGCAGACCGCATTTGTCAACGTCAATGTCAGGCCGTTCTACGCGGAGGGCTCCAAGACCCTGGGGTACGAGATCGCCGAGCAGCTCGGCTGGCGGCTGCCCGCGCAGGTGGTCATCCCGATGGCCTCCGGCGAGCTGCTGACCAAGGTGGACAAGGCGTTCACCGAGCTGGTCGAGATCGGGCTGGTACCGGACACCCCGTGGCGCGTGTTCGGGGCGCAGTCGGCCGGGTGCAACCCGATCGCGGTTGCGCTGCACGGGGGTACCGACGTGATCACGCCGGTACGCCCGACCGGCATCGCCAAGTCCCTGAACATCGGCGACCCGGCGGCGGGCCTGTACGCCCTGGAGGCCGTGCGCCGTACCGGCGGCTGGATGGACTACGCCGACGACGACGAGATCCGCGTGGCCATCCGGCAGCTGGCCCGTACCACCGGGGTGTTCGCGGAGACCGCGGGCGGGGTGACCGCCGCCGTGCTGGGCAAGCTGGTCGCGTCCGGCCGGCTGGACCCGGCCGCGGAGACGGTCGTGCTGAACACCGGCGAGGGACTCAAGACGCTGGACGCCGTGGCCGAGCTGGTCGGGCCGACGTACCGGGTGAAGCCGTCGCTGCGCGCGGCACGCGAGGCCGGGCTGTTCGGTTAATTTTTCTGGAGGCGAAATTTACGGAGAGTAACTGCAATTCCCGTCCCTACTCGGCTGACATGCCGGGTGAACGTGCAGTGACCTCCTCTGTTGCCGTAGGTAACTGCGAATTTGCTTTGAGTCCAGCTAAACGATCACTTAGCTCTTGACTCGGCCTTTCGAGGCGCGCAGGATGCTCCGTGCGGGAGGACGAATCGCCGCTCGGCCCCGGGATTCCGGCAGGTCAGCGCCCCAGTGCGGAGCACTGTGCGATCGTCCTCTCGACCATGTTCGGGGTCGTTTTCCGCCTGACCCGCCGAGGCCGGACGCCGGCGCTCCGGTGTCCGCCCGGCGACCGGCCGGCAGGCCGGAATGCGTTACTCGCGCGAAACATCCGGATAGAGCGCGACGAAGATCGAGTACGGGCGGCCGGCCGGGTTCAGCTCGCGGGCGCGGAAGTCGTTGAGGATCTCGTCCAGGCGGTCACGCAGTTCGTCCAGTTCGGGCTCGGACAGCCGCAGGCCGAGCCGCGCGAACGGGGCGAGGTCCAGGTCCACCAGCCGTACCTCGTCGAGGAACGCCTCGATCATCGCGGTACCCCCGCCGGACACCCCGGAGCCGTGTACGTCCAACGTCCAGGACTTGCCGGTCGCGAGGTACGGCACCTCCCGCGCGCCGCGCGCGCCGCGCCGCTCCTCCTGTGGCGCGAGAAATCCGGTGGCGACCAGCTTGCGCACGTGGTGCAGTGTCGTCGCCGGATTGGTCTCCAGGCGGGCGGCGATCTCCTTGTTGGTCAGCGCACGGTCGAGGCAGAGCCGGAGGATGCGCAGCCGCAGGGACGACGCGAGTGCGCGCGCCTCCTCCTCGGTGGCCGGTCGGCGCTGCCGTTCGGCCGCTCGGCGGTCCTTGTCCAATGGCATGGTGGCATCAGCCTATGCCAGTACGTGGGAACTGAGGAGTGACTGGTTGACTTTTCCCAATCAGTGGCGCAGGCTGCTTCCGTGACCGAACGTCGGGGGCTTGGTCTGTTGCGGGAGTTCGACTTCCGCCAACTCTTCGTGGCCGACACCGTCAGCCAACTCGGCACCCAGGTGAGCATGCTCGCGCTGCCGCTGGTCGCGGTACTGGCGCTCAAGGCGAGCAACTTCGAGGTCGGCGTACTCGCGGCCTGCGAGACCCTCGCCTTCTTGCTCGTCGGCCTGCCGGCCGGCGCCTGGGTCGACCGGCTGCGCCGCCGCCAGGTGCTGATCGCCGGCGACCTGGGCCGCGCCGTGCTGCTGGGCAGCGTGCCGTTGGCCTGGTGGACCGGGCACCTGACGATGGTCCAGCTGTTCGTGGTCGCCGTGCTGACCGGTGTCTGCACCGTCTTCTTCGACGTCGCGTACCAGAGCTACCTGCCGCACCTCGTCGGCCGGGACAACCTGGTGGAGGGCAACGCGAAGCTGGAGGTCGTCCGGGCCAGCAACCAGATCGGCGGCCCGACGGTGGCCGGGCTGCTCATCCAGTGGCTCACCGCGCCGTTCGCGGTCGCGGTCGACGCGGTCAGCTACCTGGGCTCGGCGCTGTTCGTCGCCCGGATCCACAAGCGCGAGGAGAAGCCGGAGCGGGCACCGGACGCGCACCTGGGCCGCGAGATCATGGAGGGCCTGCGGTTCGTCCTGGGCAACCGGATGCTGCGCTCCATCGCCGCGTGTACCGGCTCGTCCAACCTGTTCAGCGGGGTCGCCGGTGCGATGGAGGTCGTGCTGCTGGCCCGCGTACTGCACCTCTCGCCGGGCTGGATCGGCCTGTTCTTCTCCGTGGGCGCGATCGGTGGCCTCGTCGCCGCGTTCGTCACCGGCCGGGTCGCCCGCTGGCTCGGCCAGGGTCCGACCATCTGGATCGCGCCCGCGGTCACCGCGCCATTCGCCCTGCTGTGGCCCGTCACGCAGCGCGGGTGGCTGCTGTGGGCCACCGCGCTGGCCTTCACGGTCTGGTGCTTCGGCGTGGTCGTGTACAACGTCACGCAGGTCAGCTTCCGTCAGGGGCTGTGCCCGGAGCGGCTGCTCGGCCGGATGAACGCGAGCATGCGCTTCCTGGTCTGGGGCACGCTGCCGCTCGGCAGTTTCCTCGGCGGGGTCCTAGGTGAGACCCTTGGCGTACGCCAGACCTTGTGGGTTGGCGCGATCGGTGGGATGTTCGCATTCGTACCGGTGCTCCTCTCGCCGCTGCGTGGGATGCGTGAGCTTCCGACGTACCAGCCGGAGCCGGGGCCCCACGAGGCGCCGGCGGCCGTCGTGGCGTCAACTCCATAGACACCTGATCGCCGCGGCGGACCTCGTTGGCTGCGTTGTTCTCTCCGGCGGTGATCAGGACGCGGGTGGGGCGGTGTCTGGTGTGCACCGCCCCACCTGACCTTTCCGCCCCGTTGATCCCGACCGGGTCTCCCGCCCGTCGGGGCGGACCGGTCGGCCGCCCCTGCCGTCCTGTCGGAGGCGGTCACCGCTCGGGCATGATGGGCTGATGACTGACGAACGCCGGCCTGCTGGTCAGGCCCACGTGCCGGCCCACGACGACGTTGCCAGCCAACCCCGTCCGGCCGACCCGCCGGAGCTGCTGCGCCGGGCGCTGTCCGCCATCGCCGAGCGCGGCTACTGGTCCGCCTTCCCCGAGTCGCCGAGCCCGCGGGTGTACGGCGAGGGCACGGCCGAGGCCGGTGCCGCCGACTTCCGCGCGTACCTCGGCGAGGACTTCCCACTCGACCAGCCCGCCGACGACCGGGTCGCGACCGAGTCCTCGCCGTTCGGGGTACCGCTCGACGTCCGGTACCCGCACACCTCCCAGGACGCCCTGGTGGCCGCCGCCCTGGCCGCCCTGCCACAATGGCGCGCGGCCGGACCGCTGCGCCGCGCCGAGGTCTGCGCCGCGATCCTCACCAGGCTCCACGAGCACGTCTTCGAGCTGGCCAACGCCGTGCAGTTCACCACCGGGCAGGCGTTCGTGATGGCCTTCCAGGCCGGCGGTGCGCACGCGCTGGACCGCGCGCTGGAGGCGCTGGCCTACGCGTACGCCGAGCAGGTCCGGCACCCGGCGGCCGCGGACTGGGAGAAGCCGGCGGGCAAGGGCGACCCGCTGCGGATGCACAAGACCTTCCACGTGGTACCGCGGGGAGTCGCCCTGGTCATCGGCTGCAACACGTTCCCGACCTGGAACTCCTACCCCGGCCTGTTCGCCTCCCTGGCCACCGGCAACCCCGTCGTCGTCAAGCCGCACCCAGGCGCCGTGCTGCCCCTGGCGATCACCGTCCGGTACGCCCGGGAGGTGCTGCGGGAGGCCGGATTCAACCCGGACCTCGTCCAGCTCGCCGCCGAGGCGCCCGGGGAGAAGCTCGCCTCGACGCTCGCGCTGCGGCCGGAGGTGAAGATCATCGACTTCACCGGGTCCACCGGGTACGGCGACTGGCTGGAGGCCAACGCCCGGCAGGCGGCGGTCTTCACGGAGAAGGCCGGAGTCAACACCGTCATCGTGGACTCCACCGACGACTTCGCCGGGATGTGCCGCAACATCGGCTTCTCTCTGACCCTCTACAGTGGACAGATGTGCACCACCCCGCAGAACGTGCTGGTACCGCGGGGCGGGATCGACACCGAGTCGGGGCACAAGTCCTTCGACGAGGTGGCTTCGGGGATCGCGGGCGCGGTCGCGGGGCTGACCGGCGACGACGCGAAGGCGGTCGAGCTCACCGGCGCCATCGTCAACCAGGCGGTGGTGGGCCGGATCGAGGCGGCGCGGGGACACGGTACCGTCCTGCTCGACTCCCGTACCGTCAAGCACCCGGCGTACCCCGACGCCACCGTGCGTACCCCCCTGATCCTGGCCCAGGACGCGGCGAACCCGGCGGCGTACGACGGCGAGTGGTTCGGCCCCATCTCGTTCGTGGTGGCGACGGACTCGACGCAGCAGAGCGTGGCGCTGTTCCGCCGGATCGTCGGGGCCAAGGGTGCGCTGACCGCCGCCGTGTACTCGACGTCCCCGGCCGTGCTGGCCGAGGTGGAGGAGGCCGCGATCGACGTCGGCGTGCACCTGTCGGCCAACCTCACCGGCGGCGTCTTCGTCAACCAGTCGGCCGCGTTCTCGGACTTCCATGCAACCGGGGCGAACCCGGCGGCGAACGCGGCGCTGACCGACGGGGCGTATGTGGCGAACCGGTTCCGGATCGTCCAGTCCCGGCACCACGTCTGAGAACTACCCGGTTTGATGGCGGCGCATCCGCAGCTCGGTGAGGACCGGGATCCTCGGGTGGCGGGTGCGCTGGCCCGTGTCGACGAAGCCGAGCCGCTGGTAGGCCCGGACGGCGCGGCGGTTGCCGGTGACCACCTCCAGCTCCAGCACCGGCCGCCCGGCGGCGACGGACCAGGCGGCGACGGCGTCCACCAGCCGGTCGAGCAGGTCGGTGCGGCGCCAGGCCGGGGTGATGTACACGGCGAAGATCACGGTGACCCCGCTGGTACCGGGCGGGGTCCAGCCGCCCGCCTGGCCGACCAGCCGGCCGTCCGCCGCGGCCACGAAGATGGCCGCGTCGTCGCCCTCGCTGCGTTCGGCGATCATCGACCGGAACACGTGGTGGGGCTTGGCGGCCGCCTCGTCCAGCCGCTCGATGAAGGCGAGCGGGGCGTCCGCGAGCATCTCCAGGCGCAGCGCACGAGCCATTGCTGTATCGGCAAGCGTCACTCGCCGCACCGTCGGCGTCGTCATTCAGCAGTCCTACCTTCCGGGGCTTACCACGCGGTACCCATTGAGTCTTGACTGTGACCATCACGTCCGATTTGTGGGGCTGCGG
>CAZYCD010000091.1:0-17757 GCA_964645345.1 uncultured Micromonosporaceae bacterium
GTGCCGAAGGCGGGGTCGATCGCGCGGTAGTCCGCGACGTCGTAGCCGCCGTCGCCGAGCGGGGACAGGTACCACGGGGTGAACCAGACCGCGTCCACGCCCAGGTCCTTGAGGTAGGCAAGGTGCGCGCGAACGCCCGCAAGGTCGCCGGTGCCGTCGCCGTTCCCGTCCGCGAAGGAACGCGGGTAGATCTGGTAGATGACGGCGTTGCGCCACCACGGTGACGGCTCTCCCGTCGTCCCGCTCGGGCTCATGCTCACGTGCGGACTCCTTGTCCCCGAGCGTGCTGGGTAGGTGCGTTGCCGTGTTAACGCGGCGTTGCAGAGACCGTAGCTATTCGACAGCTACCGCGCAAGAACCTGACAGTCCCGTTTTTCAAACGCGATTCGAGATGCCGGCCGGCGCGTCTGAGCGACTGCGCGCCCGCCCCACCGCCACGGCTGAGCGGGTGCGAGAGTGGACCGAAGGGGCGCTGGTCTCGATTACTGGGGAAAGCTGCAGGCAGGCACACGCAAATTTCTTGCGCAACCCTGCCTGATCATCGAAGGCACCCGGTACTGCGGCCGACGGAAGCCTGCACTTCCCTCAGCGTGCGAGAAGACGGGTCAGGGCCGGCAGCGTAACCACGGTCCAGCTGAGATGCGTCAGCATCGGGGTGAGAACGCCGCCGGTGACGCGCCGCTGCAAACCGAGCAGGAAGCCGAGCGCGGCTGCCGCCAGCGCGAGTGCGACATCGCCGGACAAGGCGATGACCAGCGTGTAGATGCCGGTGGAGGCGGCTACCGGATACGCGCGCCCGGCCGCGGCGTACACGGCGCCACGGAAGAACACCTCCTCGGCGGCCCCGTTCGCCAACGCCAGGACGGTGACCGGCAGGAGCGTGCCGCGTGGGGCATGCGCGAGGACGGCGGCCAGGTCGGCGCGCAGCGGAGGGATGGTCCGCGCGATCACTGCGGCACCGACGACAGTGGCCGCGGCCAGCAGTCCGGTCACGACCGCCGCGACAGCACCGAGACGCGCGCGAGGCGGCGACGGTGCACGCAGCGGCACGGGGCCGGACAGCAAAGCCCCGGCAAGCCACGCCACCGATACCGTCGCGGTCCACAGGTAGAACGCCGGATCCCGCGCCGGGGTGGACAGCGCCACCCGCAGCAGCACCGCCCCGACAGGGACGGTCACGGCGGTGGCCACGCGCCGGCGCAGCAGTCGTCTGCCGAACTCCACCGGTTCGTACGGCGGCGGGTCGAGCAGTGGCGCGAACGTTGCCCGCGCGCGCCTGCGCAGATTGGTCACGAGCCAGAGCGGCCGTGGCTGCGTGACGGGGCCGCACCGCAGGCGGCGAGCGCGCGACGCGCCGCGTCGTCGAATCCGAGGCATGGACCGGGCAGCACGTCCTGGATGGTGTGCTCGCGGACGACGGTCTCGACGGTCATGGAGTCCACGAGGTCTCTGGCGGCGGCGGTGTCGACGTCGGTCACCAGGGTCAGCCACAAGGCTGACAGGCGTGGACTCAGCAGGGGAACGGTGACGTTCGGCAGCCTTCTGCCCTGCACGGCCGCGGTACGTCGCAGCAGGTCGAGGTAGGACAGCACGTCCGGACCGCCGATCTCGTACACCCGGTCCCGGGTCTCGTCGTGGTCGAGCACACCAGCCAGGTACCGCACCGCGTCGTCGACCGCGATCGGTTGCGTACGGGTGGCGACCCATCGAGGGGTGAGCAGGGCGGGCAGGTGGTCGACGAGTTGGCGGATGATCTCCCAGACGATGCTGCGGTGACCGATGACGACGGCCGCCCGCAGTACCGTCACCGGTACCGGACCGGCCCGCAGCAGCCGCTCCACCTCCCGGCGTGAACGCAGATGCGCGGACAGCCGCGAGTCCCCGCCCAGGCCGCCCAGGTACACCAGGCGGTCCACGCCCCGCTCGCCACAGGCGGCGGCGAACGCCTGCGCGCCCTGAGCATCGGTCGCGGCGTAGCCGGCAGACCCGAGTGAGTGCACCAGATAATAGGCGCAGTCCACGCCATCGAGCGCCGCTGCCATGCTCGCCGCGTCGGTGACGTCCCCGGCGACCGGGGTGCCGCCGCCGTGGTAGCTGTCCGGGTGTCGGGTCATCGCCCGTACCTCGTAGCCGGTCGCGACCAGTGCGTCGACAAGATGGGTACCGACGAAGCCGGACGCACCGCTCACCAGCACGGTCTTGGCCATAGCCGATTCTGTACCGCGGGCCGTGGCCGCCAGGTCAGGTCGAGGATTTCCGGACGGCTCGGAATGCGGCCACGAGACCGGCTCCGGTTCGGCAACCCGGCCGTCTCGGGCCCGGCGCCCGTCACGGGCTGCCGAGCTGGCCGACCTCGGTGACCCGGACGGCCGGGAGACCTGCCTCGTCGCTGGCGGCGAGGTCGATTTCCGCGCTGATCCCCCAGTCGTGGTCGCCCGCCGGGTCGTCGAGGATCTGCCTCACCCACCAACGCTCCGGCCCGGCGTCGACGAGCAGCATCGCGGGACCGCGCGCGTTCGGGCCGGTACCGATGCTGTCGTGTTGGGCGAAGTAGCCATCGAGAGCCTCGGCCCACGCCTCGGCGTCCCAGCCCGCGTCGCCATCCAGTTCGCCGAGCTCGTCGTAGCGCCGCAACGCGGCGAGGGTGACGCGCCGGAACAGCGCGTTGCGCACCAGTACCCGAAGCGCGCGGAGGTTGGCGGTCAGCGTGGGGGGCCGCTGCTCGATCGCGTCACCCGCGTCCTCGGCCGGGTCGCGCAGCCGCTCCCATTCGTCGATCAGGCTGGAGTCGACCTGCCGGACGAGCTCCCCCAGCCACTCGATGAGGTCGACGAGTTCCTCGACCTTCGCCTCGTCGGGCACGGTCTGGCGCAGCGCCTTGTACGCGTCGGCCAGGTACCGCAGGACCAGGCCCTCCGAGCGGGACAGGCCGTAGAAGCCGACGTACTCGACGAACGTCATCGCGCGCTCGTACATGTCGCGTACCACCGACTTGGGGGCGAGCTGGTGGTCGGCGACCCACGGGTGCCCGCGCCGGTACATTTCGTAGGCGTCCTCGAGCAGGTCGGCCAGCGGTCTGGGGTGGGTGACCGAGTCCAGCAGGTCCATCCGCGTCTCGTAGTCGACTCCGTCGGCCTTCAGCTGCGCGACGGCCTCGCCCTTGGCCTTGAACTGCTGGGCGGCCAGCACCTGACGGGGATCGTCCAAAGTGGACTCGATGACCGACAGCACGTCCAGCGGGTAACTGGGCGAGTCCCGGTCGAGCAGCTCGATCGCGGCCAGCGCGAACGGCGACAGTGGCTGGTTGAGTGCGAAGTCGAACTGGAGGTCCACGGTCAGCCGCACCGACCTGCCCTCTGCGTCGGGTTCCGGCAGGCGCTCCACCACCCCGCCGGCCAGCAGTGCCCGGTAGATGGCGATGGCCCGGCGGATGTGGCGACGCTGTGCGGCCGGGTCCTCGTGGTTGTCGGTGAGCAGATGCCGCATGGCGGTGAACGCGTCGCCCGGACGGCCGATCACGTTGAGCAGCATCGCGTGGCTGACCCCGAACTGCGACTTCAACGGCTCGGGCTCGGCGGCGACCAGCCGTTCGAAGGTGGGCCGGGCCCAGGCCACCATTCCCTCCGGCGGCTTCTTGCGGACCAGCCGGCGCAGCTTCTTCGGGTCGCCGCCGGTCTTGGCCACCGCCCGCTCGTTGTCGATGACGTGCTCCGGGGCCTGCACGACGACGGTACCGATCGTGTCGTACCCGGCGCGCCCGGCCCGCCCGGCGATCTGGTGGAACTCGCGCGCCTGCAGCAGCCGGGTCTTCGTACCGTCGAATTTGGACAGTGCGGTGAACAGCACCGTCCGGATCGGTACGTTGATGCCCACGCCGAGGGTGTCGGTACCGCAGATCACCTTGAGGAGTCCGGCCTGGGCCAGGGTCTCCACGAGCCGACGGTACTTGGGCAGCATGCCGGCGTGGTGCACACCGATGCCGTGGCGTACCAGGCGGGACAGCGTACGTCCGAAGCCGGCGGTGAACCGGAAATTGCCGATCGCCTCGGCGATCGCGTCCTTCTCCTGGCGGGTGGCCAGGTTGGTGCTGGTCAGCGCCTGGGCCCGTTCCAGCGCGGCGGCCTGGGTGAAATGCACGACGTAGACCGGTGCCTGGTGGGTGGCCAGCAGTTCTTCGAGGGTCTCGTGCAGGGGGGTCATGGCGAAGGTGAAGTGCAACGGTACCGGCCGCTCGGCGTTGCGGACGACGGCGGTCGGGCGCCCGGTGCGGCGCGTCAGGTCGTCCTGGAACCGGGTGACGTCACCCAGCGTGGCCGACATGAGCAGAAACTGCGCCTGGGGCAGCTCGATCAGGGGTACCTGCCAGGCCCAGCCCCGGTCCGGCTCGGCGTAGAAGTGGAACTCGTCCATGACCACCTGGCCGACGTCGGCCCGCCCGCCGTCGCGCAGCGCCATGTTGGCGAGGATCTCGGCGGTGCAGCAGACGATCGGCGCCTGGGCGTTGACGCTCGCGTCGCCGGTCAGCATGCCCACGTTGGCCGCGCCGAACATCTCGCACAGCGCGAAGAACTTCTCCGATACGAGGGCCTTGATCGGCGCGGTGTAGAAGGTGCGCCGGCCCTGAACCAGGGCGGCGAAGTGCGCACCGGCAGCCACCAGGCTCTTACCCGATCCGGTCGGGGTACTGAGGATCACGTTGGCGCCCGAGACCAGCTCGATCAGCGCCTCCTCCTGGTGCGGGTACAGGCTCAGCCCGCGCCGTTTGGCCCAATCGGCGAAGGCGTCGAAGACGGCGTCGGGGCCGGGATCGGTGGGCAGTTCGTCGGCGAGTGTCACGCCTCGTCCTCCGGTCCGTACCGTCAACGGCCGCCGCGCTGGGCTCCCAGCCGGCTGCGGGCGGAGAAGGCCGCCGCGCCACCTTGCCGGGCTGGGGCCGCCGCGGTACCCGCGCCGCCACGCCCGCCAGCCGCCGGCTGGGATCCGGTGCGCGCGGAGTTGGCGTGCGTCGAGCCGGCCGGGTTGCGGCGCGGCGCGGCGCCAGGTGCTGACCGGCCCCGGCGCGGTGCGTCGGCTTTGGTGGGGTTCTGGCCCACCGTGGGGGTGGTCGGGTTGGCCGCGGCGGGCGCCACGAACGAGCGCTGTCCGGGGGCGAGTTGGCGCAGCAACGGGTGGCCGGGGCCGAGCCGGGTGGTGGCAGGCGTGATGCCTGCGCTGCGGGTCAGCGCTTGCACGTCGCGGGCCTGGTCGTCGGTCATCAGCGTGATCACGGTGCCGGTGGCGCCGGCCCGGGCGGTACGCCCGGAGCGGTGCAGGTATGCCTTGTGCTCGACCGGCGGGTCGGCGTGGATGACCAGGTTGACGTCGTCCACGTGGATACCGCGGGCCGCGATGTCCGTGGCCACCAGGGTCTGCACGGTGCCGTTGGAGAAGGCGAGCAGGTTGCGGCTGCGCGCGTTCTGGGCCAGGTTGCCGTGCAGTTCCACCGCCGGTACGCCGGCCGCGTTGAGCTGGCGGGTCAGGGACTTGGCCCGGTGCTTGGTACGGGTGAACACCAGTGTGCGGCCGGGAGCGGCGGTGAGGTCGACGAGTACCGGCAGCCGGTCGTCGTGGCGCACGTGCAGGACATGGTGCGACATCGCGGTCACCGCGGAGCGGGGCGGGTCGACGCTGTGCGTGACGGGCCGGTTCAGGAACTGCTTGACCAGCACGTCGACACCCGCGTCGAGGGTCGCGGAGAACAGCAGCCGCTGGCCGGTGCGGGGGGTCGCGTCGAGCAGCCGGCGGACGACCGGCAGGAAGCCCAGGTCGGCCATGTGGTCCGCCTCGTCGAGCACAGTGATCTCCACCGCGTCGAGGTGTGCCTGGCCGGCGGCGACGTGGTCGGCGAGTCGGCCCGGGCAGGCCACCAGCACGTCAGCACCGGCGCGCAGGCCGGCGATTTGAGGCTTCGCGCCGACACCGCCGAAGACGGTCAGGGTACGCAGCGACAGCGCCTGGGCCAGCGGGGCCAACGACTGCTCGATCTGCGTGGCCAGTTCCCGGGTGGGGGCCAGGATCAGCGCCCGTGGCCGGCCGGGGCGACGCGGCTTCGGGGCGGCGGCCAACCGCGCCAGTACCGGCAGCAGGAAGGCGTAGGTCTTGCCCGAACCGGTCTTGCCGCGGCCCAGTACGTCGCGGCCGGCCAGCGAGTCGGGCAGCGTCGCGGCCTGGATGGGCGTGGGGAGGGTGATGCCCCGGGCGGCCAGCACGGCGGTCAGCGGGGCAGGTACCCCTAGATCATCGAACGTGGCCGGTGCGGCGACGGATGAGGACGTGGATGAGGTGGTGTGTGGGCGGCGCGCCGCCATCTGATCTCCGAAGGTGGAAGGGGTCGCTCCGGGCGGCGCCGGCCGTTTCGGGGGCCGCAGCACGAAGGACGACATCTCGGGCGGCCCATGCGTACCTGCACCGACCGCGACATCCATCATAGCCGCGGCAGGTCGGGTCCGCGAAACGCGACAAGATCGGGTCCGGACATGACGGGGCAGAGTGGGCGAGCATAGGGATACCGGCCGCCAAGCACTGTCCCTCGGTTGATTGAGATCGGGCGGTTCGGCCGGGTAGGTCGGCGACATGCGCCACGATGACCGAGTCCGGGCTCGACCCCGTGGACCGGGTCGCCGCTTCCACAGTCGGTGGTTGCCGGCGTCCGCCGATCGGCACCCGGAGTCGGCACCCACGCTCTGTCGTCGCGTCGCGGCGGCACCGCCCCTCACGGAGAGGTCCGCCGAGGATGCCCAGCGCCTCATTGAACCGAACCACCGCCCGGGGCAGCGACTTCGCGGCCCTGTCGAACCTCGTCGCCCGGGCCGGACTCATGCGACGCCGGCCGGGCTACTACCTCGCCCGCATCGGATTGGTCACGTTCCTCTACATCGTCGGATGGGTGGCCTTCGGCGCGCTCGGCGACTCGTGGTACCAGCTGATCGTGGCGGCTTGCCTGGCCGTGGTCTTCGCGCAACTCGCCCTCGTGGCCCATGACATCGCCCACCGGCAGGTCTTCCGGACCCGACGGGCCAGCGAGATCGCCGGGCTGGTGGCCGGCGATCTCGGCATCGGCATGAGCTACGGCTGGTGGATGGACAAGCACACCCGCCACCACGCGAACCCCAACCACGAACAGCGCGACCCGGATGTGCTGCCCGACGTGCTGGTCTGGTCCACCCGCCAGGCGCGCGCCAGCGCCGGCATCCCCCGGCTACTGGGTCGCTTCCAGGCGTTCCTGTTCTTCCCGCTGCTCACCCTCGAAGGGATCGCTCTGCAGGTCAGCAGCGTCCGGGCGCTGGCCCGGCCCACGTTGCGGCACCGCCGAGTGGAGGCGGTCCTGCTGATCCTGCATGTCGCGGCCTACCTGGGCGCGGTGCTGGCGGTGCTCTCACCGGCGCGGGCCATCGCCTTCCTCGCCGTGCACATGGGCCTGTTCGGCGTGTACCTCGGCTGTACGTTCGCGCCCAACCACAAGGGCATGCAGATGCTCACGAACGAGGACGAACATCCGGACTTCCTGCGCCGCCAGGTCCTCACCTCCCGCAATGTGCGGGGCGGACATCTCATCACGATGCTGCTCGGCGGCCTGAACTACCAGATCGAGCACCACCTGTTCCCGAACATGCCCACCCCGAACCTGCGTCACGCCCGGCCCATCGTCCGCGACTACTGCGCCCGCATCGGCCTCCCCTACACCGAGGCCAGCCTGCCGGGCTCCTACCGGCAGGCCCTACGCCACCTCCACGAGGCCGGCTCACCGCTACGCCGGCCCCGGGACACCTGATGCGCCAGATGCGGCTCCAGTGTTGCCTGCCCGGCTGGATCCCCCTAGGTTGAGCAGGTGAGAGTCGAGCGCCATTGGTGGAACGGTGACCGGACCACGGGTGGGCGTCGCGACGTCTACATTCGCACCGACGGTCACCTCTGGGAAGTAGAGGCACAGGCCGGCGGCGATGGCGGCCGGTCGAAGGTGCAGGAATGCCCCGGCCAGGCGTCGGCGGAGATCCTGGCGGGCGCCTGGCGGGGTGACCGACCGGGGTGGCGGGAGATGCCGCGTGAACGCCACCGAATCCCGGCGGACATCTGAGCATCCGGCCCGCGACGTCGACCGGCCGGCGACCCGGCCAGACTTGCCGCCCCTAGCGCGGTTGCACGTTAGCCGCCTGCGGACCCTTCTGACCCTGGGTGACGTCGAACTCGACCTTCTGGCCCTCGGTGAGCTCGCGGTAGCCGCTGCTGGCGATGGCGGAGTAGTGGACGAAGACGTCCGGCCCGCCGCCGTCCTGGGAGATGAATCCGAATCCCTTTTCCGAGTTGAACCACTTCACCGTGCCTGTCGCCATGCGACTACTCCCTCGTTCTCTGATCAGTCAACCTCAGAGGACAGTAGTACTCCATCGACCCGCCGTGCTCAGGTTGCCGATACCGGCAGGTCGGGTTGGCCGTACAGACGGGCCGCGGATCGGTCATGCTTGATCCCGTGATGACCCGGGCCGGCGTAACCGCGTACCTCGAGGGCACGCTGACGGAACCGAACGATTGCGGCCTCGATCAGCTCCGCCTGGTTGAGGCGCCGCTGGTCTCCGAGGTGCGCCTGCATCTGGCGGAGGACGCCATCGTGTGGTGGGCCCGGCTGGAGGCCCAGACCGGCCACCCGTTGACGGCCCCGTACTGGGCCACCGCGTGGCCCGGTGGCCAGGCGGTGGCCCGCTACATACTCGACCACCCCGCCACGGTCGCCGGAAGACGGGTACTCGATGTGGCATCGGGGTCCGGACTGATCGCCATCGCCGCCGGGCTGGCAGGCGCGGCGGCCGTCACGGCAAACGACATCGACCCGTACGCCCTGGCCGCGATCACCCTGAATGCGAGGGCCAACGGCGTCACCGTGTCGACCTGCCTCGGCGACCTACTCGACGGCGACGGCGGCGACGCCCACGTGGTGGTCGCCGGTGACGTCTTCTACACCCACGCCATCGCGAAGCGGATGTGGCCATTCCTGCGCCGTTCCGCGGCGCGCGGCGCGTACGTCCTCGTCGGCGACCCCGGACGCGGGTACCTGCCTCGCAACCGGATGAGAACCGTCGCCAGCTACCCGAGGCCCGCCTCAGACGACTCGACGGAGCCGTACCTCAACCGGACAAACGTGCTCGAACCGCGATAACCGGCCGGTTGACCGAGGGCTCCGGAGCGGCGACCTTCCGGCTTCGACCGGGCGTACATCAGTTGCGGCACGCGGTGTTGGAAATCGGTGTCGCAGGCCCGAGTTGGACCTCAGTCCTACTTGCGGCGGCGGGGCGGTTCGGGCTTCGACCCTTGCCGCCGGCCCGATCCCGATTCCGACCTGCCGGACGCGGGCTTGGGGCGCGCACCGCTGGACCCGGCGCGCTGCTGGTTCTGCTTCGGTTGCACGGCCGGCGGCGTCGGGGCGCGGCCGCGCGAGCTGTTGACCGTCCGCCCGCGCACGATCCCGATGAACTCTTCCACCAGGTCGGTGGTCCGCCCCTCCAACCAGGACAGGGCCACGGTCGATTGCACGGCGTCGGCCACCGGCCGGTAGGTCAGGTCCCGGCGATGGTGCAGCCGGGCCAGCGACTGCGGCACCAGCAGCACCCCGATGCCGGCCGCCACCAACTCGATCGCGTCCGCGGTGGTGGCCGGACGCTCGATCGCGGGCCGCCCGGGCCGGGTCTGCCACACCAGGGTGTCGTCCACCGGGTCCAGCACGATGTACTCGTCGAGGTCGGCCAACGCGGCCTCCTCGACCGCGGCCACGTCGTGGTCCCTGGGCATCACCACAACGGTGGTCTCGGTGTAGAGCGGGATCGCGCTGAGCAGCGCCCGGTCGACCGGAAGGCGCAGCAGCGCGGCGTCGGCCTCGCCGTCCAGGACCGCCCGCTCGGCGTCGGCCGGCTCCACCGCGACCAGCTCCAGCGGGACGTCGGGCAGCCGCTCGGTCCACGTCCGCACCCACTTGGCGGGGGTCACCCCGGGGACATACGCCAGCCGGAACGGCAGGGACTCCTGCGTGCCACTCACCCGGTCAGGCTACCGGCCAAAATCCGGCCCGCCGCAGGGGCTGGCTACTGTGAACCCATGGCGTCGCAGAAGTCACCGCAGACGATGAAGCCCGCGACCGCGGCCAAGAAGCTGGGCGTGTATTTGGAGGCCACCCCCGAGGAGTTCCGGGACGGGGTCGTCACCCGCGACGAACTGAACGCCCTGCAGGCCGATCCGCCGCAGTGGCTGCGCGACCTGCGCCGCGACGGCCCGCACCCACGCCCGGTGGTAGCCAATAAGCTCGGCGTGTCCATCTCCGGGCTGACTCGCGGCGGCGTCACGGAGGCGCTGACCACGGAGCAGATCGACGCGCTGAAGGCGGAGCAGCCGCAGTGGCTGCGCACCGAGCGGGCCATCCACGCCGAGGTCCGACGCGAGACGGTGCGGGTCAAGGAGAAACACGCGAAGGAGCAGCGGGCCGAGGTGGGCAGGCAGGCCGAGGCCCAGGACCGCCCGGCTGCGACGCGGCGTCCGGCTCCGGCTCGGCGCAGTTCCAGCGGCCGGGGGCGTTAGAGCGGGTCCGCCGAACCGCAGCACCCGAACTTCGTCGCTCACCACTGCAGTCAACCGGCCAACCAGGTGCAACATCCCGCGAGCCCGCGCGGCGCCGCGCTCCCACGTCCCTGTGGGGTGCAACTTCAGCGTCACGGGTCTTGACCAGTCACGATGCCGGCTCGGCATTTGATGAGGTCATGGTGGTGCGGACGCTGGCCTTCATGATCGTCCGGCGGCTTCTCGGTCTGGTCGGCCTGGGTACCTCACCGGACGCGAAAGACGTGGAGATCGCGGTGCTACGTCACCAACTGGTGGTACTGCGGCGCCAGGTCACCGGGCTCCGCTACACACCGACCGACCGCATGGTCCTGGCCGCCCTGGCGAAGATGCTGCCCCGCGCCCGGTGGCCGGTCTTCCTGGTCACCCCGTCCACCCTGCTGCGCTGGCACCGGGAACTGGCCCGCCGCCGCTGGACGTACCCCACCCATAGTCGTCGACGCGGACTGGAACCGCAGGTGATTGACGCCGTTCAGAGCGACCCGCTGCTCCCAATCTGCTCCCCGCCCGCCAGCACAGGACTTGACGGACGAACGCCTCGGTCAGTCGGCCGCCCGATCGACGAAGGCCTCGATGACGGCTTCAGGATTTGCCGCGGTCGAGGTGCCGGATGGCACTGACGGCAGCGTTGTAGCCGCACATGCCGTGCGCGCCCGCGCCAGGCGGTGTCGCCGCCGAACAGAGATAGATGCCGGGCAGTCCGACGGAGTACGGATCGAGCGAGATGCGGGGGCGAAAAACCAGTTGCCGGCCCGAGTTCAGTCCGGTGACCACGTCTCCGCCGACGTAGTTCGCATTCTCCTGCGCGAATTCGTGGGGGGTGCGCACATGCCGGGCCACGATCTGTTCCCGGAATCCGGGTGCGAATCGCTCGATCTGGTTTTCAATGGCGGCCGTCGCGTCGCCGGTGTATCCGGCGGGGACGTGGGCGTACGCGTACAGCGGGTTCCACGGCCCCGAGGACCGGGTGGGGTCGGCGAGGTACTGCTGCCCGACGAGGACGAACGGCCGGTCCGGCATCCGGCCGCGGGCGACCTCGCGTTCGGCCCAGGCCACCTCCGCGAAGTCGCCGCCCAGGTGGACCGTGCCGGCGCGACGGGACATCGGGTGCAGCCACGGGACGTGTCCCTCGATCGCGTAGTCGATCTTGAAGACGCCCGGGCCGTGGCGGTACCGCGTGAACGCCCGACTGACGTGGCCGGGCAGTCGGTCGCCGACGATCCGGGCGGCCGCGGCCGGCGCGACGTCCAGCATCACCACATCCGGGCCGTCCAACTCGTCCAGCGAGTCGACACGGGTGCCGGTGGTGACCTTGCCGCCCAGATCCTCCAGCGCCCGGATCATCGCGGCGCTGATCGAGGCCGATCCGCCTTCGGCCACCGGCCAGCCATAGCGGTGCGCCGCCGTGGCCAGGGCCAGTCCGATGGCCGAGGAGAAGGGCGTCGCCAGGTCCCGCATGGCGTGGGCCGCCACCCCAGCGAACAGTGCGCGCGCCTCGGCGGTCCCGAAGGCCCGCGCCAGAACGGACGCGGGGAGGACGGACAGGGCACCGAACCGCGCGAGGGGAAGCGGGTGGGACGGCACTCGCGTCATCGGCCGCAGGAAGTCCTCGGTGATGCGGCCGAACTGGTCGGTCAGCGGGCCGAACACGCGCTGCCAGGACGCCTGGTCGCGCCCCAGCGCGCGTGCGGTGTCCTCGACCGCCCGCACCACGGCCGCGCCCCGTCCGCCGTCCAGGGGGTGCGCGTACTCGACATCCGCCCAACGCCAGGTGAGGCCGTATGAAGCCAGATGGAACGTCCTGGCGAACCGGTTGTCCAGAGCGAGGGGATGGAAACCCGAGCATTCGTCGTGAACGAGACCTTGGAGGGTCAGCTCACTGCTGCGGGTGCCGCCGCCGGGGGTCGCCGAAGCCTCCAGGACCTCCACCTCGACCCCGGCACCGGCCAGAGTCAGGGCAGCCGCCAGGCCGTTGGGGCCGCTGCCCACCACCACGGCTCGCGCCATGTGCATTCTCCTCGGGCTCGTCGTTGCCGCCAGGCTGTCAGGCTACTGAGTCACACGACTGGGGCCGGCAGCACAAGGTTCGGCGCCCCGAATGTGCGGACGGGCCAGCGGGCTTCCGGTCCGCTTCACGGCCGTCGCGCGGCGCGGGGTGGCTGTGCGGGCGTACGGGAGAAGCGCGGGGCGGGCGCGGGCTGGTGGATGCCGTCGACCGGGACGAAGGCCCTCGGGCGCGCAGGTGTGGATGGTCCAGCGCCTCCTCGTACGTGAGGACCGGGGTTACGGAGGCGTCCGTCCCGTCGAAGACCTTCTCCCAGGCGTCACGTCCCCGGTTCGCAAACGCGGTGGCGAGGGTGGTCCGCAGCTCGCCCCACCGAGCGCGATCCCATTGGCCGGGCAACTCGGCCGGGTCGAGTCCGAGCCCGCCGAGCTGGCGGCGAAGACCTGCGGCTCGATGCAGCCGACCGCCACATGGCGTCCGTCCGCGCACTCGTAGGTGTCTTAGAACGGCGCGGAACCGTCGAGGACGTTCCCGCCGCGCCCCGTCGACCAGGCACCGGCGCCGAGCAGCGACCACTGCAGCTGAGCCAGTACGCCGGTCGCGTCGACGATGGCCGCGTCGACGACCTGTCCCACCCCGGAGCGGGCGCGTTCCCACAGCGCGGCGAGGATGCCGGCGACCAGGAACATCGATCCGCCGCCGAAGTCGCCGACCAGGTTCAAGGGTGGGATGGGTCGTTGTCCGGGACGGCCGATGTTGTCGAGCACGCCGGTGAGGGCGATGTAGTTGAGGTCGTGGCCGGCCGTGTGCGCGAGCGGGCCGCTCTGACCCCATCCGGTCATCCGCCCGTACACCAGGCGCGGGTTGCGGGCCAGGCACTCCCCCGGGCCGAGGCCGAGCCGCTCGGCGACGCCCGGACGAAAGCCCTCGACGAGCACGTCCGCGGTCTCGACCACATCGAGCACGGCGGTGACGTCGGCCGGGTCCTTGAGGTCGGCGTACCGGATTGCCGGCGCCACCTTCTACGCGGCAAGCTTGCTCGTTTCACGTGGCTAAACTGCCCAGTGGCGCTTGCGGGCGGTGGTCCGGCGTCAAACTCGACGTCCGGGCGAGGCGAGCGAATTGATCAAGGGCTCCCGGCCCGCGCCGTGATGAACCTGGCCGGGGGTCAGCGGCCAGCGGTGAGTACGTCGTACAGCCCGGTTTGGCGCAGTTGGGTGACGATGAACGGGCTGGGCTGGCGGATGGTGAAGGGGACGCCCCACCGGCGGGCGGCGTTGTAGCCGGCGGCCAGCGCCCCGATGCCAGATGAGTCGATGAACGTCACGTACAGCAGATCCACGACCAACTGGGTGGGGCGCTGGCGGCTGGCGTCGGTGAGGACTTCGCGGAGCCGCTCGGCGTTGGCGAGGTCGATCTCGCCGCGGACCTCGACGGCGATCCCGCCGTCGGACCCCCGCAACGTGTTGATCAGTGTCCCCGTCATGATCCTCCCGGGCTTCCCAATGACGTATCAGCCGCGGTCTCGGCCACCGTACGGCCGATCCTCGGGTAGGGCGAATCGGCACCAGCAGGTCGTACGGAATGTCACAGGCCAACGACAACCCGCTGTCCCGCCACCCCGTCCAGGCCGGTTCCGCTGCCGCATCGGTCCCACCGCCATCGCATGGTGATCGCGACGTCCCCGGCAACCGCCGATCGGACCTGTCCGATTTGGCGATCCGGACCGTATCCTGACGCGGCCGTCCTTGAGTCGGGTACGGCCGGCCGGTGTCACCCGGCCCCGGCCGCAGATACACAGGAGCGATGAGGTTGCGCGCCTGGCTGCCCGTAGCCGCCGGACAGTCCCGGTCCAACGTTGCCCGGTGTGCGGTATCGAACTGACCGCAACGGCGGCCAGCGCCCTGGTTCCCGACCCCACCGTCAGCCGTCCGGAAGACGCCGCGCTGCACGGCCGGCGGCTACTGGTGGCCTGCGATCCGCGCATCTGTCGGTGCTCGCCGCCCGCCATGTCACCGCCTCGGATACCGCCTGACCTCATTCGCGTTGACGCAGACGATCTACGCGGATCCGGTCGTCGGCGGCACCACCACATTGGGTCGCAGCCTCTCACGGTCGCGCCACCCGCCAGCCGAGGGCACCCGATGCCGCAGGCCCACAGGAACCCAGAAAGCGCGGACCAGCCGTCAACACCGCTCGGACGGCAAAGTGCAACGCGGGTGACTCACCCGCGCTCACTCCATAGGAACGGTCAGGCGAACGGATCGCTGAACGTTGCACCGTGCCGGTCACACCGCCGTGACCGGCGGCCGTAGTGACCACCGGCGCCGGGACACCACCCGACAGTCGGTGTACCGCCGACCCATTCCCGACGGTGAGAGACACACAGCGGGACAGCCGGCCGGGGATCCCCGTTGTCGCCGGACGGTCGGGGCATCGGCAGCACCTCGACCGCGACCTGCGCGCACAGCGCGCATCGTGTCAGCGGATCCTGCTCGATCACGGTCACCCGCAAAATCCTTCCCAAACAGGCGAAAACCGAAACCGCCGTTACCGCGGATCGATCAAGAGGGGGTCCACACGCGGCGTCGGTGCCGCTGACCCGCGCGCCGGGCCGCGCAGCGTCGGGTGCGCTCCTCCGGCCTGGCGACGGCAGTCGAACTCGTAGTTGAAGGCGTCCAGCCCTGCCACCCGGGTGTGGCACGCTCACCTTCGATACGTCGCTGCACCCTGGCCGCGGTCACCCGCGTTGGTCTACAGATCGAGCCGGACAATCGGGTCATCTGGGCCGCTGTCCCCTGGCCAGATCTCGTAGATCGTCACGTCGTCCTGTGCGGCGGTTCGCACGACGTAGCCGTGCTTATCGGCCCACTGTGCGACGTCGGCGGACCCGGTGACGATGATGTCGGCGTCGCCAGCGTCCATCGCCGTGAACGCCGCAAGCCCAGGACCGGGACTATCCATCGCAGATTCCTCCCTCGCCGCACCTCACACCGTGTGTACATCGCCCCCTACGCGCGCAGCGTTACGGCTCTCCGTGGGGACACGAGGTCACCCACAGTCCCCGGCGGCCGCGACGATGATCAGCGTCTACCGGACGTCGACGCCCGTTGACCCGTGGGCCACCCCGGTGATCCCACCGCCGCTGGTCGGTGCTCCCGAGTCAGAAGGGACTGCCAGGCCCGGTCAACCCGGCATCCAACCGTTGGTCGAGCCGGCCAACGGTGCAGTCACCTGCTCACTGCTCTTCGGCCCACCCCGTCGGCGGCCTCGGGTAACGCTGCGCGGTCCAGTGACGCTTCCTTATGTGTGGGAGCCCCCCACCCACCGGCCGAGCCCGACCCCCCCTGTAGGCCGGCCGCACATAGAAGCACAGCGCCGGCCGCCACCCTGTCAAGGACGCGGCCGGCGCTGTGCTGCACCCGACCGACCGCGGTACACCGCGAAGCCCACCCATTCATCGGACCGCCCGCCGGCAGCCACTCTCCGTCAGGTGGGTGCGCGCGTGCCAAACAGCGCAGCGAGCCTCGGGTGGCGTCGACGGAGAGGAACGACCGATCGCTACGAACGCGCGGACTCCTCGCCCTGCCACGAGCACCGAGTTGTCTACCCGGGTGGTCGGGATGTTCCTCACCAACCATCGCCACCCGCTCCGCATAGACCCGGCCGCTGGCTCCCTCACCCACGCAGCCGCATGCCGGCCATGTAGCCAAAGCCGCCGACCGGGCAGCGAACCTCTACCCACGCACCCACCACGCCATACTGCGTCAGCCGTCACCACGGCGCCACCACACGATCGCCGCTGCCCGTCGGAGGCCACCGCGGGACTCGTGCCCGGGGCCGCCGCGCCGGGCACCGGCGCCAACATCAATGAGACTCCGCAGCGATCCAGCGCCCCAACCTTGGCCGGACCCCGGACCGGGTGGATTGTTCAGCGGTCAGGCGAAGGCAGACGCGAGCGCAGCCTGGTGGTACCCCCGTTCGCGGAGCGGCTCGCCACCAGCACCCGGCCGACGCCGCGGCACACCGGGGACCGTTCGGTGTCCGCGCGCACCGGCCCGGCGCGCCAGACGGATGGGCGCCTGGTCTGGGCCGGTTGGCGCGGGTGATCTACAGTGCCTGTTCGTGGCTGCCGCCAAGCGCCGGCGTCGAGGACTGCCGTCCACCCGCTCGCTGGTCACACTCCTGGTCATCATCGCCGCCGCGGTCGCGCTGGCCACCTACGCCCGCCAACACCACCTGCCCGGCACCACCACCGGTGCCGGACCCACGGGCAGCACCGCCCCCGGGGCGCTGCATGCCACCGCCATGACCGG
This sequence comes from uncultured Micromonosporaceae bacterium, assembly GCA_964645345.1. Taxonomy (GTDB): domain Bacteria; phylum Actinomycetota; class Actinomycetes; order Mycobacteriales; family Micromonosporaceae; genus Rugosimonospora. The sequence goes on from CAZYCD010000091.1 coordinate 16,960, forward strand.
GCGCGTCACCGGTCCGGTACCCGGGTCCTGCCGGCAACGCAGCGCCGCCGACGGGCAGCCGCTGCCCGACCCGGCCTGCACCCCGGGCGTAGTCAGCGCAGTGGTCAGCCAGGCCAACCTCACCGCCACGATCTGCCATTCCGGCTACACCTCCACCGTGCGGCCACCCGAGTCGGACACCGAAACGTTCAAAAAGAAGATCATGGTCGCCTACCAGGAACCCGGCACCCTGAGCGACTACGAGCTGGACCACCTCGTCCCCCTCGAATTGGGCGGCAGCAACGACGCCGGCAACCTGTGGCCCGAACACAACGACCACCCAGCCGGCGCCATCAACAGCAAAGACCTCGTCGAGAACGCCCTCAACAAGGCCGTCTGCACCGGCAGAACCACCCTCGCCGCCGCGCAGACCGCCATCGCGACCGACTGGACCACCGCCCTGACCCGCCTCGGACTGCCACCGCTGCCCTAAGAACGCCCCGCGGCCTCTGAACTGCCCGTCACCGGCCCCCTCACCACGCCCACCGGCTACCGCCCACCCACTGTTCAGCGTCAGTCACACGTGGCGGTGTGCCCGGTCGCTCCGGCCCGTTCGCTTGCAGCGACCGGGCCGTGTCCGCGGCGCGGATGGTGTTCGCGCTCACGCCAGCAAGCGTCGTCGCAGAGGGCAGCCCCTCCCGGGCGGGAGGGGCTGCCAACACTCGCCTCTTCGGCTAAAGGGCGGTGCGACCGCGGGAACCGCGTTCCGTGCGGCCGTAGTAGTCGCCCAGACGGTCCCGGTACTCCCGGCCGGTGTAG
>CAZYCD010000092.1:0-17719 GCA_964645345.1 uncultured Micromonosporaceae bacterium
AGCAGGTTCTTGGCGACCCGGCCCGGTACGTCCGTGAAGATCAGGTCGGCCAGCGAGTCGTTGGTACGCCGCAGCCGCCGGGCCAGTACCCGCAGCAGCTGCTCGGCGATCTCCGGCCGGTTGGTCAGCCACGGGCGCAGCGCCTGCTTGCGGAGCCGGGCGACCCGGGCGTCGGTGACCGCGGTGGCCGTCGCCGTGCGGGGACCGGGGTCGAACAGCGACAGCTCGCCCATCATGTCCGATGGGCCCATGATCGCGACCAGGTTCTGCCGGCCGTCGGCGGCCCGCCGGCCCAGCTTCACCTTGCCGGACAGGATGATGTAGAGGCTGTCTCCCGGCTCGCCCTCGTTGAAGATCACCTCGCCCTTGCGGGCCTCGATGGTGTCCATGTCCTTCGCGAGCGACTCGGCCGACTCCGGATCAACGCCCTGGAAGATCCCGCTCCGCGCCAGTACCTCGTCCATCGCCGCACCTCCGTCGGGCGTCGCGCCCGACCGGCCGGTCGGCGTGACGCGTCACACCGCAAGCCAGTCTAGGCACAATCGGGGACGCAGTGGCGGTTGGGTGATGATGGCCGGGTGCAGCCCCAACTCCGTACCCGCCGGGAAGCCGGCCGGGATGTGCCGGTACTCGTCTGGCGGTTCGTGCGTCCGCTGCTCGCGATCTCCTCGGGTCCGCTCGGCGGCGGGATCGGGCAGCGATCCTGGGCGGTCAACGCGACGGTACCCATGTCCTATGACCGGGACGATCCGGACGTCCATCTCGCCGGCATCGCGGCCGGGCTGGGCCTGGCCGACGCCCCCGGCGTCGGGCTGCTGACCGGCGTGGACGTGGCCCGGCGCGTGGTGGCGGCCGACGGCGGCGCCGGGGTGACCGCCACCGTCGGGCTCGGCGCGCCGGCCTGGGCCGCCGCCCCCGACGGCGACCTGCGCCGGGCGGTACCGGGGACGATCAACATCGTCGCCCATGTTCCGGTCCGGCTGTCCGAGGCGGCGCTGGTCAACGCCGTCGCGACCATCGCCGAGGCCAAGGCGCAGGCGCTCTGGGACCTGTCCGTACCGGCGACCGGTACCTGTACGGACGCCACCTGCCTGGGCTGCCCGCCGGACGGGCCGGCGGAGCCGTACGGCGGCCCCCGTTCGACCTGGGGAGCCCGGCTGGCGCGAGCGGTACACGCGGCGGTGCTGGCCGGCGGCAAGGCCTGGCTCGCAACGCCGGAGTCCTGGTCAGCGGCTACGGAGTAGGTCGGCGAGGCGCTCCTCCGGTATCGTCACGCAGCGGTGTGACCTCCGCTCGACCAGCTAGGACGGCCGGGACATGACCTCCGCGCGACAGGCCCCGGCCCGTGGTCGGCCGGCCCAGCCCCGCCGCCTCGGCCCGGGCACGCTGGTGGCCGCCCTGCTGGTGCTGGTGGTCGGGATCGCCGTCGTGGGCACCGCCGTGGTGAAAGCCAACGCCGTCACGTCCGCCTCCAGCCGGTGGTACCCGGCGGCCGCCGCCGGCTCCCCGTCCGCGACGCCGAGCGCCGGGTCCTCGCCGTCCACGGCGGCGACCGGCCAGCAGTTGTCCATGTCGGCCGTGGGCGACGTGATCCTGGGAGACGCGCCGAATAACCTGCCGCCCAACAATGGCAAGGACTTCTTCGCCGACGTCCAGCCAGGCCTCGGCGCGGATCTGCAGATGGCCAACCTGGAGCAGCCGCTGACCAACGACACCGGGGTCAGCAAGTGTGCGCCGGCCACGGTCGGCAACGCGTGCTTCCAGTTCCGGTCGCCGCCGGGGTACGCGCAGATCCTCAAGGACGCCGGGTTCGGCCTGGTCAACCTCGCCAACAACCACGCCTACGACTACGGCCAGCAGGGACACCTGAACACCCGGGCGGCCCTGGACCAGGCCGGCGTCAAGTACACCGGCCCGCCCGGAATGATCACGGTCGTCGACGTCAAGGGCATCAGGGTCGCCGTACTCGGCTTCGCCCCGTACCCGTGGGCGAACGACCTGATCAACATTCCCAAGGCGCAGGATCTGGTCAGGCAGGCCAAGAAGCAGGCCGACCTCGTGGTGATCCAGGTGCACATGGGCGGCGAGGGCGCCGACCACACGCACGTCAAGCCTGGTACCGAGATGTTCCTCGGGGAGAACCGGGGCGACCCGATCGCTTTCAGCCACGCGATGATCGACGCCGGAGCGGATGTGATCTTCGGGCACAGCCCGCACGTCATGCGCGCGATGGAGTTCTACAAGGGACACCTGATCGCCTACAGCCTCGGCAACTTCGCCGGGTACCACGCCCTCGCGTACACGGGGGTCGTGGGCATCACCGGGATCCTGAAGGTGACGCTGCGCAAGGACGGCTCGTACGTGTCCGGGACGCTGGTACCGACCCACATGGTCGCGCCCGGGTCGCCCCGGATGGACCCGCAGAAGCAGGCCATCTCGCTGGTCAGCGGGTTGACCAAGAGCGACTTTCCGAAGACCGGAGCGCAGCTCGCGGCCGACGGCACGATCACGCAACCAACACCCTGAGGCTGTCACAACCTCGACGTAGGCTTTCCGGCGTGACGATGCTCGCCACCGAGACCGACCTCGCCCGCAAGCGCCGCGCCCGCCGGATCGCCAAGGCGCTGACCGAGGCGCACCCGGACGCGCACTGCGAGCTCGACCACACCAACGCGCTGGAGCTCGCGGTCGCCACCATCCTGTCCGCGCAGTCCACCGACAAGGGCGTCAACCTGGTCACCCCGACGCTGTTTGCGAAGTACCCGACGGCCGCCGACTACGCCGCCGCGGACCGCACGGAGCTGGAGGAGATCGTCAGGTCCACCGGCTTCTACCGCAACAAGGCCGACGCGCTGATGAAGCTCGGGCAGGCCCTGGTCGAGCGCTATGACGGCCAGGTACCGGGCAGGATGGCCGACCTAGTGACACTGCCGGGCATCGGTCGCAAGACGGCCAACGTCATCCTGGGCAACGCCTTCGGGGTGCCGGGCCTGACCGTGGACACCCACTTCCAGCGGCTCGTACACCGGTGGGAGTGGACTGCGGAGACCGACCCGGTCAAGATCGAGACGGCGGTAGGCCAGCTCATCGAGCAGCGTGACTGGACGATGACGTCCCACCGGATCATCTTCCACGGCCGCCGGGTCTGCCACGCCCGAAAGCCGGCCTGCGGCGCGTGCACGCTGGCCCGCTGGTGCCCGTCCTACGGGACCGGACCGACCGAGCCGGTCGTGGCGGGCAAGCTGCTCAAGGGCCCGCGGGCCGCCGAGCTGGCCGCGCTGGCCGGGGTGCCGGAGCCGACCAAGGTGACCGCCGCCGCGGTGGCCAGCGCCGGTGCGGACGACACGCCGTGAGCGCAGCGGGGTGCGGGGGCGCCTGGACTGACGAGCGGGTGCGAGCGCAGCGAGCGCGAGGAGGGAAGGCGGCGCCTGAGGCGCACCGCGGAGCGAACCTGGAGGTGCCGTGAGCGCAGCGGGGTGCGGCTGGTGGGCGCCGTGAGGCCGGCCGGGCCGGGGGCCGAGGCGGAGTCGCTGCCGGCATGGTGGCAGCCGCTGCTGAGCCGGGTCGAGTCCGCCGAACCCGACGTGTTCAGCCGGCTGCGGGTCCCGGAGGAGGGCGGCCGGCCGGCGGCGGTACTGATCCTGCTCGGCGAGGGAGCCGACCCGGTACCCGGACCCGACGTGCTGCTCCTGCAGCGCGCCGCCGACATGCGCAACCACGCGGGCCAGCCCGCCTTTCCGGGCGGGGCCGCGGACCCGGGCGACACCGGCCCGAGCGCCACCGCGCTGCGCGAGGCGACCGAGGAGGTCGGCCTCGACCCGGACAGCGTGGAGGTGCTGGCCACGCTGCCGCCGCTGTGGATACCGGTCAGCGGGTTCGTGGTGCGGCCGGTACTCGGCTGGTGGCGCCAGCCGCACCCGGTACACCCGTGCCAGCCGGCCGAGGTGGCGCGGGTGGAGCGGGTACCGGTGGCGGAGTTGGTGGACCCGGCGAACCGCATCCGGGTGCGGCACCCGAGCGGCTACGTCGGGTCCGCGTTCCGGGTTCGCGGCATGCTCGTGTGGGGGTTCACGGCCGGCGTGCTCTCGGCGCTGCTGGAGCTCGCGGGCTGGTCTCGGCCGTGGCGCGAGGACGCGGAGCCGGTGGCGCTGCCCATCGCCGGTGATCGACCCGTACCCTGAGTCCGTGTCCGGCAGCGTGGTCGACGTCGTCCTGGTTCTTCTGATGATCGTCTTTGCCGTGAACGGGTACCGTCAGGGCTTCTTCGTCGGGCTGCTGTCGTTCCTCGGGTTCTTCTCGGGCGCGGCGATCGGCCTGCAGATCGGCCCGTGGCTGGCCGGCTTCGTCGACGCGGACGTCGCCCGGGTGTTCATCTCGCTGCTGACCATCTTCGCGCTCGCCATCGGCGGGCAGGCGTTGGCCGCCTGGCTCGGCGCGCGGATCCGGGCGTCCATCCACAACCCGACCGGGCAGACCCTGGACGACGTGGGCGGGGCGCTGGTCTCGATAGTGGCGGTGCTGCTGGTCGCCTGGCTGGTGGCGGCCCCGCTCGGTTCCTCGTCCATGCCCGGGCTCGCCCGGTCGGTACGGCACAGCGCGATCCTGCACGGGATCAACGCAGTCATGCCGGATCAGGCCAAGGCGCTGTCCGACGCGCTGCGCCGGACGGTGGACACCAACGGCTTCCCGAACGTGTTCGGCGACCTCAACCCGACCGAGGTGCGGCCGGTGTCACCGCCCGATCCGGCGCTCGCCGGTTCTGCCGTGGTCAGCCAGGCGCAGAAGTCGGTGGTGAAGGTACTCGGCGCCGCACCGTCCTGCTCCCGGCGCATCGAGGGCTCGGGCTTCGTGTACGCACCGGAGCACGTGATGACCAACGCGCACGTGGTCGCCGGTACCAGGACGGTGTCGATCGACCAGAACGGCAGCCGGCGCAGCGCGCGGGTGGTCGAGTACGACCCGGAGAAGGACGTCGCCGTCCTGTACGTGCCGGGGCTGTCCGCGCCGGTACTCAACTTCGCCGGCAGCCAGGCGGCCACTGACTCCGGCGCGATCGTCCTCGGCTACCCGCTGGACGGACCGTACGACGCGCAGCCGGCACGGATCCGGGACGCCGGCCCGATCCGTGGCCCGGACATCTACAACTCCACCACCGTGGTCCGCGACATCTACACGATCCGTGGCATGGTTCGCAGCGGGAACTCGGGCGGGCCGCTGATGACGCCGGACGGTGTCGTGCTCGGCGTGGTTTTCGCGGCAGCCGCGGACGACCCGGACACCGGCTTCGCGCTGACCGAGAAGGAGGTCGCGCCGGTGGCCAACGCGGGCCGGTCGGCGACCGAGGCGGCCGGCACCGGGGACTGCGCGGAGGCCTGAACCCGGGCGGCGCGGACCGCGTCAGGAGCTGAGGAGCCGTCGGCGGAACAGGAGCAGGCCGGTGCCGATCGTGCCGAGGACCGCGGCGCCGCTGGCGGCGAGACCCCAGCCGGCGGCGCGCCGCTCGACCGCGGGGGCAACGGCGGCCGCGAGGGGCGCGGACGAATCGGCCGGTACCGGACCGGCGGCGCCCGCCGCGTCCGAGCCCGGGGCCAGTGCGGAGCGGATCGGGTCAGGCTCGGACAGCAGCGGGTTGCGGCCGACGGTCGGGATGTCCCCGTCGGTGAGGGCGGCCACCGGATCGACCTCGCCGTAGCCGTAGAGGTCGTCGCGCCCGGGCGCGCCGAGGTCGTCGGCGGTCGAGATGAGCCGGTTGATGACGTTCGCCGAATCCATGCCGGGCCAGCGGGCGCGGATCAGCGCCGCGGTCGCGGACACGAGAGGCGCGGCGAAGCTGGTGCCCTCCACCCGCCAGTACCCGCCGGGCTTGGCGCCGAGCATGTTGACGGCGGGCGCGACCAGTACGGTGTTGGGCCCGGTCAGCGTGCCGCTCCACAAAGTCGGTTGGTCCCCGCCCTCGGCCAGCCCCGCGACCGCGACCACGCCCGGCTCCCTGGCCGGGTACCAGACCTCGTCGGGCTGCCCGGCGATCCGGTTGCCGGTACAGGCGACCACGACGACGCCGTGCCGGTCGGCGTACCCGATCGCGTCGGCCAGGGCAGGGGAGCGGGTACCCCCACCCAGCGACATGTTCACCACCTCGGCACCGTGGTCCACCGCCCAGCGCAGCGCGTTCGCCACATTGCTCGCGTCGCGGTACCGGTTCTGGGCGTCGAGTACCCGCACGGGCAGGATCTTCGCGCGCGGTGCGACACCCTCGACCCCGGCCGCGTCGTCCCCGCGCCCGGCGATCAGCGCGGCCACGGTGGTCCCGTGCCCGACCGGGTCCTTGCGCCCGTCCGTGCTGCCGTCCACGAAGTCGGCGCCGGGAAGTACCTGCCCCTTGAGGTCGGCGTGGTTGGCGTCGACGCCGGAGTCGAGCACCGCAACGGTGACGCCGGCACCGGTCGACTCGCTCCACGCGGCCGAGGCGTGCAGGGTGCTCAGCTGCCACTGGTCGTTGCGCACCCAGTCGGCGTGTGCCGGGGAGGCGACACCCAGCACGGCCGCGCCGCAGGTGGCCAGGCCGGCAGCGAGCGCCAGGGCGGCTCGGGTGGTCCGGGTAAGCAGCGGGAGCGCGCCTCCGGCCGGGTCGGGGCGGTCGAGGTGGTGGCGGTTCATCGCCCGCCATTGTGTCCTGCCCGAGGATGATCCCGGGTCAATGTGCGGTAAGAAGTGACGCCACGCGTGATCAGTCCGGCGGAAGGTACCCGAGCTGTACGAGCCGCATCTCCTGACGCCGGGTGACGAGCCAACCACGTCCTAGCGCCCTCGCGCTCCCCGGGCGGTTCCCGCGGCGGCGAGTCCCCGACCGTGCGGCGAACGGCGTCGGCCTCCAGCCGGCCGGCCACCCCGCCGACGTGCGGCAGCCCGCGTACCCCGGCCAGTGAGCCACCGCCGAAGTCGAGGCATCAGAGCTGCACCGGGGCGGGGTATGGGTCAGCGACAGTCCACATAGGATGGTGAGCAGCAGCGTCGACCCGCCGCTGCGCGGGCCGCCGATGACGGCCACATGCCCGGCCGAGCCGCTCAGGTTGAGCCACAACAGGTCCCGGCGCTGGTCGAACGGCCGGTCCACGAGGGCGACCGGTACCTGCAGGGCGCCGCGCAGCTGCGGGTTGGCCGTCGTCAACCCGAGCGCCGGGCCGGTGACCAGCGGGCCGGTCAGCTCCGTGAGGGCGGCCGGCCGGTCAGGCGGCGGAAGCCAGACCTGGTGCGCCGGTACCCCCGCCCCGGCCAGCCGGTCGACGAGCACGTCCAGCAGGCTGGGCTCGCTCGCCGGCACCTCGGGCGTCTCCGGGCGCCTCGACTGTCGCGCCGCCCTCGGCCGGCCGGGCCGGGGCCACCGGTACGTCGCCGCGGCCGCCGGCATCCGGTACCGGAACCGGCCGCCCGGACCCTACCTCGGCCGGGCGGCGGAGCTGCTCGACGCGGCGTGCGTGGTGTCGGCGTTGCCGATCGCCGTCGCGGTCCTCGGCCTCTACGGCCGGGTATGCGGGATGATCGGCTGAACCGGCCGGTTCGTCGCTAGTCGAGCGGCTTCGCGATCGGTGCCACGCCCGGGTCGTGGTAGCTGCCCTCGGCGACCGCCGCCTCGTACCGGCGCACCGAGGTCTTGATCTCCGCCTCGGCCTCGGCGCGCCCCACCCAGCTCGCGCCCTCGACGCTCTTGCCGGGCTCCAGGTCCTTGTAGACCTCGAAGAAGTGCTGGATCTCCAGCCGGTCGAACTCACCGACGTGGTGGATGTCGCGCAGATGCTCCAGCCGGGGGTCGTCGGACGGCACGCAGAGCACCTTGTCGTCGCCGCCCTTCTCGTCGGTCATCCGGAACATCCCGATCGCCCGGCAGCGGATGAGGCAGCCCGGGAAGGTCGGCTCCTGTACCAGTACGAGCGCGTCGAGCGGGTCGCCGTCCGCGCCCAGAGTGCCCTCGATGAAGCCGTAGTCGGCCGGGTACTGGGTGGACGTGAACAAGGTCCGGTCCAGCCGGATCCGTCCGGTTGCATGGTCGACTTCGTATTTGTTGCGCTGCCCCTTGGGGATCTCAACCGTGACGTCGAAATCCATCTCACCGCTCCTCAGTTCGCCGCGCGCCGACCGACATCAGTAGTCTGACCGAGGATCGCGGCAGGGCACGAGGAGGGGGCTGTGGGGGACACTCAGGGCGGCCCGGAGCAGGCATCCGGGCCGGTACCGGCGTCTGACCCGAACCAGCCGGCGTCGCCCGATCCGTCCCAGCCCTCCGGCGCCCCGCAGTCTGCGGCCGCCCCGCAGCCCCCGGACGCGGAGCCCGCCAAGCCGGCCGGTCCCCGGCTGCAGCCCGTGAAGGCGAAAGTGCAGACCGGGCGGGCGAGCGTCCGGCCGGCCCCGCACCTGTACGGTCCCGAGACACCGGTCACACCGCCCCAGCCCGCCCCGCCACCGGTTCCTCCACCGGTCGCGTCGCCACCGCCGGTTCCGCCTCCGGTCGCGCCACCCCCGCCGCCACCGGCACCGGAACCGGCACCGCCGTCGGCCGCGTCGCCCGCGCCGCCGGCCGCGCCTGGTCCTCAGCTCACGCCGGTGGACAAGCTGCCGTCGGCCTCGGCCCGGGCCCGGGTGACGCCCGTACCGCCCGCCCCGCAGCCGCCGCCCCCGGTACCCGCGCCACCTGCGGCCGCACCGCCGCCACCGCCGGATCCCGGCCCGGGCGGCGGGTCCTGGTTCGACCCGCCCGCCGCCAAGGGCGGTACCCCCACGCCGTCCACGCCCGCGTCGACACCTCCCGGATCTGCTCCGGTAGCGCCGTCCCCCGCGCCGGCGGCTGGTCGACCCCCGACCGTCTACGGAAGCCGCGCGTCACAGGACCCGGCGGCGGTCGAGGAGTCCACGCCGCCGAGCGGGCTGACCAGGCCGCCGTCGGTTCCCATGCCGCCGCCGCTGCCGTCGCGCACGGCGCCGACGCCACCCAGCGTGCTCGGCGGCCAGGCACCGTTCGACCTCCGCCACCAGCCCGCCGCCGGTCAGCAGCACCCGGACCGCACCGGGCAGCGGCAGTTCGGTACCCAGGGCTACCCGCCCCCGACGCCCCCACCGCAGTCCTATGCCGCACCGGCCGCGCCGCCGGCCTCCCAGCCGTACGCGCCGCCCGCCGGTCCCGGTCGGGCCCCCGTTCCTGGCGAGGGACCGGGCCGTACCCAAGCGATCCGGCCGGGCCCGTACCCGCCCACCGGCCCGGTACCGCCGGCCGGCCTGCTGCCCCCGGCCGGCGCGACCGCAGCATCCCGGGTCTTCCCCGAGCCGCAGCGGACTCTCCCCGAGCCGCAGCGCGCCCGCCCCGAGCCGCCCCGGGCGCTGCCAGCCGCGCCACCAACGACGGACAGGCCGGTACCCGACGTGCCGCCCGCCGTGCGGAAGGGGCAGCGTCGACTGTGGGTCGGGCTGGCCGCGGTACTCGTGGTCCTCGTCGCGGCGACCGTCGGGCTCGTCACGTTCCGGCCGGCCGGGCTGTTCGGCTCCGGTACCACCGCCACGCCGAGCCGCAGCGTCGTGCCCGCCCCGCCGCCCTCGCCGGTACTCGCGGCGGCCGGCTCGAACGCGCCGGTACCGTCGGCGGACGCGGTCGCGGCCGCCCTGCGGGTACCGCTGGCGGACAGCCGGCTCGGCAGCCACGTCGCGGTACAGGTCGTGGACGTGGCAACCGGGCAGCAGCTGTTCGCGCAGAACGAGGCCGACCCCACGACGCCCGCGTCGGCCATGAAGCTGGCCACCGCCACCGCGGTGCTGGCGCTGCGCGGCCCGTCGTACCAACTCACCACCCGGGTGGTGGCCGGTACGAACCCCGGCGAAGTCGTGATCATCGGCGGCGGAGACCCGACCCTGGCCGTCAACGCGACCGGCAGCTACCCGGGCGCGGCCCGCCTGGACGACCTCGCCGACCAGGTCAAGCGCGCGCTCGGTGGGACGGTACCCACCAAGGTCATCGTGGACTCCACGCTCTACAGCGGCTCGAACCTCGGACCCAACTGGGATCCCTCGGACGTCGACAACGGCGGCCAGGCGGCCCGGATCACCGCGCTGATGACCGATGGCGGGCGGATGAACCCGACCAAGGTGCCGCCGCCCTCACCCCGGTACCCGAGGCCGGACATCGCCGCCGGGCAGGCATTCGCGAAGCTTCTCGGGGTACCCCCGTCGGCGGTCGTGTCCGGTGCCGCGCCTACCGGCCCGGCCGACCCGGTGGCCGCGTCGCCGGGGGATGCGAGCGCGACCGGCTCGGCCACCCCGCTGCCGCCCGGCACCCAGCTCGGCGCGGTCAGGTCGGCACCGCTGCTCAACATCGTGGAGCAGATGCTGGCCAACAGCGACAACACGGTGGCCGAGATGATGGCCCGGCAGGTGGCGCTGGCCCGCAACCAGCAGGCGAGCTTCGGCGGCGGGGCGGCCGCGGTGCTGGACGAGCTGAACGAGCTGGGCCTGCCGACGGGCGGCGCGCACCTCGTCGACGGCAGCGGGCTGTCCCCGGACGACAAGCTCACCACCCGGCTGCTGACCGCGATCCTCGCGCTCGTCGCCAAGTCGGACCACCCGCAACTGCACGGGGTGTTCAGCGGGCTTCCGGTGGCCGGCTACTCGGGTACCCTCGCCAGCCGGTTCCGCAGCCCGAGCGCCAACCCGGCCGACGGCGAGGTACGGGCGAAGACGGGCACGCTGACCGGGGTACACGCGCTGGTCGGGTACGCGCCCGACGCCAAGGGCAGGCTGCTGGCCTTCGCGATCCTGGTGGACAAGTCGACGGCCCCGCTGTTCCCGGCCGAGGACGCGGTGGACCGGATCGCCGCCGCGTTGACCCAGGTCTCCTGAGCTGGGCTGTCGGTCTCGCGGTGCGCGGGTACCGTGGGGTGATGGCTGCCTTCGTCGATTGGGATCTGGCCGCTGCCACCGCGGGCGCGCTGAGCAGGTCGGGTCCGACGGTGTCCTATGCCGAAGCGGCGGAGGTCGTGGCCGACCTGCGCCGGGTGGCCGACGAGGCGGCCGACCACGTGCAAGCCTTCACCGGGCTGACTCCGGGCACCGGTCCGGCGCCGGTACGGGTCGTGGACCGCAAGGACTGGGCCGCGGTCAACATCGCCGGCCTCCGCCAGGTCATCAACCCGCTGGTCAGCAAGTTGGCCGGAGACCGCGAGCCGGGCTCCATCGCCGGCGCGGTCGGCTCGCGGCTGACCGGGGTGCAGGCCGGTACCGTCCTGGCCTACCTGTCCGGGAAGGTGCTCGGGCAGTACGAGGTGTTCGCTGGCGAGCCGGGCACACTGCTGCTGGTCGCGCCGAACATCGTGGAGGTCGAGCGCAAGCTCGAGGCCGACCCGCGCGACTTCCGGCTCTGGGTGTGCCTGCACGAGGTGACCCACCGGACCCAGTTCACCGCCGTACCGTGGCTGCGCGGGCACTTCCTGGGCGAGGTACGTGCCTTCGTGGACGCGGCCCAGGCGGGCGAGCAGATCGTGGAGCGGCTGCGCCGCGGGGTGGCGTCGTTGGCCGACGCGGTACGCAACCCGGACAGCCGGGCCTCAGTACTCGACCTGGTGCAGACCCCGGCGCAGAAGGCCGTGCTGGACCGACTCACCGCGGTGATGACCCTGCTGGAGGGGCACGCCGAGTTCGTCATGGACGGGGTCGGGCCCGAGGTCATCCCGAGCGTCGACCAGATCCGGTCGCGGTTCAACCAGCGGCGCGAGCACGGCAACCCGGTCGAGCGGATGCTGCGCAAGCTGCTCGGCATCGAGGTCAAGCTGCGGCAGTACGCGGAGGGTCGCAAGTTCGTGCACGGCGTGGTGGAGCGGGTCGGGATGGCCGGCTTCAACCGGGTCTGGGACTCGCCGCTGACCCTGCCCTACCTCTCCGAGCTGGGCGACCCCGATGCCTGGGTCGCCCGCGTCCACGGCTGAGCCGCGCCGAGCGATGGCCGCGCTGGCGCCCGCGGTGGCGGCCTGCCGGGTGGCGGTGCGCCGGGCGCTGACCGGCCTGCCCAACGATGCGCTCGTCCTGGTCGCCTGCTCCGGGGGCGCCGATTCGCTCGCGCTGGCCGAGGCGGCCGCCTTTGTCGCGCCCCGCGCGGGGTTGCGGGCGGGCCTGGTCAGCGTGGACCACGGGCTGCAGGCGGGCTCGCACGAGCGCGCCGCGGCCGTTGTCTCGTGGGCGGTCGAGGTCGGCCTGACACCGGCCACCGCCGTCGCCGTGCGGGTGGACGGCCGGCCCGGCGGGCCGGAGGCGGCCGCCCGGGAGGCGCGGTACGAGGCGCTGGCGGGGGCCGCCGGCGACCTGGGCGCCGCCGCGGTACTGCTCGGGCACACCCGGGACGACCAGGCGGAGACCGTTCTGCTGGCGTTGGCACGGGGTGGCGGTCCGCGGGGCATCGCGGGTATGCCGGGGCGCCGGGTCATCCGGGGGGTACCGTTCCTCCGCCCGTTCCTCGACGTGTCCCGCGCACAGACCCGGGCCGCCTGTGCCGACCGGGGACTGAGCCCCTGGCAGGATCCGCACAACGCCGATCCCGCGTACGCCCGGTCGCGGGTACGGGCGGCTCTGCCGGTACTGGTCGAGGCGCTCGGCCCGGACCTGATCGACAACCTGGCGCGCACCGCGAACCTGGTGGCCGCCGACGTGGAGGCGCTGGACGCGCTGGCCGACCGGAGCCGCCCCGGGGTGGCCTACGAGGACGGTTCGCTGGACGTGGCCTCGCTCGCTGGCCTGCCCACCGCGCTGCGTACCCGCCTGCTCCGCGACCTCGCGCTGCGGGCCGGGTGCCCGGCCGGCGCGCTGGCGGCCGCGCACATCGACGCGCTCGACGCGCTGGTCACCGACTGGCACGGCCAGGGCCCGGTCGGCCTGCCGGGTGGGCTCAGCGTGGTACGGCGGAGTGGCCGCCTCACGGCCGGATAACTTTTCGGTATCCGTCTGGCGGTCTCCGTCGCCGCCGAGTGAAATGATCCCGTGGCCCATCCGAGCCTTACCCGAAAGCCTCTCTACGCACCTCGCGGTGCGGTCGCCACCAGCCAACCCCTCGCCGCCGCCGCCGGTCTTGCGGTGCTGCGACGCGGCGGCAATGCGGTGGACGCCGCGGTGGCCACAGCGATCACGCTGACCGTGGTGCAGCCCGGCTCCAATGACATCGGTAGCGACCTGTTCGCGATCGTCTGGGACGGCGACAGCCTGCACGGCCTCAACGCCTCGGGCCGCTCGCCCGCCTCGCTGACCCTCGACGCGGCCCGCGCCGATGGGGTCGCGCCGGACCGGGCCGGAGCGCTCGGCGGGGCACAGGGCGGCACCGGGCTCGTGATGCCCTCGCGCGGCTGGCTGCCGGTGACGGTACCGGGCGCGCCGGCCGGGTGGCGGGACCTGCACGCCAGGTTCGGCTCCCTGCCCTTCGCCGACCTGTTCACCGACGCGATCGGCTACGCGGCCGGCGGTTACCCGGTGTCGCCGATGGTGGCGGCGAGCTGGTCGCGCGCGGTGGCCCAGCACGCGACCCTGGACGGTCCCGAGTTCGCCGAGTGGGGCCGGGTGTACACAGTGGACGGTCGTGCGCCCGCGGTCGGCGAGGTGTGGCGCAACCCGGACGCCGCCCGTACCCTGCGCCTGATCGCCGACTCAGGCGCGGAGGAGTTCTACCGCGGCTCGCTCGCGGCCGAGCTGGCCGGGTTCGCCGCGGCGACCGGCGGGCTCCTGACCGCTGAGGATCTGGCCAAGCACTCCTGCGACTGGGTGGATCCGGTGCGCGCGGAGTACCGCGGGTACGAGGTCTGGGAGCTGCCGCCCAACGGCCAGGGCGTGGCCGCGCTGCTGGCGCTGAACATCCTTGACGGGCTCGACGTGTCCGGCGCCGCCCGGGACCTGCGTACCCACTGGCAGATCGAGGCGGTGAAGCTCGGCTTCGCCGACGCGCATGCCTACGTCGCGGACCCCTCGGTCGTGGAGGTACCCGTGGCCGGCATGCTCGACCCGTCCTACGCGGCGCGGCGGCGGACGCTGATCGGCGAGTCGGCAGCCGAGCCCGCGCCCGGCGACCCGGCCCGCGGCGGGACGGTCTACCTGTGCGCCGCCGACTCCGACGGGATGATGGTCAGCCTGATCCAGTCCAACTACATGGGCTTCGGCTCCTACGTGGTCGCCCCTGGAACGGGCTTCGGGCTGCAGAACCGGGGTGCGGGATTCGCGCTCACGCCCGGGCACCCCAACGCGGCCGGGCCGGCGAAGCGCCCGTACCACACGATCATCCCGGGCTTCCTGACCCGCGGCGGCCAGCCGGTGGGGCCGTTCGGAGTGATGGGCGGCCACATGCAGCCGCAGGGCCACGTCCAGCTCGTCATGTCCACAGTGGACGACGGGTTGGACCCGCAGGCGGCGCTGGACGCCCCCCGCTGGTACTGGCATGCGGGGCTGGACGTGCTGGTGGAGTCGGGCGTCGACGCGGACGCGCTGCGCCGGCGCGGGCACCGGGTCACGGTGGACGACTCGCCCGGCGCCTACGGCTTCGGGCAGGCGATCTGGCGGCTGCCCGGGGGCGGTTACGTGGCCGGCTCCGAGCCGCGGGCGGACGGCTGCGCAGTCGGGTACTGAGCGAGCCCGGGCACTCAGGCGCGCGAGCGGAAGGTCGAGCGGTACGCGTGCGGGGTGGCGCCGATCCGGCGGCTGAAGTGGTGACGCAGCATCGCCGCGTCGCCGAAGCCGGACCGCTGGGCCACCGCGTCGACGCCGAGATCGGTCTCCTCCAGCAGCCGGCGGGCCAGCAGGATGCGCTGGCCGGTGACCCAGTCGTGCGGTGTGGTGCCGGTCTCCGCGCGGAACCGGCGGGCGAACGTGCGCGGCGCCATGTGCGCGCGGCGCGCCAGCGTCTCCACGTCGATGGCCTGGTCGAGGTGCTCTACGAGCCAGGCGAGCAGCGGCTCCAGGGTCGGCACGTCGGGCGCCTTGGGCAGCGGGGCCTCGACATACTGCGCCTGGCCGCCGTCGCGGTGCGGCGGTACGACCATCCGCCGGGCCAGCTTCGTGGCGACCTCGGAGCCGTGGACGGTACGCACGAGGTGCAGGCACAGGTCGATGCCGGCCGCGGTACCAGCGCTGGTGAGGATCTTCCCGTCCTCGACGTAGAGCGCGTTGGGCTGGACGATCGCAGCCGGGAACCTGGCGGCCAGGGTCGCCGCGTACTGCCAGTGGGTCGTGCAGCGGCGGCCGTCGAGCAGCCCGGCCTCGCCGAGCATGAAGGCCCCCGAGCAGACGCTCAACACGTAGGCCCCCCGGGCCGCGGCGGCGCGCAGGGCGTCGAGCACCGCGTCGGGTGCCCTGGTGTCGATCGGATGGGCGGGCAGCGCGACGAGGTCCGCGTCGGCGACCGGCCCGAGGTCTGCGTGCGGCGTGACCTTGTACCCGGAGCGGGTGGTCACCGGGTCGCCGGTCGCGCTGCACAGGGCGAAGTCGTAGCCGGGGAAGCCGTCGGCGGTCCGGTCGGTGCCGAAGACCTCGCAGACGACGCCCAGTTCGAAGGGCGCGATGTTGTCCAGCGCGATCGCGACGACCTTCTTGATCATGCTGACGAGGGTACCACGAAACTGGCCGTAATTCGATGGTGTATGGCAATCCTGCCACTGCTCGCGAGCGACGTCCGGCTGCATAGTTGTCCGTGGATGGTCCGGTGCGCACCGGCGGTATTGATCGACAGGACAAGGGGTACCGCCGTCATGGAACTGTTCGTGCTGCTCTTCTTCGCCTTCCTCCTCGTAGCGGGGCTGGCCGGCCTGGGCCGGGACAGCCGGGACTTCGCCGACTGGCGCCCGTCCAAGGGCGGGTTCCGGGACTCTCCACACTGCTCGTGAGCCGGGTTCCGCCTCTGGGCGCAGCAGGCCTGCCGAGTTCCGGCCCCAGCCGCTCGTGGCGAGACCGCATACGGCAGGCTTGTCGGCATGGCCGACGGCAGCTGGTATGACGCGGACATCGACCGCGTGATCGTTTCCGAGGACCAGATCCGCGACAAGACCGCGGAGCTGGCCAAGCAGGTGGCCGAGGACTACCGGGACGTCGACAGCGTGCTGCTCGTCGGCGTCCTCAAGGGGGCCGTGATGTTCATGGCCGACTTCGCCCGGGCGCTGGGTCGGAACGGGCGCTCCGTCGAGCTGGAGTTCATGGCCGTCTCCTCCTACGGCCAGGGGTCCACGTCCTCCGGTGTGGTGCGCATCCTCAAGGACCTCGACCGGGACATCACCGGTCGCCACGTGATCGTGGTCGAGGACATCGTCGATTCCGGCCTGACCCTGTCCTGGCTGCTGCGGTACCTGGCCAGCCGGTCGGCGGCCTCGGTCGAGGTGGTCGCGCTGCTGCGCAAGCCGGACGCGGTGAAGGTGCAGGTGCCGGTGAAGTACGTCGGCTTCGACATCCCGAACGAGTTCGTCGTCGGGTACGGCCTGGACTTCGCCGAGCGGTACCGCGAACTGCCGTACGTGGGCGTGCTCCGGCCGGCCATGTACGCCCGAGCCTGAGACATCGCTGAGAGTTCGGTGGGTTCCGCCGTCAGCGGATTCCGGTTTGTCGGCATTATCGGCTGAGTGCCGGATGCCGTAGCCCCGCAGTCGATCGCACGGTGTACCGTCGAATAACCGAGGCGGAAGGTTCCGGATCGGCGACGCGCCGGGACCCGGCGTGACCCGGCCAGGTCTCGACGGCCACGGCAGGGCAGTGGTCTCACGATGTGGAGGGCTGGGCGCAGAGCGCTCGACAACACGATGGAACGAACCCGTTTCTTCCGCCGGCCATGGGTGTGGCTGGTCGTCGTGATCATTGGTGCGATCGCGCTCAGCACGCTCTTCAGCGGCGGCCCGAGCTAC
Source organism: uncultured Micromonosporaceae bacterium (assembly GCA_964645345.1). GTDB lineage: Bacteria > Actinomycetota > Actinomycetes > Mycobacteriales > Micromonosporaceae > Rugosimonospora. Next base: position 16,890 of record CAZYCD010000092.1, read on the forward strand.
ACCAAGGTCAACACGTCGGACATCGCCGCCCAACTCAACAGCGGCAACGTGCAGAAGGTCCTGATCGAGGACAAGGAACAGACCGTCGACCTTGATCTGAAGCAGAAGCAGACCTTCGACAACACCACGACCGACAAGATCCAGGCGCAGCTGCCGGCCACCGCCATCGACGACTTCTACAAGGACGCGACCGCGGCCAAGGCCGCCGGCAAGATCGACGGCCCGATCGACACCAAGGTGAGCAAGGACAGCGTCCTGCTCGGCGTGCTGGTCAACCTCCTCCCGATCGCCGTACTGGTGATCCTCCTGCTGCTGTTCATGTCGCAGATGCAGGGTGGCGGCTCCCGGGTGCTCAACTTCGGCAAGTCCAAGGCCAAGCTGGTGGCGAAGGACACGCCGAAGACCACGTTCTCCGACGTGGCGGGCGCCGACGAGGCCGTCGAGGAGCTGCACGAGATCAAGGACTTCCTCCAGAACCCGGCCAAGTACCAGGCCCTCGGCGCCAAGATCCCGAAGGGCGTGCTGCTGTTCGGGCCGCCCGGTACCGGTAAGACCCTGCTCGCCCGCGCGGTCGCCGGTGAGGCCGGGGTGCCGTTCTACTCGATCTCCGGCTCGGACTTCGTCGAGATGTTCGTCGGCGTCGGCGCCAGCCGGGTGCGCGACCTGTTCGAGCAGGCCAAGAACAACGCGCCGGCGATCATCTTCGTCGACGAGATCGACGCCGTCGGCCGGCACCGCGGCGCCGGGCGCGGCGGCGGGCACGACGAGCGGGAGCAGACGCTCAACCAGATGCTCGTCGAGATGGACGGTTTCGACGTCAAGGGCGGCGT
>CAZYCD010000093.1:0-17708 GCA_964645345.1 uncultured Micromonosporaceae bacterium
CCGAGCAGGTAGTCGTAGATCCGGGCCGAGTGCGGCACGTCCGTGCGCAGGTCCATGTCATCCACCTGGTGGCGTCGAGGGACGAAGACGATGATCGGGATCCGGTTACCGGAGCGTATCAGCGACCGGCCTGGTCGCCGCGACCCGCTCGACCGTGCCCGCCTTGAGCCGCCGCGTCTCGTCGACGGTGAACCCGGCCGCCCGTACCAGCGGCAGCGGGCGGCGGGTCTGGTGCTCGCCGGCCGACCGGACGGTGAACACCTCGAGCAGGCGCTGCCCGGCCCACACTGGCCACCAGTTGCTGCCCACGTGGTCGAGCAGCAGCAGCCGCCCGCCCGGCCGCAGTACCCGCCACATCTGCCCGATCGCGGCCCGCTCGTCAGGGATGGCGCACAGCGACAGCGTGCACACCACCGAGTCGAACGACGCGTCCGGGAAGGGCAGCGCCTGGGCATCGCCCTCGCGCAGGTCGATGTCGCGGCCCAGCTCCGCGGCGCGCGCCCGCGCGATGGCCAGCATCCGCGTGCTGAGGTCCACCCCAGTCAGCCGGGCGTCCGCCGGATAGAACGGCAGGTTCAGGCCGGTACCCACGGCGACCTCCAGGACGTCGCCCGTTGCCCGGGAGCAGGCCCATTGTCGGCCGCCGCCGAACTGCAACCGCTCGTAGAAGCGCATCGCCCGGTCGTACCGGGGTGCGAACGCGTCCCACACCCGGCGGGCCTTCGCCGTCGGCTCCTCCGTCCGCCGTCCCCTGTCCACGGTCCCTCCCTCGTTGACCTCCACCTGTATAGCGCCACACCGGTCCGCGAGTCTGCTAGGCAGGAGGCATGACGACCGAACCCGACGCCCGGTACTGGGACCAGGTGTACGACCGGGTCGGCTCCGACCGGGTCAGCTGGTACCAGGCCGACGCCTCGATCTCGGCGTCGCTGATCGCCGCGGCCGGGCCGGTCGGTTCGGTGGTCGACATCGGCGGGGGAGCGTCGGTACTCGTCGACGAGCTCCTGGCCGCCGGCGTCCGGGACGTCACGGTCCTGGACCTTTCGCCACACGCCCTGGACGTGGCCAGGCGGCGGCTCGGCCCGCGGGCGGAGCGGGTGCGCTGGCTCAGCCAAGACGTGCGCACCTGGCGTCCGGACCGCCGCTTCGATCTGTGGCACGACCGGGCCGTGTTCCACTTTCTCACTGACCCCGCCGACCGCGACGCGTATCGGTCGGTCCTGCGCGAGGCCCTCGACCCGGACGGGTACCTGGTCATCGGCGTCTTCGCGGTCGACGGCCCGACGCACTGCTCCGGGCTGCCGGTCTCCCGCTACAGCCCGGATACGCTGGCCGCCCAGTTCGCCGACCTCGACGTGGTCGAGGCGCGCCGGGTCGAGCACGTGACGCCGGGCGACACGATCCAGCCGTTCACCTGGCTCCTGCTGCGCCGCGGGCTCGCCTGAACCAGCGGTCTTGTGGTTGGGTGCGGTACATGACAGCGGTCGACCGCATCCGGGGTGGCACGGCCCACCGGGTCTACAGCGTGACGGTCTTCGTCGTGCTCGCGTCCCTGGAGCACGTGGCCGTCGGCATCGTGCCGCCGCTGTACAAGAAGATCGGCGACAGCCTTGACGTCTCCGAGGGCGCCATCGGCCTGGTCACCGCCGTGAGCTTCCTGGTGACCGCGATCGCGGCCGTCGGCTGGGCCTACGTCGGCGACCGGACCAACCGCAAGCCACTGCTGATGATCGGTAGCGGCATCTGGGTGCTCGGTTACGGCGGCTCCGGGCTCGTCCACGGGTACTTCGCCTTCCTCGCCCTGCAGATGTTCGCGTCGATCGGGCTCGGCGCGGTCGTCTCGGTCGGCTTCTCGGTCGTCAGCGACCTCATCTCGCCCAAGCGACGCGGGCTGGTGATGAGCCTCTGGGGACTGTCCCAGGGAATCGGGGCTCTTGTGGGTACCCTCCTGGGCGGTCTGCTCGGCGGTGGCGGCGGGCCCGGCGCGGAGAACTGGCGCCGGCCGTTCCTCCTGCTGGCCGCGCTCGGCGTGCTGGCCATCCTGGCCTACCTGCTGACCTACGACATTCGGCGCGGACAGAGCGAGCCGGAGCTGGCCGCCTTGTTCGCAGCCGGCGGCAACTATGAGCACCGGATCGACCGGGGAGACCTGCGCGGGATCCTGGGCCGGCGGACCAACGTATGGCTCGTGCTGCAGGGCCTGACCGCCCAGGCCACGTTCGGCTCACTGGTCTGGCTGCCGCGGCTGCTGGAGGCGAAGGCCGAACACCAGGGGTACCCGAACCCGACCGCCATCGGCAGCGTGTTCGCGGTGCTGTTCCAGCTCGGCGGGGTGTTCTCCATCGTCGGCGGGCTGGTCGGCGACCGGCTGCAGCGGCGCACCCTGAGCGGGCGCGCGCTGGTGGCCGCCTTCGGGATCCTGGCCGGCATCCCGTTCTACGTCGTGCTGTTCTTCGTGCCCCTGAAGGTGAACGTGCCGCCCGGGGCGAGTACCGGCCGCACCGTGCTCGCCGTGCTGGAGAGCGTGGTGACCGAGCCGACGGTCGCGGTGGCCTTCCTCGCCGCCCTCGTGGCGCTCGCCTTCACCTCGGCCAACTCGCCCAACTGGTTCGCGCTGCTGGCCGACGTGAACCCGCCGGAGCACCGGGGCACGGTCTACAGCATGGGCAACCTGGTCAACGGCGTCGGCCGGGCGGCCGGCAACGGGCTGGTGGGCGCGGTGTTCCGGGCGCTGACCCGGACGCTGCCGCCGCCGCTGAACTACGCGACGGGGCTCGCGCTGTTCCAGGTCTTCTTCATCCCGACCGGCGTCATGTACTACCTCGCCTCGCGCACCTCGCCGAAGGACATCGAGACGGTACGGCAACTGTTGCGCAGCCGGGCGGTCAAGGACGCCCCGCCGGCCGACGACCGCCCGGTCGAGGCGGCCACGCCCTAGCGCCCGCCGGCGCCTTCGATCTGTCCGATCAGGAGCTTGAGCTGGGCGATCTCCTCGGCGAGGGCGGACTGGCCGGCCTTCGTGAGGGTGACCCAGGTGCGGGCGCGCTTGCCGGCGTACCCCTTCTCGATGCTGATGAGCCCGGCGTTCTCCAGCACGCCGAGGTGCTGGGAGAGGTTGCCCGCGGTCAGTTCCAGGTTGGTGCGCAGGTAGCTGAATTCGACTTTCCGCGCCTCGTGCGCGATCGCGAGGATGCCGAGCCGGACCCGTTGGTGGACCGTGTCGTCGAGCCCGTTCGCGGGGTGGCCGGTCATGGCGCGGGTGACCGGAGCGGCCGCTGGGCCCGGGCGAAGCCGATGCCGCCAAGCAGCAGCACGGTGCCCTGGGATATGGCGGGAAGGCCGTACCACGGGCCGTTGGGGCCGCCCGGGCCGAAGGTGACGGGTACCGCCACGACCGCCAGGTAGACCAGCGTCAGCAGGAGCAGGGCGCGGTTGCGCTCCGCCCAGGCCAGTACCAGCAGCGCGGTCCCGATGGAACCGCCCGGGCTGACCAGCCGGTACGGCACGCCGTGCAGCCACGGCGGGGTCTGGTCGATCGGGGGGTTGTGCAGAAGCCAGAGCGCTACGCCTGTCAGCGCCACCGCGACGATGACGCCGACGATGGCGTACGGCAGCACGCGCGTCCCGACGCCCCGGGCCCGGGAGCGGCGGATGTAGAAGGCCACGATCACCACGTAGGTCAGCACCAGTGCGGTCGGCCAGTACACGAAGTCCGCGTCGGAGTAGACCCGGCAGATCTGCCCGCCCGACAAGGCCCGACAGTCCAGGTGGTGGCCGCTCAGGCGGCGCACCGGGACGGAGGCGAACGTCAGCGCCGCGAACACCAGGAGAGGAAGCCAGGTCGCGCGCTGTTGCCTGCGTACCCGCCGCATGAGGTCGCGCGCCGTCGACAGCAGCCGGTGCGGGTCGTCCTCGGGGTACGCGCTCTCGGTCGTCATGAGAAACAGGTTAGCAATACAAACCCGTCGGCACAAGGAACCATGGTGGCGCCCTTTGGTGGCTGCCTGGAGCAGGACTTTCAACCGGTAGGTTGACCCGCGAGCTCGTCGTGGTCTACGGTACTTTCAACCGCAGAGTTGAAAGTGAGGGCCGATGACCACGGATGCGCTGTCCCGAGTCTTCGCCGCCCTCGCAGATACGACGCGGCGCGACATGGTGGCCCGGCTCGCCGAGGGCGACGCGACCGTCGGCCAACTGGCCGAGCCGTACCGGATGACGCTGCAGGCCGTGTACAAGCACCTGCGGGTACTCGAGGACGCCGGGCTGGTCAGTCGACCGCGCGGGCCGCAGCCCCGGCCAGTACGCCTGGAGGTCCAGGTCTTCGACCTGGTGGACAGCTGGATCGAGCGCCACCGCGACCGTGTCGAGCGGCGGTACCGGCGGCTCGACGCCGTACTGGCGGAGATGAAGGGAGACGAGCATGAACAGGATCACGCAGGCAGTCATCGAAGCTGATCCGAGGCTTCCGGTCATCCGGATGACTCGTGACTTCTCGGCGACGCCCGAGCAACTCTTCCGCGCCCACACCGATCCCGCGTTGTTCGCCCGTTGGGTCGGTCCGGACGCCATGGCGACCAGGATCGAGCACTGGGATGCGAGTACCGGCGGCAGCTGGCGGTACGTCTCGGTACACGACGGCACGGAGTACGGGTTCCGCGGCTGCTTCCACGAGGTACGGCACGACCGCATCGTGCAGACCTTCACGTTCGACGGCGAGCCCGACTCCGTCGCGCTGGAGACGCTGTGGTTCGAGGACCTGGGCGACGGCCGCACGCGGCTGCGGACACAGTCCCTTGTGGACAGTTTCGAAGGCCGCGACGCCTGGCTGCGCAGCGGCATGGAGGTCGGCGTCAACGAGGGTTACGCCAAGCTGGACAGGATGCTCGCCGATGGCACTGTCTGACCGCCCGGCCGAGCGGCATCGGCAGGTTGCCGGGCTGTTCACCGACCGGGTCCGCGGTACCCGGTCCTGGGACGCGCCATCCCCGGTCGCCGGCTGGGCCGCCCGCGACGTCGTGCGGCACCTGACCGAATGGCTCCCCGGGTTCCTGGCCGCCGGTGCCGGCATCGAGCTGCCCCACGGACCGTCGGTCGACGAGAACCCGGTCGCCGCGTGGCAGGTTCACTGCGACGGTGTGCAGGCGGTGCTGGACGACCCGCAGTCGGCGCACCGGGAACTCAGCAATCCGCACATCGGCACCCTGCCGCTGGATGCCGCGATCGACCAGTTCTACACGGCCGACGTGTTCATGCATACCTGGGACCTGTCCAGGGCCACCGGGCAGGACGACCGGCTGGACCCCGAATTCTGCGCCCAACTCCTCGGCGGGATGGAGCAGATGGAGGAGGTCATGCGTGCCTCCGGCCAGTACGGCGCCCGGGTCGAGGTACCCGGCGGCGCGGATAACCAGACCAGGCTGCTGGGCTTCATCGGCCGGGACCCGTTCTGGCCGGGGCGGTCTGCACCCTAGTCGGTGGGCAGGAGGGTGCCGAGCGGGCCGAGGTCGAGGTTGAGGTCCCCGGGCGACAACCCGAAGTGCTCCCGCAGCCGCGTCATCTGCTCCTCCAGCGCCATCAGCGTGGTACCGATCCGCTCCACCTGCTCGTCCGTGAGGTCGCCCTGGTCCACCCGGCGAAGTGCCTGCCGCTCCATTAGTTGCCGGAGAAGCTCGACGACCGTGAGGACCAGGCTGGCCAACCCCTTCTCCGCGGAGTCCCGGTCGACCTCGATGCGGCCGGTCATCGGGGACCCGCCGGGTTCGGGTACGCCGGAAGCGCGGCGCGTACCGACGACAGGACCGCGCGCAGCGACAGGTACACCAGGTCCACATCCGCGATGGACAGGACGATGTCGCCGCTGATCACCACGCCCGTGGCCAGTACCCGGTCAAGCAGGTCGACCAGGGCCACCGGGCGGGTACCCAGGGCGTCAGTGGGCACCGTCGTCCACCCCCTCGGCCGCCGGTACCGTCGCGAACGAGTACGGCGGCCACGGGCCGGTCAGCTCGACCTCGATCGCGGCGTACCGGCCGGCGTGCTCGGTGACCCTGTCCGCGAACCGCCCACCCTGCCGGGCATCCACCAGGTACGTGCCGTTGAGGACCATCGAACCCGCCCGGCTGTTGAGTGACCTGGGCTGGGGCGGGTGCCGCAGCGCCGCCTCGGCGTCCGCCACGAGCACTTCGTGCAGTTCCTCCGCGCTCTCCACCGCCGCCCGGACGGCCTCGGCCCCGGCCGACAGCGCCTCGCGCCGGCGCCGGAGGTACGCGGCCCCGGCGCCGGGTTGGCGATCGGCGGTCCCCGGCGACGGGCGGGGGAGTGCCGGGGGAGGCGCGGCGTAGATCTTGACGCCCCACTCCAGCCGCCCGGCGACCCGGTCCAGCGCGGCGGCCAGGTCGCCGCCGCGCCGGGTGAGCAGCTCGGCCACCGAATCCTCGTCCCGGTAGATCGTGGCCAGTCGGGCCGGAATCACCGGACCGTGCCGGAACAGCTCCTCCGCGACCCGGTGGTGGGTCCGCGCGACGGCCTCCAGCCAGGTGAGGTCTTCGAGGTTGCGGCGCAGTGGCTCCTCGCCGAACTCGGCGAGGTCGACCGGGCCGACCACGGCGGTGAGACCGCCGGCCGGTACCGGCCGCACGGCCTGGCCGCCGACCCCGGTCAGCCCCACGAGCCGGGCCGGGTCGAGATCCCGCACGACGGCGTGCAGCCACAAGCCGGCGCCCGTCACCGGGGCTCCAACCCGGGTCGGGTGCCACCAGGGACGGCCCGGCCACCCGGGACGCCGCGGTCAACGGGTTCGGCCCGCGAGGTGAGCCACGGGTCGCTGCGCCACCAGTCGATGCCCATCTGCGCCGCGGTCTCCACCGAGGCGACGACCAGGCGCAGCTTGATGGTGAGCAGTTCGATGTCGAGCAGGCTGACCCGGATGTCGCCGGCGATGACGATCCCCCGGTCGAGGACCCGCTCGAGGATGTCGCCCAGGTTCCCGGGCTCGCCGGACAGGGCGGCCGGTTGGGCCGGCGGCGGGGTGGCGGGTACGGCGGTCATGGCCGACCCTCCCGTCGGTCACCGCGACCGCGTGGGTACCGGCTGAGCCGTTCGTACCCCAGCGGCGCGCCGTCGTCGTCCAGCTCGATGCGGTACAGCGCGAGAGTGTCCTCTGTGGACGGTATGCGGCGGTCCTCGACGACCTCGACCTCAGCCACCCAGCCGTCCTCGGCGAGTTGCAGGGACGTCACCCCGATAGGGTGCCGGCCGGTGAGCTGGACGACATGGGCCACAGCGCGGCGCGCGGCCTCGACCGCGGGCAGCGGCTCGCTACTCCACCGGTCGTGCTCCTGCGCCTCGTACTCGTCTCGACTCATGTTTCCCTCCCTCCTCAGCCGCTAGGCATCCGCCGGTGCGGATCGGACGATCAGCTCCTGGACGATGGCCTGCTGCGCCTCGCCGTACTCCCGCTCGGTCAGCTCGCCCGAAGCGAGCGCCGTGTCGAGCGCTTCGAGCCGCTGCCGCACGCCGGCCGACGAGTACCGCTGCCGGTCCGCCTCCTGCTGCAGCAGGCGACCGATCGCGGTCACCAGGCGGACCGGCGCGAGCGGCAGGGCCAGGATCGCGAGCAGACCCATGTCACTCGCCGTTCCCCGGCGCCGACACGAGGTCGGGCGCCACAAAGTCGTACGGCGCGAGCGGACCGAGCAGCCGTACCGTCGCTCGCCCGCTCCACTCCTCGGCGACCTCGCGCAGCGCCTCGTCGAACTCGCCACGACGCCCGGTCTGTACCAGCAGGGCCACGTTGGCCGCGTCCTCCTCGTGGCTGGGCGGCAGCTCGCGGCAATCGGCCGCGACCTCGCGGAGAGCCTCGACCAGCCTGCGGGTGTCCGCCGCCCGCTCGGCCTCGATCGCCTGGTAGATGATCTCTCCCAGGCGCAGCCGGGCGTTCGCGGTCAGCTCGGCCGGCTGGCCCCGGACCTGGTCCCGCAGCGCGGCCGCCTCCTCGTTCCCGGCGAGCACCCGGTGCAGCAGCGACTCGGAGTCGTACCGCGCCCGGACCACGAACTCGGCGTGCCCGTCGAGCCGCCGTAGCGCCTCGGCGAACTGGTCCTGCCGGTCGGCGAGGAACTCCTCGAGCGCGTCGACGTCGGTCAGCGCGGTACCGAAGCGCACCGGCAGCACCGGTACGGCGATGACGGTCGAGTCCAGCAGTCGCTGGTACGCCACGAGGTCGTCCGGCGTACCGAGCGGGCGGTCCAGGTCCACCTCGCTCACCAGCGCGCCCACCTCGCCGTGCACGACGGCCGTCACCGGGGCCGGAGGGTCGCCGAGGCCGTGGGCGTCCCCGGTCTCCTCGACGTCCCCGGGCACGATGCCATAGATGAAGTAGCCGGTGTTGGGCATCCTCAGTCCTCCTCCCGTTCCCGCCGGCCCCGGGCCGGCTCGCGTCGCGACTCGCCTCCGCTGACCAGCTGGCCCAGCGTCTCGCCGGCCTTCTCCAGCACTCCGCCGGCCGGATGCACCATGTCGGGCAGTTCCTTCCCCTCCGAGTCGGACAGGTCGAGCCGGTTGACCGCCTCGGCGAAGCGCAGGTACGTGTCGACGCTCGCCACGATGATGCGTGCGTCGATGGTGAGGATCCGGATGCCCACCACCCCGACCGCCACGTGCGCGTCGATCACCAGGCCCTTGTCGAGGATCGTCTCGATGACGTCGGCCAGGTCGCCGGACGAGCCGCCGTTGCCGCCCGCCGCCGCGGGCTGGATCGCCGCGGTCACCGCTCATCACCCCGAGCCGACGCGCGGCCGCGGCCGGCCACCCGCTCACGCCGGTCGTACCCCGCGGCCTGCCGGCGCCGGGGAGCCTGCTCGGCCGGCTCGGCCCGGCTGCCCTCCACCACCCGGCCGTCGCGGATCTCGCCGCGCCACCCCTTGACGTCGTCGGCCCGCAGGATCGACTGGGTCATCACGTGCCGGGCGAAGTGCTTGAGTTCGAGCCGGGCCCGCCGGCCCTGTGCCCGCCAGATGTTGCCGGTCCGCTCGAACAGGCCCTGCGGGTGGTACTCCAGTACCATCAGGATCCGGGTCAGCTCGGGCCCGAGTTCGTGGAAGGTCACCGCACCGTCGACCGAGCCCTTGGCGCCGCTGGAGCGCCACACGATGCGCCGGTCCGGTACCTGCTCGACGATGGTCGAGTCCCAGGTGCGGTGCGACCAGAAGATCTGCGCCTTCCAGGTGAGCTTCTCGTCCCCATCCTGCTCGACGCTCTCCACCTTCTTCATGAACGCCGGCCAGTCACCGAACCGCGTCCACTGGTCGTAGGCGAGCCGGACCGGTACCCCGACGTCGATCGACTCGACGATGTTCGTCACTTTGATCTTGTCCTTTCCCGCCCGGGTACCCTTGCCCAGCGCCTGCCGTGTCTTCGCGGCGAGGCCCGCCACCGCCATGCGCAGTGCGACGGATCCGGACGACCCGCCCGCAGCCGCCTGCCGCGCGCCGGTCGCCGCGGCGGCCAGGCCCGGACTGCCGCTGCGCGCCGCGTACTCAGTGAGCCGCTCGGTCGCGGCCGCCACCCGGTCACCCGCCGCCGACACCAGCCGCTCCCCGGCGGCCGCGACGACCTCAGTCAACGCCTCGGCGAGCCGGCCCGTCCGGCCGCCGGCCGGTGCCCGTCCCGCGCCAGATTCCCCGGTCACTCCGGTCGCCTCCCTCGACGCCGCACGGCCGGCCGCGGGCTCTCGACCGCCGGCGCACGGCCCCGCCGCCTCGCGCCGCCCCGGTCGTCGTCCCGGACCTCGTCGTCCCCGCGGTCCTCGTCCTCGCGGTCCTCGTCCTCGCCGTCCTCGTCGTCGCGGCCGCGGTCATCGAGGTCGTCGAGGTCGTCGCCGGCGTCGTACCGCTCGTCGTCGTCCCGCTCGTCGCCGTCGTCGTAACGGCTGCGGCCCCGGTACCGCGGGCGGTCGTCCGGCTCGTCGCGGTACCGCTCGTCGGTATCCGCGTCCCCGGCGCCCGGCTCGCCGGTACGCGCGGGGTCGCCGTCGTCCGTCCGGCCCTGACCCCGCAACCGCTGCGCCGTCTGCTGCAGGCGGTCGGCGGCTGCGTCGATCCGGCCGCCCATCGCGGTTCTGGCGGCCGCGCCCCCGGCCGACACCAGCGGCCGGCCCGCATCGAGCAGGCGGCCCAGTCCCGGTGACGCGCCGAGCCGGCCCAGCCCGCCGGCCAGCCCTCCGCGTCCCGCCGTCAGGCGCCCCACCGCGGCCGCCGCCGCGAGCGCCAGCGCCCATCGCATCCGCCGGCCGCGACCCAGCGCGTAGCCGGTCGCGACCGCGAAGGCGATCTGGCCTCCTCGACCCATGGTTCTTCCTCCTCTGACCTCGAACACCGCCACCCCGGAACCCGCGCCGCGCGCACCGTTGCGCGGCGGCATCCTCCGGAATCTCTGCGGTCCCCGGTCGCCACTCCGGCGAAACGCGTTCAGCGACTATTTCGGGAGGCGTCCCGCATTTGCTTTCCAAGCCTCTCGATCTATTAAGGGAACCGCGCAAGTCGCCCGGTCAGACACGCATCTACCAGCGAGAACGTGGGGGGCCTAACCGCGTGAATCGGTCGACGGAATTGGTTCGGGTAGCGATCGGAAATTGCGGATCAGGACAGGGGAGCGGCCGGGACAGACAGGCATAGAAATTGTTGGAGCAATCCGCGGTACCGGCCGTCGGGCGCGACCGGGCGACCGGTCGTACGGGGCTGTTAATCACCGCGTGGGTCGCGGTTGGCCCGCCGTCCGCCGCAACGATCTACGGTCACGCCATGCCGCCCGTGGTGTCGCCGCCGAAGCACATGCTGGCCGGGAAGCGCCGGCTCGCCGGCCACATCGGCGTGTACGTGTTCATCGTGGTACCGCTGCTCGCACTGGCCGTCGCGGTACCGGTCGCCTGGGGCTGGGGCCTGGGCGTCGTGGACCTCGCGCTGCTGGTGACCTTCTACACGCTGACCTGTCTCGGTGTGACTGTCGGGTACCACCGGTATCTGACGCACGGGTCCTTCAAGGCGCACCGCCCGATGCGCATCGCCCTGGCCGTCGCCGGCGGCTTCGCCGTCCAGGGCCCGGTGCTGCACTGGGTGGCCGACCACCGGCGGCACCACGCGTTCTCCGACCGGGAGGGCGACCCGCACTCGCCGTGGCTGTTCGGCACCTCGCCAGCCGCGGTGGTGCGAGGCTTCTGGCACGCGCACATGGGTTGGCTGCTGGACCGGACGCTCACCAACCAGGAGCGGTTCGTGCCGGACCTGCTGGCCGACCGCGACATCCGGGTCGTGCACCGGCTGTTCGGGCTGTGGACCCTGCTGACGCTGGCCGCCCCGGCCGTGATCGGCGGCCTGCTCACCTGGTCGTGGTGGGGCGCCGTGACCGGCTTCTTCTGGGCCGGCCTGGTCCGGGTCGCGCTGCTGCACCACGTGACATGGTCGGTCAACTCGATCTGCCACATGATCGGGGACCGGCCGTTCGCCAGCCGGGACCGGTCGGCCAACTTCTGGCCGATGGCGATCCTCAGCATGGGGGAGTCCTGGCACAACCTGCACCACGCCGACCCGACCTGCGCTCGGCACGGCGTGAAGCCGGGCCAGATCGACGTGTCGGCACGGCTGATCTGGCTGTTCGAGCGGCTCGGCTGGGTCTACGACGTGCGCTGGCCGACCCCGGCCCGGCTGGCCCGGATCAGCGTCGCGCGCTGACCCGGGCCGTTCGTGCGAGCTTGAGTCTCTTGAAGATCTGTTCCCCCGAACATCCGATGACTGACGCGCCACAACCGACCCGTACATCGAGTGATGTCAACTCTTACGGCATCTAAGCGTGTAGATAACCGGATCTCTGCCCGGCGCGCGGATTGTCGTTCTGCCCCATGGCAAAGCGTGGCCCGGGCCTTGACCCCGAGGCGCCACGGCGGCCAGACTCTCGGCCACAGCGTGGCCCGCCCGCCGGCTGTCCAGCCATTCGGCAACTGCCACGAGGAGCATCGAGATGCCAAGAGGAATCTCCCGCCGCCGGGCACTGGGCGTCGGGTTGACCGTCGCGGGCGCAGCCGCCGCGACCGCCGTCGTGTCGCGGACGGCCTTCGCCGGTACCGACCCGGGCGCGACCGCGGTTGACGCCGGTACGGTTGACGCCGCCGCCGCGCCGGCCGCCGTCAGCGCCGACAACCTGCCCTGGCAGGCAGCGAAGGACATCGTCGCGGCCACCGCCCTGCCCCAGATCCCGAACGCCACCTTCGACGCCACGGCCTACGGCGTCAAGGGCGACGGCACGACCGACAACACGGCCGCCTTCAAGGCCGCCGTCAACGCCGTCAACGCTGCCGGCGGCGGCCACCTCGTCGTACCCGCCGGTACCTACGTCACCGGCGCCATCTACCTCAAGAGCTTCGTGGACCTGCACCTCAATTCGGGTGCCACGCTCAAGTTCAGCGGCGACGCCAGCAAGTACCCGACGGTCCTGACCCGGTACGAGGGCATCGAGTGCATGAACCGGTCACCGATGATCTACGCGCACGGCGAGACGGACATCGCGCTGACCGGCAGTGGCACGCTGGACGCCGGCGCCACCTCCTCGTGGAACAAGGGATCCGACCGCGCCTACCTGGAGAGCCTGATCGCCAGCGGCAAGACGGACCCGGCGCAGCGCGTGGTACCGGGATCCGGGCACAGCATGCGGTCCACGTTCGTCGAGCCGTACTCCTGCGACCGGGTATTGATCCAGGGCGTGACGCTGAAGAACCCGATGTTCTGGCAACTGCACCCGACTCTGTGCCGCTGGGTCACGGTGGACAGCGTGCACACCGACCCGAGCACGGCTCACTCCAACACCGACGGCTGCGACCCGGAGTGCTGCGACCATGTGGTCATCTCCAACTGCGTGCTGGGCGCGCACGACGACAACATCGCCATCAAGTCCGGGCGGGACGCAGACGGCCGGCGCATCAACAAGCCGACCACGAACGTGGTGGTGTTCGGTTGCACGATGAACGGCAACTGGGGCGCGATCACCTGCGGCAGCGAGATCACCGGCGGTGTGTCCAATGTGTACGCCTACAAGTGCGTCGTCACCGGCGCGACCAAGTTCGCGCTCTACCTCAAGACGAACACGCTGCGCGGCGGCGGCGCCACAAACGTCAACCTGGACAGCTTCACCGGCGCGCCGACCCGGAACTTCGCGTACGTGACGTCGACCTACAACGGCCAGACCGGTTCGCAGAAGATGAACTTCGGCGGGATCACCATCACCAACTGCTCGACGACGCAGGTACCGAAGGTGTTCGACGTCTCGGGTACCAGCGCCTACCACGTCCACGGGTTCACGGTCAGCAACTGCGCCTTCAACGGGGTCGGCAGCACCGGCAACACGTGGAACAACGTCGACAACCGCGTCTTCACCAATGTGAAGGAGAACGGCACAACAGTGTCCAAATAGGACGGTCAGCCGACGGCCGCCAAGAGGGCGGCGTCCGGCCAGGCGAAGCGGAGCTTGTCGGGGGAGCCGTTGAGCCAGGCCGGCACGCCGCCCGGCGGTTCGACCGGTACGCGCTCGACACACTCGCCGCCGCGCGAGCGGTAGAACCGTTGGGCGGCAAGGTTCTGCGCGAGTACCCACAGGTACAGGCGGGTGCTGGCGGCGCGGGCGGTAGTGGCCGCCGCCGCGCGGGCTAGCAGCGCCGTGCCGATCCCGCCGTGCCGCCGGCCGTTGGCGACGTGCAGGTTGTCGACCAGGCTGCCCCACCGCTCCTCCACGTCGAAGACGACGTGCACGAAGCCGACCAGGCCGCTGCCGTCCTCGGCCACGATGGTCGCCGCGCCGGTCGGTCGCGGCCGGCCCGCCCCGGCTGGCACGGCCGCGCCGGACGGCTCGGCGCTGTCCGGCAACGCACTGCCTGACCGGTCAGCGCCGGCGCGTGTGACGAGCCGGGCGGACCAGACCGCCAGCCGGTTCGCCACCAGGTCGCCGTCGAGGAACTCGTCGGCGTAGGCGCCCCGGTAGTGCCGCCGCCAGCTGTCGGCGTGCAGCCGCGCGACGTCCTCGGCGTCCCTGGGCCCCGCCGCCCGTAGCCGTAGCGATGTCATGCGTCCCGCGTCCGTCCCGTCAGACCGGCGCCGACGCCGAGGCCAGCCCGGGCGGCGCGGAGGCCAGCGCGGCGCGGATCGCGTCCACCAGCGCCAGCGCCGCCTCCTCGGTCAGCTCGACGGCGACCCGGGCGGAGGGCCCGAGCGCCTGGTTGGCGAAGTCGATGTTCACCGTGTGGCCGTAGGGAGCGTGCTGCGGGTGGTCGACATAGACCGTCGCCTGACGGAGCGCGAACCAGCCCTGTGGCCCCTTGCCGCTTCCGTCGAGGTCGGCGTGGTGCGTCAGGTACGTACACATCTGAAATCCCTGCCTACTTCGCCAGGTACCGGCCGTAGAAGTCGAAGATCTTCTGCCAGCCGTCAACGGCCGCGGCCGGCCGGTACGAGGGGCGGTCCACCGCGAAGAACGCGTGCCCGGCCCCCTCGTAGGTGTGGAACTCGAAGGTCTTGCCGAGCCGGGTCAGCTCCGCTTCGAGGACCTCGGTCTCGGCCGGCGCCGGGTACTGGTCGTCGGCGCCGAACAGCCCCAGCAGCGGGCAGGACAGCCGGTCCGCGACCGGCAGCACCGGCTCCACGGCCATGGTGAAGGTGGACGGCGGCGCGGCGACCACAAAGGCGCCGTAACAGTCGACGGCCGCGTCGAAGTCGAGCATGCACCCGGCGAGGAAGGACTGGCGGCCGCCGGAGCAGTGGCCGATCACGCCGGCCTTGCCGTTGCTGTTCGGCAGCGCGCGCAGGTAGGCGGCGGCACCCGCCAGGTCGCCGAGGAGGCGGTCCTGGGGTACCCCGCCGGCCGCCCGCACCACCGCGGCGGCGTCGTCGGGGCTGGCGCCGGGCGCGTCCCGCCAGTACAGGTTCGGGCAGACCGCCGAGTAGCCGTGGGCCGCGAACCGCCGCACCATCTCCTTGGTGGCCGCGTCGTACCCGGGCATGTGGTGGATGACCACCACGCCGCCGGTCGGCGTGTCGTCGGTCGGCCGGGCCAGGTACGCCTCGACCTCGTCGCCCTGGTACCCCTCGATCATGACCGTCCCGGCGAGCATCCCGTCGCTCATCTGAACCCCTCTCGCGCCGTGTCCATGGCGCTGCCCGGCCCCGTCGAGCGGGGCCGGGCACCACGCGGATCTCGGTGCGGGAGTCTAGCTCCTGTTGTTCAGAAGAAGGTTGCCGCAGCAACAAAGGATCAGGAGCACGAAGATCCCGAGCAGTACCCAGTAGAACCACAGGCCGTTGTACTTCTGCGGCGGTGGCCCGAGGGAGCCCTTCGACCACACGATCAGGGGCGACTTGTACTCCAGTTCGACGGTCTGCCCGGGTTGGACATCGACCACCAGATCGGCCGGGCCGACCCGGGGTGGCAGGAAGTACGGGGTGTGCACGTGGACCTGGTGCTGCCCTGGCGCGACGGGGTAGACGTTGCGACCCCAGGTGCCGGCGACCGGCTGCTGGCCGTCGATGCCCAGGTTGGGCTTGACGAAGAAGTAGAAAAACGCCAGCGGCATGAACTTGGTGGTCACCGCGATCGCGCTGCCGCCGCCGGCGAGGGCGCCGGGCGGCGGGTAACCAACTTGATGGTGCCCGGGCTGGGGGTGCCCGGGCTGCGGGTACCCGGGTTGCCCGCCCGGCGGCGGATAGCTCCCGGGCGGCGGATAGCTCCCGGGCGCGGGGTAGCCGCCCTGCGGCGGCTGTTGAGGTGGATAGGGGTCGGTCAACGGCATCTCCTTCCGGGATGGTCGATGAGGTTACCCCGATCGATCAACCGGTCCGTGCGCGACGCACGCGGGCGAGGAGATCAGCCGGAAACCACCGGCTCGCTGTCGGTCGGCTCGTCCGTCGCGTCGTCGGTCCGCCCGTCCGTCGGTGCGTCGGCCGCCTGGCGCGGGGCGGGCACGGCCGCCGCGGGCACTGCCGTGCCGGGCACCGCCGAGGCGACCCCGGCCGCGACCGGTCGCAGCGCCACCGCGCCGACGACCATCGCGGCGCACAGCGCGGTCACCACGCCGAAGGCCACCGGCAACGAGAAGGCGTGCGCGATGCCGCCGACGATGCCGGGCGCCGCCAGACCCGAGCCGTAGGCGATGGTGGCCACCGCCGCGATGGCATGGCCCGGGTTGGGCCCCACCCGGCCCGCTGCGGCGAACACGAGGGGTACCACGACGGCCACGCCGAGTCCGAGCAGTGCGAATCCGGCGACAGCCGGTCCGGGTGCCCGGCCGAACAGCACCAGCATCCCGCCCGCGCACGCGGTCAGCCCGCCGGCCCGCACACAGGCCACCGGCCCGATCCGCCGCACCACCGCGTCGCCGGCCAGCCGCCCGGCGGTCATGGCGAGGGAGAAGCCGGTGTACGCCAGGGCGGCCAGCCCCGGATCGGCGGAGGTGACTCTGGTCAGGTACACCGCGCTCCAGTCCCCGCTGGCGCCCTCGGCGAACACGGCGCAGAAGCCGACCAGCCCGATCAGCAGGACCGCCTTGGACGGCAACGCGAACAGCGGTGGCCGTTCAGGTCCGGTACCGGTGATCGGGTCGGCGCCCGAGCCCCGCGTGTCGAGCAGGCCCGAGCCCGCGAACCAGCCCAGCACCATCAGTCCCGCGGCGGCGAGCGCCAGGTGCAGCCGGGCGTCCACGCCCCGGTGCGCGGCCAGCGCTCCGACCGCGGAGCCGAGCAGGCCGCCCGCGCTCCACATCCCGTGCAGGCCGGACATGATGGACCGCCCGTACCGCTGCTCGACGACGACGCCCTGCGCGTTCATCGCGACGTCCGCCATGCCGGCCGCCGCGCCGTACCCGAGGAGCACCAGGCACAGCACCGCGTAGTTGGGCGCCAGGGCGGGCAGCGCCAGGCTGCCACACCAGGCGAGCAGCAGGAGCCTGGTCAGCGGTCGGCTGCGGTACCGGTGGACCAGCCTGGCGGCCACCGGCATCGTGGTGATGCTGCCGACCGCCGGGGCGATCAGGGCCAGCCCGAGCGCGCCGGGGCCGACGTGCAGCCGGTCGGTGATCCACGGGATGCGGGTGGCGAAGTTGCCGACCACCGCGCCGTGGATGGCGAACACGGCGCTGACGGCCAGCCTGGCGCGGGCCAGCCGCGAGAACCCTGGCACCGGGGATCCTCCGTGGTCGGGCGGGGGTGGATCGGCCGAGGATCCGGCCGGGGTAATGCCCCGAAGTTATCAGACCCGTTTCAGGGTACCTGCCTGGCTTCGACATCTGTCTATTGGCACGACGGGTTGTCGGACCGCGGTGGCATGCTGCGGTGATGTACCGGGAGTGGGCGTCGCGGCGGGTGCCCGGCGCGACGGCGTGGGTCCGGTCGGTGGCACCTCCGGGCGACGCCCACCGGGTGGTGCCCGACGGCTGCATGGACCTGATCTGGGTCTCGGGTGAGTTGGTGGTCGCCGGCCCGGACACGGCGGCGTACGTGGCGACCGGGCCGCCCGGCGTCGGCTATGCCGCCGTGCGCTTTCCGCCCGGGCTGGCCCCGGTCGTCCTCGGCGTACCGGCGGCGGAGGTGCGCGACCGGCGCGTGCCGCTGGCGGCGCTGTGGCGCCCGGGCGAGGTGCGGCGCCTGACCTACCGGGTCTCCGCCGGTCCGGCCGCGGGT
>CAZYCD010000094.1:0-17677 GCA_964645345.1 uncultured Micromonosporaceae bacterium
CATGGCGTCGTAGTCCTGCTGCGAGCCGTACAGCATGATCATGTACTTCATCGGTCTCTCCTCTCGGCCGGCACCCCGGTCGGCGCGCCTTTCACCGGAGACGTCGGAGCCGCCGTACGCGACCGGACGCCGCTTCGGCACGACAGCCCGCAGCGTGATAGGCAGGAATCCTACGGAAGGTCACGACCGGAGGTCACGGCATGGAGGCAGTGCACCGGGCGATGTCCGCCCGGGTCGATCGGGGCGAGATGCCCGGCCTGGTCACGCTCGTCGCCCGCGGCGACGACGTCTCGGTCGACACGATCGGCTGGTTCGACTTCGAGCGGACCGCGGCGATGAGCCGGGACACCATCTTCCGGACCGCGTCGATCACTAAGCCAATCCTGGCCGCGGCCGCCATGATGCTGGTCGACGACGGCCTACTGCCGCTGGAGGCGCCGGTCGAGCGCTGGCTGCCGGAGCTGGCCCGGCGGCCGTCGGGCGGCGGGGTGGTGCGCGGCCGCCGGCTGCTGTCGGATCGGTCGCTCGGGTTGATGACCACCAACTGCCTGACCGACGAGCAGATCGCACGGGGCGGGTGCGGTACTCGGCGGCGGGCTGGGGGTACGCCATGTCCGTCGCGGGCGGCCGGACGAGGTGTCGGCGGTACCGGGCCGGTACGGCTGGGAGGGCGGTACCGGCACGTCCTGGTTCAACCACCCGGCGCTCGGGATCACCGCGATCCTGCTGAGCCAGACCAGCGATGCGCTGTTCAACGGCGCCCTCACCGAGTTCGGCGCGGCCGCGCTCGCCGGGGACTTGCTCGCTGGTCGCTCCGCTCAGGCCGCCCGGCTGTTGGGCGCGTGAGCGGCCACAGTGGACGGTTGACCGACCACAGTGGACGGTTGGGCCAGCGGGGACGGCTGGCTCAGCGCCGGCGGCTGGACCATCACGCCGTCGAGTACGGCCTCCAGGTCCGCGATGAACGCGTCCACCTGGTCGCGGCCCCGGCCCGGAAGGCAGACGTAGTGGCTCCAGCCGTCCGGCTCCGTGGCCAGTTGCCAGTCGTCCCGGATCTGCTTGGGCGGCGTGGCCAGCACGACCGTCATCGCGTGCGGGTTGCGCCACGCCGGCCAGGACATCGCGTTGAGCCGGTCGACCAGGTACGCGGCGGTGTCCCAGGCCTCCTCCGCGCGGCGGCGCAGCCCGTCCACGCCCAGCGTCCGCACGGCGTACCAGGCCATCAGCGCCAGGTGTCCGTTGCGTGAGCAGCCGATCGTGGTGTCCGCGGCGCCCGTGTACGGGACGCGGGCGCGGGTACCGGGGGGAGGCGAGTTGCGGGCGATGACGATCCCGCCCGGCATCCGGGTCGCTAGGAACTTGTGCAGGCTGAAGCCGATGCTGTCCGCGCCGGACCGGAAGTCGAACGGCGGGCGAGAGGCGGCCGGCAGCAGGCCCAGCGGGATCCCGGACAGCGCCGCGTCCACGTGGATATACCGGTCGAAGACGTCGTACCGCTCCAGGACGGCGGTGATGTCGGCGAGCGAGTCGACCGCCTCGGTCATCGTGGTGCCCGCGGTCGCCACCACGATGACCGGTGTACCCGGGTGGTCGGCCAGCGCCCCGCCCAGGTCCACATAGGACATCTCGCCGTTGGGCGTCGCGGGTACCGGTACGCCGGGCATCCGCAGGTCGCGCAGTACCCGTGCCACCTTGTAGTGCGACGCGGCGCTGTAGTACGTGATGGCGTCGGGGTAGTACTGGCGGGCCCGCAGCAGCCCGTACTGCAGGCACTCGGTGCTGCCGGTGGTCACGTACCCCCAGTGGTCGCCCTCGGGCGCGCCGAACAGATCGGCGAAGAAGTCCACCGCGACCCGCTCGTACTGCTTCGTGTGGTGGACGAAGGTGGGTTCGTCCTCCGGGTCGCCGATGTTGTTGAGTTCGAAGTCGAAGAAGCGCCACAGCGGCGAGTAGTCGAGGTCGTCGGCGCCGGGGAAGCCCGCCTTGCGGATGCGGCCGTGTCCCAGCCGCGTGAACAGTGTGGACAACTCGTCCTCGACGTCAGCGTCGCGAGCGATGCTGTCCACTCGACCCTCCGGGGGGCTCGCGCCTGTCCCGATGGGCACGGGACCCACTGTCGATCGTCACTGCCCGACAATGCATGAAGGACCCTAGGTGATGATCCAGGGGAGGTCAACACCCGTCGATACAGGTCTGACGACATGCGGTAGCGACAGGATCACATTCGTGTGAGAGAGTGGCCGGTGGCGTTCGATTGACAGATCGACATAGAGGAGGAAGCCGTGACACACGGCTCAGGCGGTTGGTGGTCGAACTCCGCCCAATCCGAGTACCCGCGCTCGGGTCAGCCCCAGGACGACCCGCGGTACACGCAGGACGCGGCGGAGCGCCTGGCCTGGACCAATGTGCGCATCGAAACCATCTACCGACTGCGCCGGACCTCCTACAACCACTGCACGACCGCCATCGCCGACCGTCCACAGGGGAGGCGACCCGGGCCACACGCGCTGGTCCTGCTGTTCGCCATCCCGTCGAGTACCTGGTCCGCCGATCGGCCGACTTTCGAGATTTCTTCTGCGTCGCGGATGTTTGCGTGGACTGACGATAACCGCGATGGGTACAACGTGCGCGACGCGGACAAGCTTCTCAAGGCGATGGCCGAAATCGCCGCCCGGGGTCACAACGCCGGCGGGTTCGACCCGCTGACCATCACCGACCGGGTGGAGCCGCTCCCGCGCGGCTCCCAGTACGTGGGTACCGCCATCTCCAGCCTCGGCGACGAGTCGGCGGACTGGGGGAGCCTGAGGGCGAACACCTTCGGCCTCGACCTGGACGCGAGCTGCACGGCGCGGCTCGTCGACGGTACCTGGATCGACCTGTCGCGGCGCGGCCGTTCCTACTGGCGGGTATCGGCGAACAAGCCGCTGGGGTACCTGATCGGCTTCGACGGCGGCCCGTCCATCCCTCCGGAGTGGACGCCCCGGCCCGAGTCGATGCACTACTGGCTCGACCAGCTCACCCGGATCCTGGACGCCGCGTACCAGGGCGGCCTGCGCACCTCCCCGCGCAGCTCACGCCACCGCTGAACGGCACACTCTGAACCGCACATGCTAAGGGGCCGCCGGGTCGGGCGGCCCCTTTCGTTCGGCGCGAACCTAGAGCTGGACGCCGGTGAAGGCCGGTGTCGGCTCGCGCAGCGGCTGCTGCTCGCCCGAGCCGATGAACTGGTACGCGGCCGGGTTGCCGACGCGCAGCGCCATGCCCCAGATCAGCCCGATGACCGCGGTCAGCGCGACCACGCCCGGGATCGCGACGGTCAGCACCGCCGACGAGCTGCCCAGTATGGAGCCGATGTTCGCGACCGTCACCAGGAACACCGCCGCCAGGGTGACCGCGCCCAGGATCGGGGCGCCGCTGCGCTGCCACGGCGTCAGCGTGCGGCCCAGGTCCGGGTTGCGCCGGAAGAAGCCGGCCACGGCCAGCGACGTGCCGCCCATCAGCAGCACGATAGCGAGCGCCGCGATGGCGGACAGCCAGGTGAACAGCGTGGTGATGGGGTTCGCGCGGGTGATCGCGAAGAGCATTAAGACCACGAGGGCCAGTACCGACTGCAGCACCGAGCCGCCCGCCGGAGAGCCGGCCGCGCCGCCCTTGCGGATCCGGCCCAGCGCGGCCGGCAGCACGCCCTCTCGGGCCAGCGCGAAGGTGTAACGAGCGGCCGTGTTGTGGAAGGAGATCATCGCGCCGAGGATGCTCGTGATGAGCAGGATGTTGGCCAGGGTCGCGACCGGCGAGCCGTAGGCCTGGGAGATGATGCTGAACGGCAGGCCCGCGTTAGGGTCCCGGGCCGCGTCCACCACGCCCGCCGGCCCCTCGGCCACGCTGAGCGACAGCGAGGAGAAGGCGTAGAGGCCGGCCAGGACGGCGAGCGCGGTGAAGGTCGCGCGGACCACTGGACGGGTACCCTGCGCCTCCTCGCCGTAGGCCGGGGCCGTCTCGTACCCGACGAACGCGGCGATACCGAAGGCGAACACGCCGCCGATGCCGGCGGTGAACAGGTGCCCGGGCGCCAGGCCGGCGAGGCTCACGTGCCCCTGCGCCGGGTTCGCCAGGGCGGCGAGGTCGAACAGCAGGATCATCAGCAGTTCGATGCAGAGCGTGAAGGCCAGTACCCGCGCGTTGAGCCGGATGTGCAGCACGCCGAGCAGCCCGATGAGTACCCACGCCAGCAGGCCCCAGCCCCACCAGGCCAGGCCGGCCGACGGCAGCAGGGCCTGCAGGCTGACGCCGAGCAGCCCGTACAGGCAGATCTGGATGCTGTTGTAGGCCAGCAGGGCCAGCGCCCCGGCGGCGACACCGGCGGCCCGGCTCAATCCGCGCGCGGTGAAGGCGTAGAGGACGCCGGCGTGCGAGACGTGCCGGGCCATCGCCGTGTACCCGACGGTGAACGGGAACAGCGCGAGCCCGAGTACGAGGAAGGAGAGCGGCACGCCCTGCGAGCCGGTGACCGCGTAGGTCGCGATGACCGAACCTGCGAGGACGGTCATCGGCGCACTCGCCGAGACGGTGAAGAAGCTCATTCCCCATGTGCCGACGGAACCGCGATCCAGGGCCCCGGATCTGCTCACGATGTCTCTCCTTCGAACTGACCGGTATGCCGGCCGGGCCGCAGGCCGCCGGGCACGCGGAATCGACGCGGCAAGTGGCGGCTGGGGGACCGAGCGTGACTGATCCTCGCACAGGATCTTCTATCCGCGCGAGTGCCGATATGTTGATCCGCCGATGTCCGCTCGGCCACGCGAACCGCTGTGGCGGCCCGCAGCGGGTAACCAATGGTGGACCTGCCGTCCCCGAAACGGGACGAGGTATACCCCTGGCACGATGAGCCAGTCGGTGGCGGTGCTTGTCTTACCTACGGCGAGGCGGTTAAGGGTGGCGGCCTCAGCGAAAACCGCGACGTGGAGCCCCGCGATGTTGGCCAGAGCCAGCGTCCGTCGTGTGGCGTAGAAGCTTCCGGTCAACTCCCATGATCGGAAGACCTCGACCCCTACCTCGGCTCCGACGCGCCGACCACCGCTACACCCTCATCCGTGAAGAGCCATCGCTCGTCGTGCATCAGCGACGACCTGTCTCGACACGTGGGGAGGGGCTGGGCCGCGTGCGTCGCGCAAGCTCGACTGAAACCCCGCGGCCAAGTGGGCTGGACGGGCCGGCATTGCGGAGTTATTTTACACCGGCAAGAAAGCGCTCTCACAGCTCTCGGAGGTAACCTGCATGTCTCTCGTCACCCTCGTTGGTGATCGCCGGTCGGGTCGCCGTCGGGTCAGTGGTGCGATCGTCGGCGTCGCCGCTCTCGCCACCGCAGTATTGGCGGCCCCCGCGGTCGCGGGAGCGGCGGCCGCTCCGGTGGCCGACGCCGCGGCAGTAGACCTCGGGCCTAACACGATCGTGTTCGACCCGAGCATGCCGACGGCCGAGATCCAGGCCAAGGCCGACGCGATCTTCGCGCAGCAGGACAACAATGAGATGGGCAGCGCGCGCTACGCGCTGCTGTTCAAGCCGGGGACGTACGGCACCCAGGCGCACCCACTGATCATCAAGGTCGGTTACTACACCGAGGTCGACGGCCTCGGCCAGGACCCTTCTGGCGTGACGATTAACGGCGCCGTCGAGGCGTTCGGCCACAACGGCAGCGGCGCGCTCGACACGTTCTGGCGGTCTGTCTCGAACGTGACGATCAACTTCAAGGGCGTCGGCGACTGTCACACGTCGAACGAGATGTGGGCCGTGTCGCAGGCCGCGCCGATGCGCCGCGTCGACGTCAAGGGCTTCACCACGTTCATGCCGTACTGCGAGAACCCCAACTTCGCCAGCGGCGGATTCGTCGCCGACTCCTTCCTCGAAGGCGGAGCCCTCAACGGATCGCAGCAGCAGTTCTACGTCCGGAACAGCAACCTCGGGGGCTGGACCAACTATGTCTGGAACCAGGTTTTCTCGGGTGACATCAACGCCCCCGCACAGGACTTCGGCAACGGCCACGCCTACACCACGCTCGCGACGACCCCGCTGAGCAAGGAGAAGCCCTACCTCTACATCGACGATTCCGGCAACTGGGCGGTCTTTGTTCCGTCCGCGCAGCGGGACTCCGTCGGAACCTCATGGGCCCACGGCCACACGCCCGGCACCTCGCTCCCGCTGTCGAGCTTCTTCGTCGCGAAGCCCTCCGACTCGGTCCAGGCGATCAACAATGCCCTGTCCGAGGGGCAGAACCTGCTCCTGACTCCGGGCGTCTACGACGTCGCGGAAACCATCAAGGTCAAGCGTCCCGATACGGTCGTCCTCGGCCTCGGCATGGCGACGCTGACGGCGCAGAACGGTGCAACGGCGCTGAGCACCGCTGACGTCGCTGGCATCGACATTGCCGGCCTCACGGTCGACGCCGGGCCCGTGAACTCGTCGGTGCTCGTCCAGATCGGCACCAAGAACGGGAACAACGGCGTCCCGCACAGCGACGAGGCCCGTCCGGTCGCGTTGCAGGACGTGTTCTTCCGCGTCGGCGGGCCGCACGTCGGCAAGGCTGACGTCGCGCTCGAGGTCAACACGAACGGCGCTCTGCTCGACGACCTGTGGATCTGGCGTGCGGACCACGGCGTCGACGGCTCGGTCGGCTGGACGGTCAACACTTCCGACACCGGTCTCGTGGTCAACGGTGACGATGTCACCGCGACCGGCTTGTTCGTCGAGCACTTCCAGAAGTACAACGTGGTCTGGAACGGCAACGGCGGCACAGAGGTATTTTTCCAGAACGAGCTGCCCTACGACGCGCCGAGCCAGGCTGCGTGGTCGCACGACGGTGTGCTCGGATGGGCCGCGTTCAAGGTCGCGGACTCGGTCGACACGTTCCAGGGCTATGGCATGGGCAGTTACATCTTCACGAACAAGACCTCTGGACTGCACGCAACGCGGTCCTTCGAGGCGCCCGTAAAGCCCGCTGTCCAGTTCCACGACCTGACGACGATCGCGCTCTCACGATCGACCCCGACGTTCGACTACGGCACGATCGACCACGTCATCAACGACACCGGCGGCTCTGCCAGCAGCAGCGTCAACCCGGACGTGGCCGTCCAGGTCGTCAGCTTCCCCTAAGGAGCGACCCCAGGACGCCCGCTCACAAGGGCAACCCAGATCAACTCAGATGGGCCGGAGCTCTGCTCCGGCCCATCTGCCTTTCGTGGCTCTTCACGAAGCAGGGTGTAGTCGGGGTCTGAATCCGCGCGCGGTCTCCAGCATCTGCTTGGTCAGCCCGGCAGAGCACGAGGGAACGAGCGGGCACCCTGCTCTTGCCGAAAGCTGTCCGGCGAACTTCCTGTCAAGTATTTACATGGCCCTATGCGCGACCCGACCCTCGTCTACATCGCATCGAGACTCCCGGAGGCATCAATGGGCTTGCACGGCGTCCCCGCACCCGCCGTCGTTAGCCGCGCTCGCGCAGGACCGCCACGCCCTCGCCGGTTAGGTCGTCGAGCGCCACCTTGCGTCCGGTCATCGCCATCACCAGCGCGATCATGGGGCCGCTCGCCTCGGGGCCGCTACCATGCCGCCAGTCCGCGTCGATGGCCCGCAGGGTCACCCCGTCGATGCGCCGCTTGGTGCCGATGAGCAGGTTGCTGCCCTGGTAGAAGTCGGCGACCGCGACGACGTGCCTGACGGGATGGTCGCGGTACCTGCCGAGGGCCCGGAAGATGTCCTCGCCGTGCACGATCGTCTCGCCGAGCCAGGAGGGGGCGGGGCCGGGCGGGGCGGTACGCGCGTCGATCCGGGCGCGGAGGCGCTCGACCATCTCCTTGTTGCCGAGGTCCCCGGTTTGGGCGGCGATCTCCCGGCGGGTCATGCGCTGGAAGTCGAAGCCGCTGGCCGCCATCTTCCTGAAGAATTTCGGCGGCGTCATGTGCGCGGTAGCGGTCATGTGGCCGACCACGTCCCGCACGGTCCAACCGGCGCACAGCGACGGCTTGCCCCAGTTCTCGTCGGGCAGTGCGGCGAGCGCGCCCACGAGCGAGGCCCGCTCGTCTCTGATCATCTGCCACGTATCCATGGGATCCTCCGATCCACGGCGAACGTGGCCGGTCTACCAGGTGGGACAGCAGGCGGACCATCCCCCGACCGTGTCGGAGATTGACACCTAGCGCGCCTATGCCTAATTTCCTAGGCATGGATCTACGCGGCCATCTCGACCTCCTCCTCCTGGCGACCCTGCACCGCACCGGGCCGGCGCACGGCTACGCGCTGATCGCCGCGCTGCGTGACAGGTCCGGCGGTGCCTTCGACCTACCCGAGGGCACCGTCTACCCGGCCCTGCACCGGCTGGAGCGCGATGGCGCGGTGACCAGCAGCTGGGCCGGCGACTCGGCGCGGCGCAGGCGGGTGTACGCGCTGACCGCGGCGGGGGAGGCGGCACTGGCCGCGAAACGCTCGCAGTGGCGGGAGTTCTCGCGTGGTGTCCAGGCCGTCGTCGGCCGCCTCGCCGCGACCGCGACCGCGGCCACTCATGCCGGCCCGACTGCCGCCCACCCGGCCGGTGCCCGGTGACCGGCGCGGTCGAGCCGGATGGCCCGGTGGAGCACGCGCTCGACGAGCTGTTCGACGGGCTCGCCGGCACCGGGCGGGAGGGGCGTCGCACGCTGGCCGAGGCGGAGGACCACCTGCGATCGGCCGTGGCCGAGGGCGAGGCGGCCGGGTTGACCGGCCCGCAGGCCGAGCGGGCTGCGGTCGACCGGTTCGGCCCGGTGTCGCGGGTTGCCGCGGAGCTGCGCGCGGTGCGCAACGGTCCCGGCGAGTGGCTGCGGCCGGTCTTCGTGGGCTGCTGGCTGGCCGGCGGGCTCGGGCTGCTCGCGGTCGGCGCCTCAGGGCTGCTCGCCGAGGTCTTCGGCCGGCTGTTCGGCGCCGGGTTCGTGGCCGGCGACGCCCCCGGGGTCACCTACACACCCGCCCGCTGCGCCGACTACTTCGAGTACTTCCCGCACGCGTCGAGCTGCGCCGATGCCGCCGCCCTGCACCACTGGGGGGAGGTCGTCGTGTCCCGGGTCGCGGCGGGGGTACTCGGACTCCTCGCGCTGCTGGTGCTGTGGCTGGCCCGCCGGAGTACCCGCCTGGGCCGTCAGGCGTGGACGCCGCCGCGCGGTACCGTCCTGATCCCGATGGCCGGGCTGTTCGGCCTGGCAGGAACCGCCCTGCTGGGCTTCAGCCTCATGCAGCTCGCGTCCGGCGACCACGCGATGGTCGGCGCCAACCTTTCGGCCGGCGTCGTCAGCGCGGTGGCGGCGGTGTCCGCCGGCGCGAGCGCGGTCGCCCGGCGCCGGCGGACCGCCTGACCGTGGCTCAGGCGATGAAGATGGCCTGTGCTCGCCTCCGCCACAAACCGGCTGCGGCTCCGCTCAGGCGACCAGCTCACCCATCCGGTCGAAGAACGCGTGCCAGCCGGCGATGGTCTGCTCCAGGAAGTCCGGCGGGATGTGCCCGCCCTCCTGGGTGAAGGACATCCGGGTGCGGCCGCCCTCCTCGGTCAGGACCACGGTGCACAGCTCGTACTCGTCGCCCGGGCGGTCGGCGATGGTGAAGACCAGCCGTTGCGGCTCGACCACCTCCTGGTAGGTGCCGTGCCAGGGGATGTCTGCGCCGCCCGGTGCGGCACCGACCATGGTTGCCCGCCAGTCCCCGCCCGGCCGTACGTCCATCGCCACCGTCGACAGCGGGATCTCGGCGTCCTTGCCGCCGAACCAGTCGGCGAACTGGACCGGCTCTGTCCAGGCACGCCAAACCAGCTCGCGCGGAGCGTCGAAGACCCTGGTGATGCTGATCTCGGGGGCCGGGTTGTCAGTCATCGCTTCTGCCCTTCTGCCGTTCGCGTAGATGGTCGGAGAGCCGGTCGAAGCCGCTCTCCCAGAACTGCCGGTAATGCGCCAGCCAGGCGGAGGCGTCGCCGAGCGGGCCGCCGCGCAACCGGGCCGGGCGCTGCTGCGCGGCCCGCCCGCGGGTGACCAGCCCGGCCCGCTCCAGCACCTTCAGGTGCTTGGAGACGGCCTGGACGCTGATGGCGAACGGCTCGGCGAGCTGGTTGACGGTCGCCTCACCGCGCGCCAGCCGGGCCAGGATCGCCCGTCGGGTCGGGTCGGCCAGCGCCGCGAAGGTCTCGCTGAGTTCGTCGCCGGCCATCCGTCCTCACCCACCTGGTTTATCAACCGCTCAGTTGAATATGCCACGACCGCCGCCGATGCGCAACCCATGCTGGCCCCGGCGTGCCAGGTGATTCTTTAGCTGGCCAACGACCCGGCTTGCCGAGATAACGTGAACCGGTGACCCAGAGTCCAGAGCTGTTCGTGCCCGACCCGCCCACCGACCTCCCCACCACCCTCGGCGCGCTGCGCGCCTCCGGCCACCGGTACCACACCGTCAAGCGGGAACTGCGCGGCAACCTGCTGGACCGGCTCGCCTCCGGGCGGCCGCGCTTCCCGGGCATCGTCGGGTACTCCGACACCGTGCTGCCCGAGGTCGAGCGGGCCATCCTCGCCGGGCACGACATGGTGCTGCTGGGCGAGCGCGGCCAGGGCAAGACCCGGGTCATGCGGGCGCTGGTCGACCTGCTCGACGAGTGGACCCCGGTGATCGCCGGCTCGGAGCTGAACGAGCACCCGTACCACCCGCTGACCCCGGCCTCCCGCCGCCTCGCCGCCGAGGCCGGCGACGACCTGCCGGTAACGTGGCTGCACCGCAGCCTGCGGTACGGGGAGAAGCTGGCCACGCCGGACACCAGCGTGGGCGACCTGGTCGGCGACGTGGACCCGATCCGGGTGGCGCAGGGCCGCACGCTCGGCGACCCCGAGACCATCCACTTTGGACTGGTACCCAGGACCAACCGCGGCATCTTCGCCGTCAACGAGCTGCCCGACCTCGCCGAGCGCATCCAGGTCTCGCTGCTCAACGTGCTGGAGGAGCGCGACATCCAGGTCCGCGGGTACCAGCTGCGGCTGCCGCTGGACCTGCTGCTGGTGGCCAGCGCCAACCCGGAGGACTACACCAACCGCGGGCGGATCATCACGCCGCTCAAGGACCGGTTCGGCGCGGAGATCCGCACGCACTACCCGGTCGACCTGGACCTGGAGATCGACCTGATCCGCCAGGAGGCCCGGCTGGCCGCCGACGTACCCGACCACGTGGTCGAAGTGGTGGCCCGGTTCACCCGTCAGGTACGGGAGTCCGCATCGGTGGATGCCCGGTCGGGCGTGTCGGCCCGGTTCGCCATCGCGGCGGCGGAGACCGTAGCCGCCTCCGCACTGCGCCGCGCCGCCCTGTTCGGCGAGGACCGCGCCGTGGCCCGGATCGCGGACACCCCGTCGGTGGCCGGCACGCTGCGCGGCAAGGTGGAGTTCGAGAGCGGCGAGGAGGGCCGGGAGATAGAGATCCTGGGCCACCTGCTGCGTACCGCCACGGCAGAGACCTTCCGCGACCGGCTGGCCGGGCTCGACCTGTCCGGCTTCACAGAGCTGGTCGCCGACGGCGCGGTCATCGAGACTGGCGAGCTGGTCACCGCCGAGGAGGTGCTGCGCCAGGTGGGTACCGTGCCGGGCCTGGCCAAGGTGCTGGAGCGGCTGGGCATGGGCGACGCGCCGAGCCGGGGCGAGGCGGCGGCCGGCGTGGAGTTCGCGCTGGAGGGGCTGTACCTGACCCGCCGGCTGTCCAAGGAGACGCGCGACGACGGCCGGTCGGTGTACCGGCGGGACGGCCGGGGACGGTGAGTCGCTACCGGTACGGGGAGTACCGCGGCGGGGCGGACCCGCTCGCCCCGCCCTACGACGTGCGCGCCGCGGTGGACAGCGTGGGCGCCGACGTGCTGCGCGGCGGCAGCCTGCGCGACGCCCTGCGCGACCTGCTGCGCCGGGGCCCGGATGGGCGCGGCCGGGGACTGGACGACCTGGCTGCCCGCGCCCGGCGGCTGCGCCGGGAGGCGATGCGCCGGGGCAACCTGGACGGCGCGGTGACCCGGGCGCGGGCGCAGCTCGACCAGGCGCTGGCCGCCGAGCGCGAGGAGCTGGCCGGGCGGGACGACGACGCGGCCCGCTTCAACGAGTCCGTGCTGGACAACCTTCCCCGCTCGACCGCCCGCGCGGTGGAGGAGCTTCAAGGGTATGAGTGGGCCAGCCCCGAGGCACGGGAGATCTACCGGCAGCTCCTCGAGGGGCTGCGCCGGGACGTGCTGGAGCAGCGGTTCGACGGGCTTCGTGACGCGCTGCGGGGCATGGACCCGGCCGACAGCCAGCGGCTGCGCGACATGCTGCACGACCTCAACGCGCTGCTCGACCGGCATGCGCGGGGCGAGGACACGGCGGACGCCTTCAACGAGTTCATGCAGCGGCACGGGGACTTCTTCCCCGAACAACCGTCCAATGTGGACCAACTCATCGACGCGCTGGCCCGCCGGGCCGCCGAGGGGGAGCGCCTGCTGCGCTCGCTCAATGCCCAGCAGCGCCAGGAGCTGGCCGGGCTCATGGAGAGCGCCCTGGGCGCGGCCGGCCTGGCCGACGAACTCGCGGCCCTGAGCCGGACGCTGCGCTCGCTGCGGCCGGACCTCGGCTGGGGCCGGGGGGCGCAGGTACGCGGCGAGGGCGAGCTGGGGTACGGCGAGGCGACCGGGGTACTCGGCGAGCTGTCCGAGCTGGACGACCTGCTGGAGCAGCTCGCGCAGGAGCACCCGGGCGCGACCCTGGACGACGTGGACGTCGAGGCGCTCGAACGGCACCTGGGCCGGGACGCGGCCGCCGACCTGCGCCGGCTGCAGGAGCTGGAACGGGAGCTGCGCCGCCAGGGCTGGCTGACGATGGGTACCGACGGGCTGACGCTCAGCCCGAAGGCGCTGCGCCGGCTCGGGGGTACCGCCCTGCGCACGGTCTTCGGCAACCTCGACGGTGGCCGGCGCGGCGCCCATGACCTGCGCGACGCGGGTGCCGCCGGCGAGCTGACCGGCGCCTCGCGGTCCTGGGAGTACGGCGACGACCAGCCGATCGACGTGGTGCGCACGGTCGGCAACGCGGTGCGCCGGCGCGCCGGTACCGGTCAGGTCCTCCCCGTCCAGCTCGACGTCGCCGACTTCGAGGTGGCGGAGACGGAGCGGCGCGCCACCGCCGCGGTCGCGCTCTGCGTCGACCTGTCCTTCTCCATGGTCATGGAGGGGCGCTGGGGCCCGATGAAGCAGACCGCGCTGGCCCTGTCCCACCTGGTCGCGACGAAGTACCCGCAGGACGCGCTGCAGATCATCGGCTTCGATCTCTACGCGCTGCCGTTGACCCAGCAGGAGTTGGCGGCGGTCGACCCGGACCGGCCGAAGGGTACCAACCTGCAGCACGCGCTCCGGCTGGCCGGACGGCACCTGCGGCGGCACCCCGACGCGGACCCGGTGGTCATGGTGGTGACCGACGGCGAGCCGACGGCGCACCTGCTCGACGACGGCGAGGCGGTGTTCTCGTGGCCGCCGACGGTGCAGACGATCCGCGAGACGATCGCGGAGGTGGACCAGCTGACCCGGTACGGCGCGACGCTGAACCTGTTCATGCTCGGCGAGGACGAGGGGCTACGCCGGTTCGTGGACGCCGTCGCCCGGCGTAGCGGCGGCCGGGTGTTCACGCCGGACGCCGAGGACCTCGGCCGGTACCTGGTGTCCAGCTACCTCCGGGCCCGGCGCGGCCGGCGCGGCCGCTGACGATTGCCTTACGGGGCGGGCGCCCGCCTTCCCGGCCGGCGACAGCCTGGCTATAACGGCAGCATGGTGCAGCGGCGCCGGCTGGGCCGGTGGCGGCGACCAGGCTGGCTGCGCAGGCCGAACGGGCGGTCGACGAACCTCAGCCTGCTGGTCGCGCTGCTGCTGGCTCTCGGGACCGGGATCGGCGCGGTGGCCACCGGGTCGCCCCGGGGCCGCTGGGTCGTGGTCGCGCACGGGCTGGCCGCCGTCCTCGTGGTGCTGCTGGGCCCCTGGAAGACCAGGGTCGCACGGGCCGGGCTGCGCCGGGCGCGGCTGACCCGCTGGCTGTCGCTGGCGCTGGCCGTCCTGGCCGTCGCGGCGCTGCTGTTCGGGTTCGGGTACGCGACGGGGGTGGTGCGCTCGGTCGGCGGGTACCCGGGGCTGTGGGTACACGTCGCGGCGGCCCTCGCCCTGGTACCGCTCGCCACCTGGCACGTCCTCGCCCGCAGGGTCCGGCCGCGCCGCACCGACCTCCGGCGGCGTGCCCTGCTGCGTGGCGGCACCCTGTTGGCCGCGGCCGGCGTGCTCTACGCGGCCGTGGACGCGACGGTCCGGGTGACCGGGCTGCCCGGCGCCCGCCGCCGGTTCACCGGCTCCTACGAGACCGGCTCATTCGACCCGGCCGCGATGCCGTCGACCATCTGGCTGCTCGACCCGGTACCGGCCGTCGACCCGGCCGACTGGCATCTGTCCATTGTGGACTCCGTTGGGGAGTACGAGCTGGGGCTCGGTCAACTGCCGGTGACGGTCACCAGGCGGGCGCTGCTGGACTGCACGTCGGGCTGGTACGCGGAGCAGGACTGGGTCGGGCTACCCGTCGCATCGCTGCTGCGGGGCGTCGGAGACGCGAGGAGTCTCATGGTGCACTCGGTCACCGGGTACTGGGTCAGGCTGCCGTTGACCGGACTCGACTCGCTGCTGCTCGCGATCGGGGTCGGGGACGGTCCCTTGTCGGCCGGCCACGGGTACCCGCTGCGGCTGGTGGTGCCGGGCCGGCGCGGGTACTGGTGGGTGAAGTGGGTCGACCGGATCGAGCTGCAGTCCACGCCGTGGTGGTGGCAGCCGCCGTTCCCGGTGACCTGACCGGACGGACGGTCGAGAACCGTCGTACCGGCCGGGCAGGATGGTGGCATGGCGAGCACCGTTCCCGGACCTGCCCGTGACCTCGTCCGCGCCGTCATGGACGCCGTCGACGCGGTGGTCGGCGGCGACGCCGCGGCCTACGAGAGCGCGACCGCCCGACTCGCCACCCGGCCGACCGGCGGCCGGGTGCTCGGCGACGTGCTGCGGTCGCTGCTGGAGGACACCCATCCGGACGGGCTCGACTCGGCTGACATCACGCTGGTGATCGGCCGGTGCTACCGGGCGGCCGCGGCCTGGCTGTCGCCCGAGCGGGTCGACGTGACCATGCTGCTGGCCGTGCTGGCCGCCGCGCTCGGCATCCACGAGCCGGCCGTCACCTACCAAGCGCTCGACCTGCCACGCCCCGACGAGTGCCGCGACGCCGACGACGCCGTACCGGTCGAACCGCCGACCT
This sequence comes from uncultured Micromonosporaceae bacterium, assembly GCA_964645345.1. Lineage (GTDB taxonomy): Bacteria > Actinomycetota > Actinomycetes > Mycobacteriales > Micromonosporaceae > Rugosimonospora. Next base: position 15,327 of record CAZYCD010000094.1, read on the forward strand.
GGCCGGAGTACGCGTGGCACGCGCCGCTGCTGGTGGCCGACCTGCTGCCGTTCGCGCCCGCGACGCTGGACAGCTACCTGGAGGCCACGTTCGCCGAGTACGCGCGGGAGGCCCACGAAGAACTCCCCTGACCCGGCGGTAGCGTGGGCCGGATGGACGGCGACCGCGCGCAGGAGTGGCGTGAGCAGCGGGCCCGGGCCGTGCGGGCGCACGCCGCCGACGCCGAGCGCCGGCTCGAGGCGGAGACCGCCAAGGCACTACGGCTGGTCGCCGACTTCGCGGCGGCGGCCACCGCGCAGGGACTGCGGGCGACCCCGCTCGTGGCGCGGGGATACTCCGGGCGCGGCCGGTACCGGACGGGCCTGCGCGGCTGGTACCTGCGCTCCGACATGGCGGTCGGTACCGACGGGGAGTTCTACCTGCTCACCGTGCCGGACTCGGTGCGCGGGCGGCTGTCCGGCGTGACCGTCGCGCCGGCACAGCCGAGGCTCGTGGTCGGCGAGGGCGCCCGGGACGGCGAGCGGATCTCGCTGTCCGAACTGCTGGACCTCCGGCTGGCGGCCGGCGACGACTGGCCCACCTGAGCGGTCCGAACGTCCGCCGGATCGTCGGCATGCCGTCCCGCGCTCGCGCACGGTGGACACGGCACGCGAAGATGGTGCGCGTGGCAGAGGCAGAACAGCCGACGGCCGTGGCCGCCGGGCTTGACGTCAAGGTAGGCGACCAGCTCATCACGGTCCCGCCGGGCGACCCGGTGGTGATCGGTCGCGACCCCGCGTGCCAGGTACGGGTACCCGACCCTCTGGTGTCCCGCCGGCACGCCGAACTGGCCTATATGGACGGAGGCTGGGTGCTGCGCGACCTGGGTAGCAGCAACGGCACGTTCCAGGACGGCCGGCAGGTGCAGCAGGTGCGGATCGGCGCGGGCGCCCAGGTGCGGCTCGGTGGCGCGGGCGACGACGGGCTGCTGGTCCTGCTGGGTACCGAGGCGGTACCACCTCCGCCACCGCCGCCCGTGGCGGTCGTACCCGCGACGGAGAAGGTCGCCACCCAGAAGGTGGTACCGGCCCAGGCGACCGGCGAGCCGGCCGCGCCGACGGGCGAGCGGCCGGCGACCGTGAAGGTTGTCCCGGGCCAGGCGCCGACCGGTACCCAGCAGGTGGTGGTGGCTCAGCACCCGGCGACCGGCCGGGTCGCCACCGCGCACCACGTCGCCAGCGGGCTGATCCGCCTCGGCCGCGACGACGTCAACGACATCGTGCTGGACGAGCTGAGCGTGTCCCGCAAGCACGCCGAGGTCCGACCGTCCGACGGCGGCTTCGAGGTCGTCGACCTCGGCAGCACCAACGGCACCTTCCACAATGGACGGCAGATCACCCGCGCCGCGTTGCACGACGGCGACGTCATCTCCATCGGCCGGCACCGGTTCGTCTTCGAGAACCAGCGGCTGCACGAGTTCGTGGACACCGGGCCGGTCTCGCTGGTCGCCGACGACCTCATGGTGCGCATCGGCGACGCCGTGCTGCTGGACGACATCAGCTTCGCACTGCCGGCCGCCAGCCTGCTGGCCGTCATCGGCCCGAGCGGCTGCGGCAAGTCGACCCTGCTGCGCGCGATGACCGGCCTGCGCCCGGCGAGCGCCGGCCGGGTCCGATACGACGGGCGGGACCTGTACGACCACTACGCCGAACTGCGGTACCGCATCGGGCTGGTACCCCAGGACGACGTGCTGCATCGGCAGCTCACCGTGCGGCGCGCGCTGCGCTTCGCGGCCGCGCTGCGGTTCGCCGACGACGTACCCCGCCGGCAGCGCTGGGCGCGGGTCGACGAGGTACTCGACCTCCTCGGGCTGACCGCGCGGGCCAAGCAGCGGGTGGACATGCTCTCCGGCGGGCAGCGCAAGCGCACCTCGGTCGCGCTGGAGCTGCTGACCGAACCGTCGCTGCTGTACCTCGACGAGCCGACCTCCGGCCTGGATCCCGCGCTGGACAAGGAGGTCATGACCGAGCTGCGGGACATCGCGGACAGCGGTCGTACTGTCGTGGTCGTCACGCACAGCGTGCTGCACCTGGACATCTGCGACCGGGTACTGGTCCTGTGCCAGGGCGGGACGATGGGCTACTTCGGGCCGCCCGACGGCATCCTGGAGTTCTTCGGCGCCAAGGACTACGCCGAGGTCTTCACCGGTATCACCGACGACCCGAAGAAGTGGACCCGGCACTACCGCGGCTCCGACGTGTACCGGCGCTATGTCCTGGACGTGATGGCCGAGGAGCCGGAGCCCGGGGCCCCCGGCGCGCGCCCGGCGGCGGCCGCGCTCCAGGCCGCGCCCGCCCCCGTGGCGCCCAGCC
>CAZYCD010000095.1:0-17580 GCA_964645345.1 uncultured Micromonosporaceae bacterium
TACCCGACGGCCAGCTTCGCCGCGATCTTCGCGATCGGGAAGCCGGTCGCCTTGGACGCCAGCGCCGAGGAGCGTGACACCCGCGGGTTCATCTCGATGACGACGAGCCGCCCGTCGGCCGGGTCGACCGCGAACTGGATGTTGCAGCCGCCGGTGTCGACCCCGACCTCGCGCAGCACCGCGATGCCCAGGTCGCGCATGCGCTGGTACTCGACGTCGGTCAGGGTCATTGCCGGGGCCACGGTCACCGAGTCCCCGGTGTGCACGCCCATCGGGTCCACGTTCTCGATGGAGCACACGACCACCACGTTGTCGTGCCGGTCGCGCATCAGCTCCAGCTCGTACTCCTTCCAGCCGAGCACGCTCTCCTCGATGAGTACCTCGTGTACCGGCGACGCCGCGAGCCCTCCCCCGGCGAGCCGGTCGAGGTCGGCGTCGTTGTGCGCCATCCCGGAACCGAGGCCGCCCATGGTGAACGACGGCCGGATGACGACCGGCAGGCCGAGTTCGGCGACGGCCTCGTGCACCGCCTCCATGGAGCGGCACACCCGCGACCTCGGCACCAGAGAGCCGGGGTCGGGCAGCTCGAGCCGGGCGCCGGCCTTCGCGACGATGTCCTTGAACAATTGCCGGTCCTCGCCGCGCCGGATCGCGTCAATGTTCGCGCCGATCAGTTCGACGCCGTACTTGTCCAGCACGCCGGCCTCGTGCAGCGCGACGGCGGTGTTGAGCGCGGTCTGGCCGCCCAGCGTGGGCAGCAACGCGTCCGGCCGCTCCCGGGCGATGACCTGCTCGACGAACTCCGGTGTGATCGGCTCGACGTAGGTTGCGTCGGCGAACTCCGGGTCGGTCATGATGGTCGCCGGGTTGGAGTTGATGAGGCTGACCCGCAGCCCCTCGGCGCGCAGTACCCGGCAGGCCTGGGTACCCGAGTAGTCGAACTCGCACGCCTGCCCGATCACGATCGGCCCGGAGCCGATGACCAGGATGTGCTTGAGGTCTGTCCGCCTAGGCATCGCCGCGCGCTCCGATCAACTCAACGAACCGGTCGAACAGGTAGTCGGCGTCGTGCGGCCCGGCCGCCGCCTCCGGGTGGTACTGGACCGTGAACGCCGGTACGTCCCTGCAGCGCAGCCCCTCGACCACGTTGTCGTTCAGGCACACGTGCGACACCTCGACCGTGCCGAACGGGCTGTCCACCGCCCTCTCCAGCGGCGCCTTGACGGCGAATCCGTGGTTGTGAGAGGTCACCTCGACCTTGCCGGTCGCCCTGTCCATGACCGGTTGGTTGATGCCCCGGTGCCCGTACCCGAGCTTGTACGTGTCGAAGCCGAGCGCCCGGCCGAGGATCTGGCTGCCGAAGCAGATGCCGAACAGCGGGGTGCCCTCGGTCAGCACGTCCCGGGCCAGCCTCACCGCGCCGTCCGCGGTCGCCGGGTCGCCCGGCCCGGGCGACAGGAACACCGCGTCCGGCCCGACCGCCCGCACATCGTCGACAGTGGACGATGAGGGCAGCACGTGTACCCGCACCCCGCGCGCGGCCAGCCGGCGGGCCACGTTGCGCTTGATGCCGTAGTCGAGTGCGGCCACGGTGAACCGGTGCTCGCCGGCCGGCTCCACCGTGTACCGCGACGCCGTGCTCACTTCGGCGGACAGGTCCGCGCCGAGCATCTGCGGCGAGGCCAGTACCCGCTCCCGCACCGCCGCCGCGTCATCGTCCACACTGGACACCGCGGCCCGCATCGCGCCGCGCTCGCGCAGGTGCCGGGTCAGCGCCCGGGTGTCGATGCCGCTGATGCCGACCACGCCCGAGGCGGCGAGCCGGTCCTCCAGGTCGCCGGTGCGACGCCAGTTGGACGCCAGCCGGGCCGGGTCGCGCACCACGTACCCGGCGACCCAGATCCGTGCCGACTCGTCGTCCTCGTCGTTGACGCCGGTGTTGCCGATGTGCGGCGCGGTCTGCACCACGATCTGCCGGTGGTACGACGGGTCCGTCAGGGTCTCCTGGTACCCGGTCATGGCGGTGGCGAACACCGCCTCGCCGAACGCCTCCCCCACGCTGCCGTACGCCTCGCCCGGGAACGTCCGCCCGTCCTCGAGCACCAGAATGGCGGACCTTCTCATTGAGTTGCCTTTCCGTCCAGTACCGTCGGCTCGCCGCGCAGGAACGTCGCGACGATCCGGCCGGGCAGTTCCATTCCGGCGTACGGGGTGTTGCGCGACAGCGAAGCGAGGGCCGACGGCTCGACCACCCAGGTACCGGCCGGATCGACCAGCGTCAGGTTCGCCGGTACCCCCGGCGCCGGGTCCTGCCCGTGCTCCGTCAACCCCGCGATGCGCGCGGGCATCCTCGACATCCGCTCGGCGATGCCGTCCCAGTCAAGCGCCTTCGTCGAGTACACAATGGACAGTGCGGTCTGCAGGCCGAGCATGCCCGGGCGGGCGTACGCCCACTCGCACTCCTTGTCCTCCACCGCGTGCGGTGCGTGGTCGGTGGCCACCACGTCGATCACGCCCTCGGCCAGCGCCGCGCGCAGCGCGGTCACGTCCTCCTCGGTGCGCAGCGGCGGGTTCACCTTGAACACCGGGTCGTACCCGGTGGCCCGCTCGTCGGTGAGCAGCAGGTGGTGCGGGGTCACCTCGGCGGTGATGCGGACCCCGCGACGCTTGGCCCAGCGCAGGATCTCCACGCTGCCCGCGGTGGACACGTGGCAGACGTGCAGCCGCGCGTCGACGTGCCCGGCCAGCAGCGCGTCGCGCGCGATGATGGCCTCCTCGGCGACCGCCGGCCAGCCCGGCAGGCCCAGCCGGGAGGCGATCTCGCCCTCGTGCAGTTGGGCGCCGACAGTCAGCCGGGGCTCCTCCGCGTGCTGCGCGATCACCCCGTCGAACGCCTTCACGTACTCCAGCGCCCGGCGCATCAGCCGCGGGTCGCTCACGCAGTGCCCGTCGTCCGAGAAGATCCGCACGGTGGCCGCCGAGGTCGCCATCGCGCCCAGTTCGGCCAGCCGCTCGCCGCGCAGCCCCACGGTCACCGCGCCGATCGGCTGCACGTCGACCAGGCCAGCCGCGCGGCCCAGCCGCCACACCTGCTCTACCACGCCGGCCGTGTCCGCGACCGGGTCGGTGTTGGCCATCGCGCACACCGCCGTGTAGCCGCCCAGGGCCGCCGCCCGCGAGCCGGTCTCCACCGTCTCGGCGTCCTCCCGGCCCGGCTCGCGCAGGTGCGTGTGCAGGTCGACCAGGCCCGGCAGGGCGACCAGCCCGCCGCCGTCGATCACCTCGGCGCCCGCCGCCACCGCATCCCGGCCCACCCCGGCCACGACGCCGTCGCGGATCAGCAGGTCGGTCGGTGCCGCCCCGACCACCGAGACCCCCTTGATCAGGTACCCGCTCACGACATACCCCCCAGCAGTAGGTACAGCACGGCCATCCGCACGGACACCCCGTTGGCGACCTGTTCCACGATCGTGGAGCGCGGCGAGTCGGCCACCTCGGCGGCGATCTCCATACCCCGGTTCATCGGGCCGGGGTGCATGACGATCGCGTGCTCGGGCATCCGCCGCAGCCGGGCGGCGTCCAGCCCGTACCGCCGGGCGTACTCCCGCTCAGACGGGAAGAACGCGTCGTCCATCCGCTCCCGCTGCACCCGCAGCATCATCACCACGTCCGCGGTGGGCAGCACGGCGTCAAGGTCGTAGCTGGTCTTCACCGGCCAGGCGTCCACCCCGACGGGCAGCAGCGTGGGCGGGCCGACCAGGGTGACGTCCGCGCCCAGCGTGTGCAGCAGCAGCACGTTGGAGCGGGCAACCCGGCTGTGCAGCACGTCCCCGACGATGGCCACGGTCAGGCCGGACAGCCGGCCGAGCCGCGAGCGCATCGTGTACGCGTCCAGCAGCGCCTGGGTCGGGTGCTCGTGGGTACCGTCGCCGGCGTTGACTACGGTGCCCTCGATCCAGCGGGCCAGCCGGTGCGGCGCGCCCGAGGCACTGTGCCGGATCACCACCGCGTCGGCACCCATCGACTGCAGGGTCAGCGCGGTGTCCTTGAGACTCTCCCCCTTGGACACGCTGGAACCCTTGGCGGAGAAGGTGATGACGTCCGCCGACAGCCGCTTCGCCGCGGCCTCGAAGGAGATCCGGGTACGCGTGGAGTCCTCGTAGAACAGGTTGACCATCGTCCGGCCGCGCAGCGTGGGCAGCTTCTTCACCGATCGGCCGGCCAGCCCAGCGAGCTCGGCGGCGGTGTCCAGCACCTGGGTCGCGGTGGCCGCGTCCAGGTCGGCGGCGGACAGCAGGTGTCGGATCATGCGGACCCCTCCAGCCGTACCTCGTCGGCACCGTCAGTCTCGGCCAGCCGCACCCGTACCTGCTCGGTGAGGGCGGTCGGCATGTTCTTGCCCACATAGTCGGCGCGGATCGGCAGCTCACGGTGGCCCCGGTCGACCAACACGGCCAACTGCACCGCGCGCGGCCGCCCGAGATCCTTCAGCGCGTCGAGGGCGGCGCGCACCGTGCGGCCGGAGAACAGCACGTCGTCGACCAGGATCACGCGCAGCCCGTCGATGCCGCCGGGTGGCAGGTCGGTGTGGCCGACCGCTCGCGCGCCGCGCAGCCGCAGGTCGTCGCGGTACAGGGTGATGTCGAGGGCGCCGGCGGGCAGGTCCACACCCTCGAAGGCGTGGATCCGGGCGGCCAGCCGGTGGGCCAGCGGTACGCCCCTGGTGGGGATGCCGAGCAGGACGCACTCGCGCGCGCCGTCGGTCTTCTCGAGGATCTGGTGAGCCATTCGGTCGACGATCCGGGCCAGGTCGGCCCCGGTGATCACGACCTTACCGGCGGTTTCGTCGACGGCCTGCTCGACCGTCGGTGGGTACGCCACGGCGGACCTCCTTCCCCGCCTCACGGGACGGGTCGTTAAAGGATGTCTAGGCAGCCTGCCGGAGCCTGGGATCGGGCCGACAGCCGGCTTCCGCGAGCCTACCAGCAGCGCAGATCGCGAAACGGGACGGTAACAACACTTGACCGGCTGTCGCTTCCCGGTTACGGTCACGCTCCGTAGCGATCGTCCGGAACAGACCCGGAGCCAAGCGACCTGGGAGAGTCATATGCCTTCTGAGTACGCCAAATCCCTCGGCGCCCGCCTGCGCTCCATCCGCCAGCAGCAGGGCCTGTCCCTGCAGGGCGTCGAGGAGAAGTCGGCCGGGCGCTGGAAGGCTGTCGTCGTCGGCTCGTACGAGCGCGGCGACCGCGCTGTCACCGTGTCCCGGCTGGCCGAGTTGGCCGACTTCTACCGGGTACCGGTGGCCGAACTGCTGCCGGAGGGTAGCGGCATCCGGCACGAGTCGGCGGGCAAGATCGTCCTCGACCTGGAGAAGCTGTACGACCAGACCGACGCCGAACTGTCCTACGTCGCCAAGTACGCGCGCGCCATCCAGCAGCAGCGCGGCGACTACAACGGCAGGGTCCTGTCGATCCGCGCGGACGACCTGCGCGCCCTGGCCATCGTCTACGACTCGTCCACCACGGGCCTGGTCGAGCGCCTGACCGAGCACGGCGTCCTGGTCGCCGACCCGCGCGCACTGTTCAGCTGAGCTTCGATGCCGGGCGGCGTCACACGACGCCGCTCGGCTACCGGGTCGCGTACTCGGCGATCCGGCCCAGTACCCCGCCCAGGAAGCGCGGCGAGTCGTCCGTGGAGATCTGGCCGGCCAGCTCCACCGCTTCGCTGATCGCCACCAGGCTGTCGATGTCGTCCTGGTAGAGCAGCTCGAACACGGCGATCCTGGCCAGGTTCCGGTCGACCGCCGGCATCCGCTGGAGCGTCCACCCCTCCGCGTAGCTCGCGATCAGCTCGTCGATCCGGTCCAGGTGTGCCACGACCCCCTCGACCAGCTCGATCGCGTAGTCCAGGTACCCCGGCCTCGGCCCCTCCATCCGGGCGATCGTCTCGGCCAGTACCTTCGTGATCGACTCGCCCCGGAGATCGGCCTCGTACAGCACGTCCAGCGCCCGCTTGCGCGCCTTCCGGCGGGCCGGCATCGGCGTCTTGGGACCCTCGGCCATGGGCTAAGCGCGACCCAGGTAGCGGCCGTCGCGGGTGTCGACCTTGATCTTCTCGCCGGTGGACACAAACAGCGGGACCATGACCGTCGCGCCGGTCTCCACGGTCGCCGGCTTGTTGCCGCCCGTACTGCGGTCGCCCTGCAGGCCGGGCTCGGTGTAGGTCACCTCGAGGATGACGCTGGTCGCCAGCTCGATGTACAGCGGCACGCCCTCGTGCGTGGCCACCGTCGCCTCGGCCTCGGGCAGCAGGTACTTGGCGGCGTCACCGACGGTCGAGCCGGGGACGTGGATCTGCTCGAAGGACTCCAGGTCCATGAAGACGAAGTCCTCGCCGTCGGCGTAGAGGTACTGCATGGTGCGCTTGTCGACGGTCGCGGTGTCCACCTTGGTCCCGGCGTTGAAGGTCCGGTCCACCACCTTGCCCGACAGCACGTTCTTCAGCGTCGTGCGCACGAACGCGCCGCCCTTGCCGGGCTTGACGTGCTGGAACTCCACGACGGACCAGAGGTCCCCGTCAAGGTTGAGGACCAGTCCGTTCTTGAGGTCGTTGGTGGTGGCCATGTCCTGCCTTCAGTTCGCCGAGGTCCGCCACCCGGACGGGCCCGGGATGGACCGGACAAGTCTACCGGCGCCCTCCGGAGTCCTCTCGGCGACGGTCAGGGGTACCGCCAGCAGGAGCGCGACGGCTGTCCAGACGTATGCGTTGCCGCCGACGAACCCGTCGACGCCGTGCGGGTACGGCGACCAGAGCCAGACCGGCCCGCAGACCAGCAGGACGAAGATCACAATGGCGGTGATCACGAGGCCCGCGCCCCGCCGAAGTTGGCAGCGGGTCAGCCCCTCGTCGGCGAGCAGCACCACCGCCGGTACCAGCCAGACCAGGTGGTGTACCCAGGTGACCGGGCTCACCAGGCAGGCGACCACCCCGGTCAGCGCGAATCCGGCGGGTACCGTCGCGCGGCGCACCCGGTACGCCCAGACGATCAGGACGATGAGGACGGCAAGCGCCCAGACGATCCCGCCGCCGGTACCGTCGACCCGGGACACCAGCCCGCGCAGCGACTGGTTCGACACATACGCCAGTGACCCGACCCGACCCGTGTTCCACAGCGCGTCGGTCCAGAAGACCTGCGATGCGCTGGGCATCACCAGCCCGGCGAGCAGCGTGGCGCCCACCGCGGTCGCGGTCGCCACCCCGGCCGCCCGGTACCGGCGGGCCACCAGCAGGTACAGGATGAAGACCGCCGGCGTGAGTTTGATCGCGGTGGCCAGTCCGGTACCCACGCCCGCCAGCCGCCCGCTCCGGCGCAGCAGCACCACGTCGGCGTAGACCAGGGCGAGCAGCAGCAGGTTGACCTGCCCGAAGCTGAACGTGTCCCGAACCGGTTCGAGCGCGGCGAACAGGCAGGCCGCCAGGCCCAGCCCGTACCACCGGGGCCAGCCGCGCCGCCGGATCACCGGATCGACCAGCCACAGCAACAGGAGCACCGAGGCGGCCACGTTCAGCGCAATGCTGGCCGCCACCGCGGTGTGCCAGCCGACGAGCTCCATCGGCACCATGACCAGCGCCGCGAACGGCGGGTAGGTGAAGCCGTAGCCGGTGCCCGGGCGCAGGTAGTCGTAGACCTGGCCGCCGCTGTCCAGCCAGTAGTGGACCGTGCCGTAGTAGACGCCGACGTCGAACCAGCCGCGATGCCCGGGCGCGACCGCGATGACGACGGCCAGCGCGACGGCCACAGTGACCAGGCCAAGCGGCCGCGCGACCGAGGCCTTCACGGCGATGTCTGGCTCGCGCCGACGCGCGGGCCGAAGCCGGGCGGCCAGGTCAGCACCGTGTCGCCGCGCGCCCACCCGAGCCAGCCCAGCACCACGCAGGCGAGTACCACGCCGCCGCCGGCGAGCAGCGCGCGGGTCGGCGTGGGCCAGAAGCCGCTGGGCGGCACGACGAGCGTGAACACCGCGCACATGATCGGCGTCCAGCGGCGGACCAGGCCGTCCGGCGCGGCGGCCGCGACCGGTACCAGCCCCCACAGCAGGTACCACGGCCGGATCGACGGGCCGAGTACCGCGAGCGCCGTCAGCGCCAGCCCGAGCGCGTAGACCGGGCCGAGCCGGACCCGGTAGAGCCAGAGCAGGACGCCCGCCACCCCGACCGCGACCATGCCGATCAGCCGCCAGGCCGGCGTGGCCATCGACGAGGAGCCCAGGTCGTAGGAGCTCATGACGAGCTCGGTCAGCCGGCCCAGCACGCTGGTGACCGACCAGCTGTGCGCCGACGCCGAACTGCTCAGGGCGCCGACCCAGCCGAACCCGGTGCCGGTCAGCGCGGTGACCGCCGCCGTCGTACCGACGGCCACCGCGCCGGTCGCCACCGCCGCGCGGACCGGCCGGGAACGGCCGATGAGCAGCTGGGACCAGAGCGCGGCGATGGCCGGCAGGCCAAGCACCGCCGGGGCCTTCACCAGCGCGCCGAGCGTGACGAGCACGGCGCCGAGGCCGGGCCGCCCGGACACGGCCAGCGCCACCCCGGCGACCAGCAGCGCGAGCATCAGGGCGTCGTTGTGCGCGCCGGAGATGAGGTGCTGCAGGACAAGCGGGTTCAGCACCGCGAGCCACAGCGCACGGTCCGGATCGGTACCGCAGGCCTGCGCGAGCCTCGGCAGCAGTACCGCGATAGCGCCCACCGACACCAGCGCGAGCAGTCGCATCGCCAGGACCCCGGCGACGATCCGCACGGACGTGACGTCGGTGACCGACGACGCGGTGGCCAGGAACACCGGCCCGTACGGCGCGGGCGCGTGCTGCCAGGCGCCCGGTACCTCGACGGCCAGCGGACCGCCCAGGGCGGCCGGACCGAACCGGTACACGTCGAAGCCGGAGCCGACCATCACGCCCTGCGCGAGGTAGCTGTAGACGTCGCGGCTGAACAGCGGGGGCGCGATCGCCAGCGGTGCCGCCCAGGTGGCGAGGGTGGCGAACAGGGCCGGGCGGCCGGGCGGCTCGGGCCGGTCGAACAGGCGGCCGAGCCGCCACCAGGCGAGCACGAGCACCACAATGCCCGCGTACACGCAGATGAGTCCGGGACCCTCGAAGCCGCGCAGCCGGTCCAGGCCGGGCATCGGACTGGCGCCCCTCGCGGGTACCGCGCCCGCCGAGAGGCTGCCGAACGCGATCATCGCCGAGCCGGTGAGTCCGAGCCGGCGACACTGCCGCACGGCTATGGACTCGCCCACCCCCGGCACCTGGCAAGGATTCCAGTCAGCCGTGTCCGGCGCGCGAAGATCGCGCTAACGGTGGGGAAACTCAGGAGGCCAGGGCCCGCGCCAGATACTCCAGTGCCAGCCGGTACCCGTCGACCCCGAGCCCCGCGATGACCCCGGTCGCGACGGCGGAGATCACCGAATGGTGCCGGAACTCCTCGCGCGCGTGGATGTTGGAGATATGCACCTCGACCAGTGGCGCGCGCAGCATCGAGCAGGCGTCCCGCAGCGCGTAGGAGTAGTGCGTCCACGCCGCGCCGTTGAGCACCACGGCCGCGCCCTCGTCGGCGGCCTCGTGCAGCCAGCCGATCATCCGCGACTCGTCGTCCGTCTGCCGCACTTCGACGTCCAGCCCGAGCCGCTTTCCCTCCTCGACGCAGCCGGCGGCGAGCTCGGCGTACGTGGTCGAGCCGTACACCAGCGGCTGCCGGGTACCCAGCCGGCCCAGGTTGGGGCCGTTGAGCACGTAGACCTTCACGCCGCTACCTCCTGGTACGCCGCGGCCATCAACTCGTCGTCGGGTCCGCTGAGGATGCCCGGATTGGCCAGGCCGTCGAGGACCACGAACCGCAGCGTGCCACCGCGTGACTTCTTGTCCACGCCGAACGCGGCGCGCAGCGCCGGCCAGGCGGCGGCCGGGTAGCCGACCGGCAGGCCGAGCCCGGACAGGATGGTGCGGTGCCGGTCCGCGGTCGGCCCGTCGAGGCGCCCGGACAGCCGGCCCAGCGCCGCGGCGTACACCAGCCCGACCGAGATCGCGTGCCCGTGCCGCCACCCGTACCCCTCGTGCCGCTCGATCGCGTGCCCGAGGGTGTGCCCGTAGTTGAGGATTTCGCGCAGCCCAGATTCGCGCAGGTCCGCCGAGACGACCCTGGCCTTGACCCGGATCGCCCGCTCGGTCAGCTCGCGCAGGTGCTTGTGCGGGTCCTCCTCGACCAGGTCGAGGATCACCGGGTCGGCGATGAAGCCGCACTTGACGACCTCGGCCAGCCCGGCCACGAGGTCGACCACCGGCAGGGTGTCCAATGTGGACATATCGCAGAGCACGCCGGCCGGCGGGTGGAACGCGCCGACCAGGTTCTTGCCGGCGGCCGTGTTCACCCCGGTCTTGCCGCCGACCGCCGCGTCCACCATGCCGAGCAGGCTGGTCGGTACCTGGACCACGCGCACCCCACGCAGCCAGCAGGCGGCCACGAAGCCGGCCAGGTCGGTGACGGCACCGCCGCCCACGCCCACGACCGCGTCGGTACGGGTGAAGCCGGCCGCCCCGAGCCGGTCCCAGCAGTCCGCCGCGACCTCGATGGCCTTGCCCGCCTCGGCGTCCGGCACCTCCACCAGCATCGGCGCGACACCCGCCGCGTCGAGTGTGGCGGCCGCCCGGTCGGCGACCGCACGCAGCGGAGGGGCGTGCAGCACGGCCGCCTGCGCCGCCCCGGGCAGCAGGCCGGGCAGCTCGTCCAGCAGGTCGCGGCCGACGAACACCTGGTAGGGCTGCTCCCCGCCGACCGGGATCGAGGTCACGTCGCTCATCGGCGCACAGCCTATCCGCACCGGTCGGCGGAACCTTCCCTGCCTGCGCCGCGTGTCACCGGTATGGGAGCCCTCCGCCGCACCGGCGTCTCGATGCTGGCCGTGCTCGCACTGACCGCCGCCCTCACCGGATGCGCCCGGCCGGCCGGGTACACCACGGGCGATGCCAAGGTGGCCGCGGTCTCGGGCCGGCACCGGATCGACGTGCCGCTGCCGCCCGACCCGCCCCCGAGGGCCAGCCGGTACCGGTGACTACCCGCTGAGCGCGGCAACCACCTCGGCGGCCACGTCCTCGGCGGTCCGGCCGTCGGTCTTCACGGTGACCGAGGCGACCTCCTCGTACAGCGGCCGGCGCTGCTCCAGCAGGTACCGCATGGTCGCCCTGGGGTTGATCGCCAGCAGCGGCCGGCCCGCGCCGAGCCCGACCCGGTTGATGGCGTCGGCCAGCTCGACGGAGAGGAATACCACCCGGTGCCCGCGCAGCGCCTCGCGGTTCTCCGGCGCCAGCACCGCACCGCCGCCGAGGGCCAGTACCCCGCCGAAGCCGGCCAGCGCGGCGGCGACCGCCTCCCGCTCCAGCGCGCGGAAGTGCTCCTCGCCGTCGTCGATGAAGATCTCCGGGATCGGCTTGCCGGCGACCGCCTCGATGTCCGCGTCCACGTCCCGGAAGGGCAGCCCGAGCGCCCCGGCGACGAGCAGGCCCACGGTCGTCTTACCGGCCCCCGGGGGACCGACGAGTACCGCCGCCGGCGCGCTCACCGGATCACCAGATTCTCGAGGTACCCGGCGAGGTTGCGCCGGATCTCCGCGACCGAGTCGCCACCGAACTTCTCCGTCGCCGCCTCGGCAAGTACCAGCGCGACCATCGCCTCGGCGACCACGGCTGCCGCCGGTACCGCGCAGACGTCCGAGCGCTGGTTGATCGCGGTGGCCGGCTCGCCCGTCGTGACGTCCACAGTGGACAGTGGCCGGTTGAGTGAGGAGATCGGCTTCATTGCTGCCTTCACCCGCAACGGCTCGCCGGTCGTGATCCCGCCCTCCAGGCCGCCCGCCCGATCGGTCAGCCGGCGCACTCCGGTGGCCGTCGGCACGATCTCGTCGTGCGCCTGCGAGCCGCGCGAACGCGCCTGGGTGAAGCCGTCGCCGATCTCCACGCCCTTGATGGCCTGGATGGACATCAGCGCCGCGGCGAGCCGCGAGTCCAGCTTCCGGTCCCACTGCACGTGGCTGCCCAGCCCCGGCGGTACCCCGTAGGCCAGCACCTCCACGATGCCGCCGAGCGTGTCCGCGTCCTTTTTGGCCGCGTCGACCTCCTCGACCATCCGCACGCTCGCCTCCGGGTCGAGGCAGCGCAGCGGGTCCTCGTCGATGCGCTGCGCGTCCTCGGGCCTCGGCAGCAGGCCCGGCTTCACACTGACGCCGCCCAGCGACACCACGTGCGACACGATCTCGATGCCCAGCGCCTGGCTCACCAGCGCCTTGGCCACGGTACCCACGGCCACCCGCGCGGCGGTCTCCCGCGCGCTGGCCCGCTCGAGGATCGGCCGCGCATCGGTGTGCCCGTACTTCTGCATGCCGGCGAGGTCGGCGTGGCCGGGACGGGGCCGGGTCAGCGGGGCGTTGCGCGCCTGCCCCGCCAGCACCTCCGGGTCGACCGGGTCGGCCGCCATCACGGTCTGCCACTTGGGCCACTCGCTGTTGCCGACCCGGATGGCGACGGGGCTGCCCAGCGTCAGCCCGTGCCGGAGGCCGCCGATGATCTCGACCTCGTCCTGCTCGAACGACATCCGGGCGCCCCGGCCGTAACCCAGCCGGCGGCGGCCCAGCTCGCGGGCGATCTGCGCGCTGGTCAGCTCGACCCCGGCGGGAACACCGTCCAGGACCGCGACCAGCGCCGGCCCGTGCGACTCCCCCGCGGTCAACCAGCGCAGCACCATCCGGCCAGTCTGGCACGCTCCGGCGCGGCGATCAGCGGAGGGCGGCCGCCTCCCACAGTGCGGTCCGCATCGCGGCGACCGGCGCCGGTACCCCGGTGAACAGCCGGAACTGGTGCACCGCCTGGGCCAGCAGGAGGTCGAGGCCCGAGACGATCCGCACGCCGGCCGCCTGCGCCGAGGCGGCCAGCGGAGTGGGCCAGGGGTCGTAGATCGCGTCGAACAGCACCCCGCCCGGTCGCCAGTCGACCCGCACCGCGTCGGCGACCCCCTTGGGCACCGTCGAGATGACCAGTTCGGCCGCCCCGCACCGGGCCGCCTCCCCGAAGTCCACGTGGGACAGTCGCAGGCCCAGCCGGTCCGCCACCAGGCGCAGCTCGTCCACCGCCTCGGGCCGGCGCGCGTAGACGGTGACGGACGTGCAGCCGAGCCGGGTCGCGGCGGCGAGCGCCGCCCGGGCGGTACCCCCGGCCCCGAGCACGGCCACCGAGTCCACTGTGGACACCGATACCGCGGCGAGCGCGTCGACCATTCCCGGCGCGTCGGTGTTCTCGGCCAGCCAGCCGCGCGGGCCGCGTACCAGCGTGTTGGCCGCCCCGAGCGCCCCGGCGACCGGGGTGACCTCGTCGGCCACCGCGAGGGCGACCTCCTTGAGCGGCATGGTCAGGGACAGCCCGGCCCACTGCGGTCCCAGGCCGGCCAACAGGTCGGGCAGCTCCGCCTCGGCACACTCGATGGCCGTGTACCGCCAGTCCACCAGCCCGGCCGCCGCGTACCCGCTGTTGTGCAGCACGGGCGACAGGGAGTGCGCGATCGGCTTGCCGAGTACCGCGGCCCGCCGCCCAGGCCGGTCACCCACCTGACCCGTACCGATCCACCTAGCAGGTACCGATCGACACGCCGTTGGCCTTCGCCTGCCGCGTCTTCGCGCAGAAGTCCGAGTACGTGGCGGCGAACGCGGTGTGGCCGGCCTTGTCGATGGCCAGGAAGTAGTAGTTGCCGGAGGCCGCCGGGCTCATCGCGGCGGTCAGCGCGTCCTTGCCCGGGTTGCTGATCGGGCCGGGCGGCAGTCCGGGCTTGTCGTAGGTGTTGTACGGGTTGTTCGGGTCGTGCATGAGCTTCGTGTCGATCTGCCCCGAGTCCAGCGGCTCCTTGCCGGTGACCCGTAGCCAGTAGTTGACCGTGCTGTCCAGGCCGAGGCAGTTGCAGTTGAAGGTCTTGTACGCGCGGTTGTAGAGCACCCGGGCCACGCCGGCCATGTCCTGCGGGAACACCGCCTCCACCTGGGTGATCGACGCGGCGATCAGCGCCTCGTACGGCGAGAGGCCCAGCGGCTGCACGGTGTCGGCGAACTTAAGGTCGCCGGTCACGGTCAGGAACTGCTGCACCATCCGCTTGAGCATGGTCGTCGCGTCGGTGCCCGGGTCGAACTCGTAGGTCGCCGGGTACAGGAAGCCCTCGATGGACGGCGTCACCGCCTTGCCGTCCTGGCGCTTAAACCACCAGTCGGGGATGCCGAGGGCGACCGGGTCCTTGGCGGCGTTCTTGAAGTCGTCGATCGGGATGTTCGTCGCCTTGGAGAGCTTGTCGAAGATCTGCAGCGAGATCATGCCCTCGGTGACGGTGATCGAGTTCGACGCCTTGTTGATCAGTCGGCCGTCCTTGTCCCGGGCCAGCAGGGCCGCCATCGCAAGCGACGCCTTCATCTGCTTGTGCAGCTTGTACAGGCCCGGCTCGACCTTCTGCGCGTCGGGGTTGGCGTTGTAGGCGTTGATGAAGGCCTTGGCACTGCGCACCACGCCCGCTGTGACCAGTTTGTTTGCGATGTCCGTTCCACCGTCGCCGCCGGCCACCTGGACGTTCACGTCGCCGGTACCGGCGCCGGCGTAGTCCTGCACGGTGAAGTAGCCCCGGACCTTGGTGAACCCGTACCAGCCACCGGCGCCCAGGCCGCCGAGCAGGATCAGGGTCAGCAACAGCGCCACGAACGAACGGCCCCGGCGCTTGCGCGGGCGGCGGGGAGCCGGCCTGCCGCCCCGGCCACGACGATGCCGACCCCGGTCGTAATCGTCCTCGAACGACAGCTCCAGGTCGTCGATCATCTATACCCGCCTCCGCTGGTTGTCGAGCCAGCCCTGCAGAATCTCCACAGCGGCTACCTGGTCGACAACTGCTCGATGGCGCCGTCCCCGGACGCCTCGCTCGGACAGCCTACGGGAGGCGACCACCGTGGTCATCCTCTCGTCGGTCAACCGTACGGGAATTGGCTGCACAGCGCGCGATAGTGACGCAGCGTAGTCGCGCACCTCCGCCGCGGCGAGGCCCTCGCGGCCGGCCAGGGTGACCGGGAGCCCGACGATCACCTCGACGGC
This sequence comes from uncultured Micromonosporaceae bacterium, assembly GCA_964645345.1. Classification (GTDB taxonomy): domain Bacteria; phylum Actinomycetota; class Actinomycetes; order Mycobacteriales; family Micromonosporaceae; genus Rugosimonospora. The sequence goes on from CAZYCD010000095.1 coordinate 15,162, forward strand.
CTCGTACTCCACCACCAATGCGGCAACTGTGGTTATATCAGCGGGTTCTTCGCCGGTCAGGTCCCGGCGCAGGGTGGTCAGCGGAGTCGCTAGGATCCCATCCGGATCGCTCCGCGCGATGCCAACTCTGACCTTTCCGACATCCACCCCGAGCCGGACGCCCCGACCGGGCGCGGCCCGGTCGGGGCGGTCACCGTGCTCAGCGGGCAATCAACGCCTCGACCGCGGCCAGCAGCTTCGGCGCGTCCGCCTCGGGTACGCCGCCGCCCTGGGCCAGATCGGCGTTGCCGCCCCCGCGACCGGACAGCGCGCCCTTGACCAGGTCGCTGGCTGACAGGCCCCGATCCCGGCCCGCGCCGTTGACGGCCACCACCAGGGACGCCTTGCCGCCGGCCCGGGCCGCCACCGCCACCACCGCCGGATGCGCCGCCGGGACCCGGCCACGGATCTCCTGGGCGAGGGTACGCACGTCGTTGGCGCCGGTACCGGGCGGAACCTCGGTACCCACGAACGCGACCCCGCCCACGTCCCGCGCCGAGTCGGCCAGCCCCGAGGCGTTGCCCATGACGGCCGCCGCCCGCAGCTTCTCCAGCTCCTTCTCCGCGTCCCGCAGTGCCGTAACCGTGTGCTCCACACGCTCGGCGACCTGCTCGTTGGGTACCCGGAACAGCTCGGCCAGCCGGGACACCAGCAGGTGCTCGCGGGCCAGGAAGTCGAAGGCGTCGGTACCGACGAGGGCCTCGACCCGGCGCACGCCCGAGCCGATCGAGGACTCGTGCAGGATCTTGACCAGGCCGAGCTGGCCCGAGCGGGCCGCGTGGGTACCGCCGCACAGCTCCCGGGCGTAGTCGCCGACCTCCACGACGCGTACCTGGTCGCCGTACTTCTCGCCGAACAGTGCGACGGCCCCCAGCGACTTGGCCTCGGCCAGCGAGGTGATGAAGGCGTGCACCTCGAGGTCGCTCATCAGCACCTCATTGACCTGCGCCTCGACGTCGTGCAGCACGGACGCCGGAACCGGGGCGGGGGTATTGAAGTCGAACCGCAGCCGGCCCGGCGCGTTGAGCGAACCCGCCTGGGTCGCGGACTCGCCGAGGAACAGTCGCATGGTCTGGTGCACCAGGTGGGTCGCGGTGTGCGCCCGGGAGATCGCCCGGCGGCGCTTGATGTCGATCTCCGCGAAGGCGTCCTCGCCGACCTGGATCTGGCCGCGCACGACCCGGCCCCGGTGGATGATCAGGCCCGGTACCGGCGACTGCACGTCGAGGACCTCAAACTGGCCGCCGCCGACGGTGATCGTGCCGCCGTCCGGCTGCTGGCCGCCGCCCTCGGCGTAGAACGGGGTCGCGTCGAGCACCAGCTCGACCGTCTCGCCCTCCTCCGCCGCCGCCAGCCCGTTGCCGCCGGACAGCAGAGCGCGCACCCGGCTCTCCCGGGACACCTCGTGGTACCCGGTGAACTCGACCTTGCCGCCCGCCTCCAGCACCTCGCGGTAGGCCGACAGGTCGGCGTGCCCGGTCTTGCGCGCCTGCGCGTCCGCCTTGGCCCGGCGGCGCTGCTCGGTCATCAGTCGGGTGAACTCCTCCTGGTCGACCGACAGGCCCTGCTCGCCCGCGATCTCCAGGGTGAGATCGATCGGGAACCCGTACGTGTCGTGCAGGGTGAACGCCTTGTCACCCGGGATCTGCTTGCCGCCGGAACCCTTCGCGTCGGCCACCGCCTGGTCAAGGATCACCGTGCCCTGGCGCAGAGTCGCGAGGAACTGCTCCTCCTCGCCGTACGCGTACTGGCTGATCCGGTCGTAGTCCCCGGCAAGCTCCGGGTAGGACGGCGACATGCAGTCCTTGGCGACCGGCAGCAGCTCGGGCAGGGCCGGCGCGTTCCAGCCCAGGAGCCGGACCGCGCGGATCGCCCGGCGCAGGATCCGCCGCAGCACGTACCCGCGCCCGTCGTTGGCCGGGGTCACCCCGTCGCCGATCAGCATCAGCGCGGTACGCACGTGGTCGGCGATGACCCGCAGCCGCACGTCGTCCGGGTGGGACTGGTTGGCCGCGTGACCGGAGTGGGCGCCGTAGACCTTGCCGGTCATCTCGGCCGCGCGGTCCAGGATCGGGCGCACCTCGTCGATCTCGTAGAGGTTGTCGACGCCCTGCAGGATCGACGCGATCCGCTCCAGGCCCATGCCGGTGTCGATGTTCTTGGCCGGCAGCTCGCCGAGGATCGGGTAGTTCTCCTTGTCGGTACCAGGCCCCCGTTCGTACTGCATGAAGACGAGGTTCCAGAACTCCATGTACCGGTCCTCGTCGACCTCCGGGCCGCCCTCCCTGCCGTACTCCGGCCCGCGGTCGAGGTACAGCTCGGAGCAGGGTCCGCACGGGCCGGGGATGCCCATCGACCAGAAGTTGTCCTTCTTGCCCCG
>CAZYCD010000096.1:0-17385 GCA_964645345.1 uncultured Micromonosporaceae bacterium
GGGCCAGCGGGCGCAACGGCGGCTGGTGCTCGGCGCTGCTGCCGATGTCGGTACCCGCCATGGAACGCCGGTACGGGCGGGACGCGGCGCTCGCGATGCACCGGGCCATGGTGTCCACGGTGGACGAAGTGGGGCGGGTGGCCGCAGCCGAGGGGATCGACTGTCACTACGCCAAGGGCGGTACGGTCATGCTCGCCAGGTCACCGGCCCAGCTCGCCCGGGCGCGCGAGGAGGTGGCGGTCTCCGACCGGTACGGGCTCGGGCTGTCCCTTGTGGACGCTTCGGAGGCGTCCGCGCGGTGTGCCGCCACCGGGGTCCTCGGCGGGACCTTCACCCCGGACTGCGCGGCCATCCAGCCGGCCCGGCTGGCGCGGGGGCTGGCCGCCGCCGTGGAGCGGCGCGGGGTACGGATCCACGAGGCTACCCGGGCGTCCGCGCTGGCGCCCCGTACCGTGTTCACTCCACAAGGGACGGTCCACGCGGAAGTCGTGGTACGGGCGACCGAGGGGTACACACCCGAGCTTCCCGGACTGCGCCGCGCGCTGATCCCGGTGTACTCACTGATGGTCGCGACCGAGCCGCTACCGGACTCCGTCTGGGACGAGATCGGGCTGGCCGCCCGGGAGACCTTCGGCGACTATCGGCACCTGATCATCTACGGGCAGCGTACCGCCGACGGCCGGCTGGCCTTCGGCGGCCGGGGCGCCCCGTACCACTACGGCTCCCGGATCCGGCCGGACTTCGACCGGGTACCGGCCGTGTTCACCGCCCTGCGCCGTACCCTCGTCGAACTGTTCCCGATCCTGGCCGGCGTCCGGATCCAGTACGCGTGGGGCGGGCCGCTCGGGGTGGCCCGGGACTGGTCGGCCTCGGTGGGCCTGGACCGGCGTACCGGCCTGGGCTGGGCCGGCGGGTACGTGGGCGACGGGGTGGCGACGGCGAACCTCGCCGGCCGTACTCTTGCCGACCTGATCCTGCGCCGCGGCTCCGAACTGGTCCGGCTGCCCTGGGTCGGGCACCGCTCGCGCCGCTGGGAGCCGGAGCCGCTGCGCTACCTGGCCGTCAACGCCACGCTCCGGGCGATGATCGCCGCCGACGCGGCCGAGGCGCGTACCGGCCGGCCGTCCCGTACCGCGGCGGTGTTCGACCGCCTGCTCGGCGGCTGAGCGGGCGGCGCCGGGTACGCGCGACCCAGGCCGGCGCGGCGCGATGTGCCGGACGGGCGCCCTGCGGGCGGGCTCAGCGGGGCGGTGGGATCACCCGCAGGTGGCCGCGCCGGCCCATCGACGGGTTCGGCGGCGCGCCGTCGTCCTCGCGGCGCCCGGACCGTCCCGCCTCACGCACGGCCTCGGCCAGGGCCACCAGGTCGTCGCTGGTCGGTGGCGGCGGGTCGAAGTCTCCGTCGTGCCGAACCAGGTCCCAGCCGCGTGGCGCGGTCAGGCTGCGGGCGTGCTGCTCGCACAGGTCGTAGGTGTGCGGCTCGGCGAACGCGGCCAGCGGCCCGACCACGGCGGTCGAGTCGGCATAGACATACGTCAGCGTCGCAACGGCCGACCGGGGGCAGCCGTTCCGGGAACAACGCCGTGCGGACCTCACTGCGGCACGGTATCTCCCCCGCGGCGCGCCGAAGTCCGGATGCGACGCGACACGCCGGTCGCACCGGCCCCCGCCCGCCCCCGCCGCCGAGGGCTACGCTGGCGACGTGACCAGCCCCGAGCCCCGCACCTCGCCCGGCGGACCCGGCCGGCGCCCGCGGCGCGACCGGCACGGGAGGGGCCTGCGTGGCCGACTGGTACCGGCGAATGTGCCCCTGAGCAGGACAAAGGCCGAACTTTTCGACGATCTTGTACTGGACACAGTCGAGGCGCTGGAGCGGCGCTTCGCCAAGGAGTTGGCCGGCGTCGAGTTCGCGGTCGAGGAGGTCCCCCCGGACCTCAACGTGTACGACTCCGACGTGCTGGAGGACGGCGAGGTGCCCCTGGCCCGGCTGCTCCCTGGCGGTACCGGCCGTACCGGGCTACCTCCCCGGATCGTGCTGTACCGCCGGCCGCTGGAGTTCCGCGCGGCGGACCGCGAGGACCTGGCCGACCTCATCCACGATGTGATCATCGAGCAGGTCGCCAACCTGCTGGGCGTGGACCCCGAAGACCTGGGCTGACGAACGCGGCCAGGCGCCGCTCCGACAAGCTGCGCGGCTGACAGGCGACGGCGGCGGAGCTTGACCCACCGGGTGCTCCGCCGCCGATCAAAGCCTGGTCAGGCCGCCCTGCGCTTGAGTCGGCGACGCTCCCGCTCCGACAGTCCCCCCCAGATGCCGAACCGTTCGTCGTGGCCCAGCGCGTACTCAAGGCATTCGGCCTTGACCTCGCAGCGGGAACAGATCCGCTTGGCCTCGCGCGTCGAGCCCCCCTTCTCTGGGAAGAACGCCTCCGGGTCGGTCTGCGAGCACAGTGCCCGCTCCTGCCACTCCGGAGCGTCGCCCAGGAGGTCGACCGCTTCGACTCGGCCGTCCATCTACGTGCCTCCTTCTTCCGCGCCGGCCGCGGTGCCGACGCACCCCCACACGGAAGGCCATCCCCTCCACAAGTCCGATCGGTGGCGATTTGCCCGCCCCACTCGAACAACCCCAGTGAAATTACACGCGTGTAATGCGTGCGCCGTCAAGCCGAACCTGATAAATGGAGCCGTTCGGGGGGGTCCTCGTCGGTACCTGCCGCTTCCCTATCGATCGGGAGCGGCCTCAGGTAACGCTCGGGCGCCGTTCGGGCAGTGCGGCCGGCTCGTCGCGGGGCGACGCGCCGATCAGACGGCGTAGGTGGTCGTGCGCTGCCGGGCCGGCCGGCCGGCCTTGGCGGCGATCGCGGTGAGCTGGGCGACGGTACGGGCGGAGCCGTGCTCGGACCCGGCCATCCGGGAGATCGTCTCCTCCATCAGCGTGCCGCCCAGATCGTTGGCGCCGCCGTTCAGCATCGCGACCGTACCCTCGTCGCCGAGCTTGACCCATGAGCACTGCACGTTGGCGATCCGCCCGTGCAGCAGTACCCGGGCCATCGCGTGCACCGCCCGGCTCTCCCGCCAGGTGGCGCCCGGCCGGGCGATGCCGGCCAGGTAGATCGGCGCGTTCTGGTGCACGAACGGCAGGGCGACGAACTCGGTGAAGCCGCCTGTACGGTCCTGGATGCCGGCCAGCACCCGGAAGTGGCCGAGCCAGTGGCCCGGGTGGTCGACGTGGCCGTACATCATCGTCGCCGACGAGCGGATGCCCAGCTCGTGGGCGGTGCTCACCACCTCGATCCAGGTGGCGGCCGGCAGCTTGCCCTTCGTCAGTACCCAGCGGACGTCGTCGTCGAGGATCTCAGCCGCCGTACCCGGGATGGTGTCCAGCCCGGCCTCGCGCAGCTGTACCAGCCAGTCCCGGACCGGTACCCCCGCCTTCGCGGCCCCGGTGACGATCTCCATCGGCGAGAAGGCATGCACGTGCATCCCCGGTACCCGACGCTTGACCGCCCGGATCAGCTCGGCGTACCCGCCGGCGGGCAGCTTCGGGTCGATACCGCCCTGCATGCACACCTCGGTCGCGCCGTCCCGCCAGGCCTCCTCGGCGCGGTCGGCGACCTGCTCGGCGGAGAGCCGGTAGGCATCCGCATCCCGCTCCCGCTGAGCGAACGCGCAGAACCGGCAGCCGACGTAGCAGACGTTGGTGAAGTTGATGTTCCGGTTGACCACGTAGGTCACGTCCTCGCCGACCGTCTCGCGGCGCAGGTCGTCGGCGATCCGGGCCAGCTCATCCAGGGCGGTACCGTCGGCGGATAACAGGGCCAGGGCGGCGGCCTCGTGCTCGGGGCGCAGCAGGGCGGCCGGGTCGGAGCCGGCCAGCTTGAGCCCGGCGACCACGTCGGAGTCCAGCCGGGAAGCCGCCGCACCGGTACGGGCGGCGTGCGCGGCCACCTCGGACCAGTCGCCGTAGACCGCATCGAAGTCGGAGCGCCGGTCGGCGGTGCGGCCCACCGTGTCCACCTCGACGTGCAGGTTGACCCGGCCGCCTGGCGCCTCGTCCGGCTCCTGCCACGGCAGCCCCACCGGCCCGGCACCCTCGACCGCCAGCCCGGTACCGGCGTCGGCCAGTGCCGACACGTGAGCGGCCAGCCGGGGGTCCAGCCACGGCTCGCCGCGCCGCACGTACTCCGGATAGACGGTCAGCCGCTCCCGCAGCGTGAAGCCGGCCTCCGCGGTGCGCCGGGCCAGCTCCTCGATCTGCGGCCAGGGCCGCTCCGGGTTGACGTGGTCCGGGGTCACCGGCGAGACGCCGCCCCAGTCGTCGATGCCCGCGCGCAGCAGCAGCGCATACTCCTCGTCCACCAGGTTCGGCGGGGCCTGGATGCGTGCCTTCGGCCCGAGTACCAGCCGGGCGACCGCCACGGTCGCGGCCAGCTCCTCCAGCTCCGCGTCCGGCATCGCGCGCATGGCGGTGTCCGGCTTGGCGCGGAAGTTCTGCACGATGACTTCCTGGATGTGCCCGTACTCGCGGGCAACGCGCCTGATCGCGAACAGCGACTCAGCCCGCTCGGCCCGGGTTTCGCCGATACCGATGAGGATGCCGGTGGTGAACGGCACACCGACCCGCCCGGCGTCCTCCAGTACCCGCAGTCGCACGGCGGGTTCCTTGTCCGGCGAGCCGTAGTGCGGGCCGCCAGGCTGCGACCACAGCCGGGTCGCCGTGGTCTCAAGCATCATGCCCATGCTCGGCGCGACCGGCTTGAGCCGCTGCAGCTCGGCCCAGGACAGCACGCCCGGATTCAGATGGGGCAGGAGGCCCGTCTCCTCCAGTACCGCGACGGCACACGACCGCAGATAGTCCACAGTGGACTCGTAGCCACGCTCGTGCAGCCACTCCTTCGCCACCGGCCAGCGCTCCTCCGGCCGGTCGCCGAGGGTGAAGAGGGCCTCCTTACAGCCCTGCGCGGCGCCGGCGGCGGCGATCGCCAACACCTCGTCGCGCTCCAGGTACGGCGCAGTCAGGCGGTGCGGCACGGTGACGAAGGTGCAGTAGTGGCAACGGTCGCGGCACAGCCGGGTGAGCGGGATGAAGACCTTCCGCGAGTACGTGACGATCCCGGGCCGGCCGGCCTCGCGCAGCCCGGCGTCCCGCACAGTACCGGCGGCGGACAGCAACTCGTCGAGGTCCGCGCCGCGCGCGGCGAGCAGCACCTCGGCCTCGGCCGCGTCCAGCGTCCGACCGTCGGCGGCCCGGCGCAGCGCGCGGCGCAGCCCGGCCACAGGCGTGTCGCGGCCCGGCTCCGCGGCGAGCGGGGCCGGGCCGGGAGTGGAGTTCGAAGACATCCCCTGCAGCCTATGCCGGCCCCGGACCGGCGCGATGCGGGGCGGCCGCGGGCGATCCGGTGGTGCTGGTCACCCCCACTTCTGGGTGGTGGAGTCGTGGTCGGCCGGCTGCCCGCCGGGCGGGATGACCTGGGTCCGGTCGAAGCCGGTGTCGGCCGGCCCGCTCTCGGCCGGCCCACTGTCGGCGGGGCCGCCGGAGGGCGCGGGAGCGCCGGACGCCGGAGCCCCGGACGCGGGTGCGGACGGGGCGAACGGCTCGGCCGGAGGGTAGCTCTGGTACGGGCCGGGCGCGGCGGGCGCGGACGGCTCGCCGCCGGGCGGCGGGTACGAACCGGGGTAGGCCGGCTGGTTCCCGCCGGGCTGGCCGTAGGTCGTCGGCTGCCCGGGCTGGCCGTATGCGCCCGGGTACTGCGGCTGGCCGGGCTGGCCGTAGGGCTGCCCGTACTGGCCGGGCTGGCCGTAGGGCTGCCCGTACTGGCCCGGCTGGCCGTACTGGCCCGGCTGGCCGTACTGGCCAGGCTGGCCGTACTGGCCGGGCTGGCCGGGCTGGCCGTACTGGGGGTACTGGCCGTACTGGCCCGGCTGGCCGTAGCCGTAACCCTGCGGGTAACCCGGCGCCGGCCGCGGGGTCGCGTACACGCCCTGCCAGACGCGCCAGACCAGGAACGCCGCGAACGCCAGCAGGCCCAGCATGACCAGATGGGTGAGCAGCCCAACGAACGCCGTGCGGAACGAGCCGTTGATTCCGAGGTTGGCCTGCCCCTGCAACTCGTGGATGAAGCTGGCGAACAGCGTGATGATGCCGAACAGCGCGGCCACGGCGTAGTCAACGAGCGCGACCGCGGTGATCAGCCGAGCCTGCTTGGCCACCGGCTTGACGTGGGTGGCGAGCATGACCGCCGCGATCGGCAGGACGATCGACCACACGCCGACGAACGCGTCGAACGAGCCCTCGGCGCGCAGCCCGAAGAACGAGCCGAACCCGTCGAACACCACGAACATGTTCACGAACGCGAGGAACAGCAGCACCGAGGCCGCACCGACCAGGATCAGCGCGCCGACCTCGCGGTACGGCGCGGTGAACGTGACGGCGTCCTTCTCCCCCGGCGCGGCCGCCGGGGCCGGTGCCACGGCCGGCGCCGAGGACGGCGTACTGGCGGGGTGGTACGACGGTTCGGCAGGCTGGCTCACAGCTCCCCCTCGGACAACGTCGGCAGGTTCCGGGCGAGCCTAACGCTGGGCGGAGCCCTGCGCGGATTTGGGTGGGCGCGCCGGATAGGCCGTTTTGACCGGAGGCCACGCCGGGCCGGGCGCCGGCCGGCCGGCGCAGGGGCGCGGTCCCGGCCCCGGCCGGGCCGACCTCGGCACACGGCGCCGGCTGCGGCAGGATGGCGGCATGCGGATCGTGGTACTGGCGGGCGGCATCGGCGGGGCCCGCTTCCTTCAGGGGGTACGGGCGACCGGCGCCGAGGTCACCGCGATCGTCAACGTCGGCGACGACGTGACCCTGCACGGACTGCGGATCTGCCCCGATCTGGACAGCGTCATGTACACGCTGGGCGGGGGCGCGGACGCCGAGCGCGGCTGGGGGCGGGCCGGCGAGACGTGGACGGTCAAGTCCGAACTGGCTGCATACGGCGCCGAGCCGACCTGGTTCGGACTCGGCGACAAGGACGTGGCCACGCACCTGGTGCGGACCAGGATGCTCGACGCGGGCTACCCGCTGTCGGCGGTGACCGCGGCGCTGTGCGACCGGTGGCAGCCGGGCGTGCGACTGCTGCCGGCCACCGACGACCGGCTGGAGACCCACGTCGTGGTACCCGAGCCGGAGCGCGCGATCCACTTCCAGGAGTGGTGGGTCCGGTACCGGGCGGGGCTGCCCGCGCAGCGTTTCGTGTTCGTCGGCGCCGAGTCCGCCAAGCCGGCCCCCGGTACCGTCGACGCCCTCGACGCGGCCGACGTGGTACTCGTCGCGCCCAGCAACCCGGTCGTGTCCATCGCCCCGATCCTCGCGGTCGCCGGGCTGCGCGACGCGCTCGTCTCGGGTACCGCGCCCATCGTCGGGGTGTCCCCGATCATCGGTGGCGCACCCGTGCGCGGGATGGCCGACAAGTGCCTAGCCGCGATGTCGGTACCGGTGACGGCCGAGGGCGTCGGTTCGCTCTACGGCTCCCGGTCCGCCGACGGCATCCTCGACGGCTGGCTGGTGGACGCGGCCGACGCCGGTACCGGCGTCCCCGGCGTGACGGTCCGCGACTGTCCATTGTGGATGACCGACGAACAGGCCACACTGGCCATCGTCGAGCAGGCCCTCGCCCTCGCAGAGGAGATCAGGTGACCCTGGAAGTGCTACCGGTTCGCGGGATCGGTGACGTACGGCCCGGCGACGACCTCGCCGCGCTCATCACCACCGCCGCACCCTGGCTCGCCGACGGCGATGTGCTGGTGGTGACGAGCAAGATCGTCTCCAAGGCCGAGGGGCGACTGGTGGCCGTACCGGCAGGCGGACCGGAGCGGGCGGCGGCACGGGATGAGGCGCTGCTCGCCGAGACCGCGCGGACCGTCGCCCGCCGCGGGCAAACCCGGATCGTACAGACCCGCCACGGGTTCGTCATGGCGTCCGCCGGCATCGACGCGTCCAATGTGGACAGGGAGCACCTGGTACTGCTGCCGGTCGACCCGGACGGTTCGGCGCGGGCGCTGCGGGCGGCGCTGCGCGACCGGTACGGGTTGGACGTGGCGGTCGTCGTCAGCGACACCATGGGCCGGCCGTGGCGCAACGGGCTGACCGACGTGGCCCTGGGCGCGGCCGGCATCGACGCGCTGCGTGACTACCGGGGCGAGCACGACGCCTACGGCAACGAGCTGCAGCTGACCCAGATGGCCGTCATCGACGAGCTGGCCGGCGCCGCCGAACTCGTGAAGGGCAAGTACGACCAGGTACCGGTGGCGGTGGTGCGCGGGCTGACCGCGACCGGCGCCGCGGACGGTCCCGGCGCCCGGCCGCTGGTACGCGGCGCGGAGCACGACCTGTTCTCCCTCGGTACCGCCGAGGCCCGGGCGGCCGGCATGCGCGCCGCGGCGACACTGTCCAATGTGGACGAGTTCGCGGACGGTCCGCTGGACGACGCGGTACTGCACGCCGCCCTGGACGCGGTCACCTCGCTGGACGGCTTCGCGGGCTTCGCGGAGATGCCGGTGAAGGCCGGGATGCCGGCGAACACGGCGCGGGTACTGGTGCCGCACGCGGCCGCCGATACGGACCCGCTGGCGCTGGCCCGGGCGGGGGCGGCGGTACACCGGCTGCGCAGCGTGCTCGCCTCGGCCGGGATACTCAGCGCCTGGCTGGCCGGTACCCGTGCGCTTCCGGTGGACCTGCCGCCCGGCCGGATCGCGCTCGGCGTGCTCGCCCTCGGCCTGCCGGCGACCCGCTAGCTGAGACCGGGCGCCGAGCCGGCTCAGACCAGGCGGTCGTCGCCCCGTTCCTTGAGCCGGTCGACCAGCGTCTTGACGTCCTGGGCCCGGTCGCGCGGGCAGACCAGTACCGCGTCGGGCGTGTCCACCACGATCATCCCGGACAGCCCGAGCGCGGCGATCAGCCGACCCGAGTGGGGCACCACCACGACCCCGGTCGAGTCGACCAGGAGCACGTCCGGCTTGTCCGCGGCCTCACCCGGGTCGACCACCACGTTGCCGTGCTCGTCACCCGGCAGCACGGCGCCGAGCGTGTCGAAGTCGCCGACGTCGTTCCAGCCGAAGTCGCCCGGTACCGTCGCGACCAGCCCGGCCCTGGCGGCGCCCTCCATAACGGCGTAGTCGACCGAGATCTTCGGCAGCGTCGGCCACACCTCGCCGAGCACCCGGTCGCGGTCCGGGGTCAGCCACGCCTCCGCGATCCGGTTCAACCCGGCGTGCAGCTCGGGCTGCTGGCGGGCCAGTTCGCCGAGGAACACGTCCACCCGCCAGACGAACATGCTCGCGTTCCACAGGTACCGGCCGGACTCCACATAGGAGCGGGCCACCGGGTACGACGGCTTCTCCTTGAACTCGTCGACCCGGCGTACCGGTTCGGCGAGCATCTCACCGCACTGCAGGTACCCGTACCCGGTCTCCGGATGCGTCGGGGTGATGCCCACCGTCATCAGGAGGCCCTGCTGCGCGCCGGCAACGGCCTCACGCAGCACGCTGATGAACCCCTCGCCGTCGCGTACCAGGTGGTCGGCGGCGAAGGAGCCCATGACCGCGGTCGGGTCGCGCCGCGCGATCAGGGCGGCGGCCAGCGCGATCGCCGCGCAGGAGTCCCGTGGGGACGGCTCCACGAGGATGTTCTCGGCCGGTACCGACGGAAGCTGGCGGGCCACTCCGGCCGCGTGTGCGACGCCGGTCACCACGTAGATCCGGTCCGGCGGGGCCAGCGGGGCGACCCGCTCGACGGTCGCCTGCAGGAGGGTCGAGGCGCTGCCGGTGAGCGCGTGCAGGAACTTGGGGTTGTCGGCGCGGGACAGCGGCCACAGGCGGGTACCGCTGCCACCGGCGGGGACTACCACGTAGAGCATTGACCCATCATGCCGGCCGGTCTCCAACGCCACCTCGGTGGGGTGGACGTACCCACTGATAGCGGCAGATATGGACGGATGTCGACCCGCCCGGGCCCCGTCAGGCAGACGCCGCCCGGGCCCAGGACGCGAGGTGCACCTCGGCGCTGGACTCCCAGGTGAACTCCTTGGCCCGGTCCGAGCCGGCCTTGGCGAGATCCAGCCTGCGCGCCTCGTCGTCCAGCAGGGCGCCCAGGTCGCGGGCGATCTCCTCGGGGCCCTCCCCGGTATAGGCCACCGCGTCGCCGCCGACCTCGGGCAGGGAGAGCCGGGGCGTGGTGAGTACCGGCGCGCCGCACGCCATGGCCTCCAGGATCGGCAGGCCGAAGCCCTCGCCGTGCGACGGGTACGCCGCGACCAGCGCACCGCCCAGGTAACCGGGCAGGTCGGCGTAGCGCAGGTAGCCGGGGCGCAGCAGGCGGAGGTTGGCCGGTACCTCCGCGACCGCCTGGTCGATCTCGTCGTCGTGCCCGGAGCCGCCGGCGACCACCAGCGCTGGCGGCTCGGGGCGGTCCGCGACCGCTGCCACCCAGCCGCGGATGAGGTTCGGCACGTTCTTGCGCGGCTCCTTGGCCCCGAGGAAGGCGATGTAGGGCGTCTGGCCCAGCCCGAGCCTGGCCCGCACCCGGGCCTTCTCGTCGTCGCTCGGCGCGTGGAAGGCGTCCTGGTCGACACCGTGGTAGGCCACGTCGATCCGGGTCGGGTCGGCGTCCAGCAGCCGGATCAGTTCGTCCCTGGTGGCCTTGCTGGGCACGATCACCCGGGCCGCCCGCCGCAGCGAGGTCTTGATGGCGCTGCGGAAGAAGGTCCGCTTCGACTTGTCGTAGTGCTCCGGCTCAGTGAAGAACGTCGCGTCGTGCACCGTCACGGTCACCGGCGCTGCGGCCCGCAGCGGGCACGTGTAGAACGGCGAGTGCAGCACCTTCGCGCCGACCTGCTGGGCGAGCAGCGGCAGGCCGGTCTGCTCCCAGGCCAGGCGCGCCGGGCGGTGGGCCACCGCCGCCGGCGCGCCGATCACCTCGGCATTGGACAGTAACCGTCCGTAACGCTCCGCGTCGGTACGCTGGCACACCACCGCCACGTCCGCGTCGAGAGCGTTGAGGGCCTTGAGCAACCCGTCAACGTAGCGACCCACGCCGCCCCTGTCCGCGGGGACGCTGGTCGCGTCGACTAACACGCGGGTGGCTCGACCGCCGGTCACTGGCCAACTCCTTCTACGCCCATGAGAACTTCGTCACCAAGCCTACGCCCGCCATGCTGCGTCCCAGTGACCGCAACGCGACCTTCACCCGAACCTGTGCCGGCCGGAACCCTGACAGTTGCCGATGGCAGCCGACCGCTGCACGCAGCGCGAGATCCGACCGCCGGCCGGCGACGCCGGCGGAGCCGGCACAGCCGGCGTTCGTCCGCGGCGCGGAAAGCGACCACGGCCGAGCGACGATGGGTGCAGTGTGGTAGACGTGCGCTGATGGACACCGTCAGCGAACTCTTGTCCCGGGCCGTCGCGGCCGACCCGACGCGACCGCTGCTCACCTGGTACGACGACGGCACCGGTGAGCGCACCGAACTGTCCGGCGCGACCCTGGCCAACTGGGTGGCGAAGACCGCGAACCTGCTGGTCGACGGCGCCGGCCTCGGCCCGGGCGACCGGGCGCTGGTGCTTCTGCCGCCGCACTGGCAGACCGCCGCGGTGCTGGTCGGCTGCTGGTCGGCCGGCCTGTCGGTGATCCTCACCAGCCCGCCGGCCGGCGGCGGGGACTCGGCCGCCGACGTCGCGTTCGTCGCCGCCGGGCGCGCCGGCGAGGTTACTGTCGGCGACCGGTACGCGCTCGGGCTACACCCGCTCGGGCTGCCGCTGCGCGAGGTGCCACCCGGGTACCAGGACTTCTCGGTCGAGGTACGCGGGTTCGGCGACCGGTTCGCCGGGGTGCGGGTACGGGACCAGGGCGCGCTGTGCGCCGACGCGGAGCGGCGCGCCACCGACCTCGGACTCGCCCCGGGCGACCGGGTGCTCATCGACGTGGCGGCCCACCCGGACCCGGTCGACTGGCTGCTCGCCCCGCTGGCGGCGCGGGCCAGCACCGTCCTATGTGGGCACTTCGACGCCGGGCGGCTGGCGGCGAGGGTCGCCGCCGAGCGGGTCACCCGCGTGCTCTAGGCGCTCCCGGCCCGCCGCCGCGCCAGCTCCTCGAAGGCGTGCAGGGACTCGGGATTGGCCAGCGCGCCGCGGGCGGCCGCCGCGTCCACCGGGGTACCGGTCAGGATCTTCTTCACCGGTACCTCGAGCTTCTTGGCCGACAGTGTCCTGGGTACCGCTCGCACCTGGTGGATCTCGTCGGGTACGTGCCTGGGCGACAGTGCCGAGCGCAGCTCCCGGGCGATCCGGGCGCGCATCGCGTCGTCCAGCTCGACCCCGTCGGCGAGTACCACGAACAGCAGCAGCTCCCCGGCGCCGCCCGCGTCGTCCTCGAGGTGCACGACCACCGAGTCCACCACCTCGGGCAGCCCCTCGACGACGGAGTAGAACTCCGAGGTGCCCAGCCGTACCCCGCCCCGGTTGAGGGTGGCGTCGGAGCGGCCGGTGATCACGCAGGTACCCCGTTCGGTAATGGTGATCCAGTCGCCGTGCCGCCACACGCCGGGGTACACGTCGAAGTAGGCCTCGCGGTACCGCTCGCCGGTCTCGTCGCCCCAGAAGCCGACCGGCATGGACGGCATCGGCGCGGTGATGACCAGCTCCCCGAGCTGGCCGATGACCGGACGCCCCCGGGCGTCGAAGGCCTCGACCCGCGCGCCGAGCGCGCGGCAGGCGATCTCGCCCGCGTGTACCGGCAGCAGCGGCGAGCCGCCGACGAAGCCGGTGCATACGTCGGTACCGCCGGACAGCGAGGCGAGCAGGATGTCGCGGCCCACCGCCTCGTACACCCACGCGAAGCCCTCGGGCGGCAGCGGCGCGCCGGTCGAGCCGAGCCCGCGCAGCCGGCCCCCGAGCAGGTCCGCGGGGACCACACCGGCCTTGCGGCAGGCCAGCAGGAAGGGCGCGGACGTGCCGAAGTAGGTGATACCCACCTCGCCCGCCAACCGCCACAGGGCTGCCGGGTCGGGGTACACCGGGTTGCCGTCGAACAGCACGACCGCGGCGCCGACCGCCGGCCCCGAGGCGAGGTAGTTCCACATCATCCAGCCGGTGGTGCTGAACCAGAAGAACCGGTCACCCGGGCCGAGATCCTGGTGCAGCGCGAGCATCTTCAGGTGCTCCAGCAGGATGCCGCCGTGTCCGTGGACGATGGGCTTCGGCAGCCCCGTGGTACCCGACGAGTAGAGCACGTACAGCGGGTGGTCGAAGGGTACCGGCGTGAACTCCAGCGGCGCGTCGGTCGGTGCGGCCAGTTCCCGCCAGCCGTCCGGCGCACCACCGTCCAGGTAGGACAGTGTAACCGTGTGCTCCACCGAGGGCAGCGCGTCGACGATCGCGGCGACCTCGACCCGCCGGTCCACCGGCTTGTCGCCATACCTGTACCCGTCGACCGCCACGAGTACCTTCGGCTCGATCTGCTTCCAGCGGTCCGTGACGCTGCGGGTACCGAACTCCGGTGCGCACGAGGAGAAGATGGCGCCCAGGCTCGCGGTCGCCAGCATGAGCACCAGGGTCTCCGGGATGTTCGGCAGGTACGCGGCCACCCGGTCGCCGCGCCCGACGCCGAGCCGCACCAGCCCCGCCCGTACTCGCCGGACCTGCTCGCGCAGCCCGTCCGCGTCCAGGGTCACCGGCGGCCGGGTCTGGGAGTGGCCGAACACCACCGGATCCGAGCCGGACAGGCCGGGCATGCGCAGCACGTGCTCGGCGTAGTTGAGAGTGGCACCCGGGAACCACCGGGCTCCGGGCATGTGCGCGTCGGCCAGTACCTCGGTCGCCGGGGTGTGCCCGAGCACCTGGAAGTAGTCCCAGACCGCCCCCCAGAAGCCGGACAGGTCGGTCGTCGACCACTCCCACAGCCCCGGGTACCCGTCGAACGCGAGCCCCCGCTCACGCTCCAGCCACGCCAGGAAGTCGCCGACCCGGGACCGTTCCCGGGCGTCCGTCGGCGGCGTCCAGAGCAGGTCACCGGCGTTCATCGCACCCTCCGCACCTTGTCGTGTGGTCCACCCATCCTGCCCCGGCCGTCCCCGCCGCCCTATGTGGGCCGCGCACATTGATCGGCTTCGCGCGCTCCAGCAGGTGTCCACGCTTGCCCGACACGGTACGGTGCGCGGTATGCGACACATCGGAACCCTGATCGCCGCGATCGTCATCGGTCCGCTGGCCTGGATCCTGATCGCCTTCGGGCAGGACCGGTCCGCAGCCGCGTTCGCGAAGGCAGAGAGCACCAAGGCCTTCCATACCGGTGATTTCGTCCGGCCGCTGATCTACCTGGCGGCCGCCGGGCTTCTTATCGGCCTCATCGCCACGCTCCGGTTCTCGCCGCTCGGCGCGGGCCTCACCGGCGTGGTGTACGTGGCCAGCTACGTGTGGCTGCTCATCGACCCGAAGGGGCTGATGGACCTCTTCAACCGGGAGTTGAGCATCGCGGGGCAGCACGCCGACCCGACCCTGCCGGTACGCACGGGTACCACCCTGATCGTCGGCGCCCTGCTCGTGGTCGCGCTGTTCAGCGGCGCCCGCTGGCGCCGCTGGCCGAAGGCGGTACCGGCGACCGGTCCGGCCCCCACCGCCGGTACGGCCCCGGACGGCGAGGAGCTTTACGGACTCGGCCCCGGCGACCCCAGCATGTTCCGGCCGGCTGGCGCCGAGACGCTGCCCGCCCGTACCGGCGAGGAGCCGACCGAGTCGAACATCCCCGTTCAGGCCGAACCCGCCCGCTGGCAGACCGGTTCGACGACGACCGAGAGCCAGACGCGACTGGTCAACCCCGATCGGACGGCCGCCGAGACGGCGGGTTCGGCCGGGCGCACCCCGGCCGGTTCGCCGTGGTCCACCCCGCTGCGCGACGAGGACGACAAGTAGGACAGCCGGCCACTCCGCTGCCTGTGACCGGCGGAGTGGCCGGACCGAGCCGATCATGCGATCCGGCCGGTTGCGCCATGGCGGTACCTTCCAGGCGACGTGACCGCTCCTCCTCACGGAGGCTCCATGCGCCACCTGGGCTCCATCGTGCTGTCGCTCATCCTCGCCCCCGCCGCGTACCTGCTTGCCGGCATCGGCGTCGTGGAGGCCGTGGGGAACGCCTCCGTCGCGCCGCACCCGGACTACGTCAAGGCCACCCTGGGCATCCTGGCCATCGGCGCCGCGGGGCTGCTCTACGCGCTGCTGGTGCTGACCCGGATCTCGCCGGTCGGACCGGTACTGGCGGGCCTGCTCTACCTGGCCGCGTCGGTGTGGGCGCTGTACTCCTACGCGAGCCTCGGCAAGCTGCTGCCCGACTCGGTGCTCGGTGTGCACGGGGCGGCCGACGCGCCGCTCAACGGTGTCGCGCTGGTACTGGCGGTACCGCTTCTGCTGACCGTACTGAGCCCGCGCCGGTGGCGCCGGTACGCGCAGCCGGCCGCTCCGGCGCCCGCGAGCGGGGCCGGCCCGGTGGCGTACCCACCGCCCGCCGGGTACAACCCGGGCTACCCGCCACCGGCCGGGTACCAGCCGGGCTACCCGGCGCCCGCGCAGCCGGCGCCCCAGTCGCCGCTGGACGCGACCCGCCCGCTGTACCCGCCACCGATGACCCCGCCGGTCATGGCCCCTGCGGCACCGACCAGCCCGGCCCCGGTGAGCCCGCCGGTCAGCCCGTCGCCGCAGCCGGAGCCTCCGGTCGACCCGGACGCCCCCACCCACAAGCTCGGCATCTAGTCCTTGAGCAGCTGGCGGGCCGCCACGATGCGCTGCACCTGGTTGGTACCCTCGTAGATCTGGGTGATCTTGGCATCGCGCATCATGCGCTCCACCGGGAAGTCCCGCGTGTACCCGTACCCGCCCAGCAGCTGTACCGCGTCCGTCGTGATCTCCATGGCGGCGTCCGAGGCGAAGCACTTTGCCGCCGCGCCGAAGTACGTCAGGTCCGCGTCGCCGCGCTCCGACTTGGCCGCCGCCGCATAGGTGAGTTGGCGGGCCGCCTCCAGCTTGATACCCATGTCGGCGAGCATGAACTGGATGCCCTGGAACTCGGCGACCGCCTTGCCGAACTGCCGCCGCTCCTGCACGTACCGCTTTGCGAAGTCCAGCGCGCCCTGCGCGATGCCCACCGCCTGGGCGGCGATGGTGACCCGGGTGTGGTCCAGCGTGCGCATCGCCGCTCGGAACCCCTCGCCCTCCGCGCCGATCATCCGGTCGGCCGGGATGCGTACCCCGTCGAGGTACACCTCGCGGGTGGGCGAGCCCTTGATGCCCAGCTTCTTCTCCGGTGCCCCGAAGCTGACCCCGGGGTCCGACTTCTCCACGACGAAGGCGCTGATCCCGCGCGCGCCGATGCCCGGCGTGGTCACCGCGAAGACCGTGTAGAACTCGGACACGCCCGCGTTGGTGATCCACCGCTTGACGCCGTCGAGGACGAAGTGGTCTCCGTCACGCACCGCGCGGGTGGTCATCGAGCCCGCGTCGCTGCCGGCCTCCGGTTCCGACAGGCAGTACGAGAACATCGCGTCGCCCCGCGCCACCGGCGGCAGGTACCGCCGCTTGAGCTCGGCCGAGCCGGCCAGCAGCAGCGGCATGGTGCCCAGCTTGTTGACGGCCGGGATCAGCGAGGACGCCGCGCAGGCGCGGGCCACCTCCTCGATGACGATCGCGGTGGCCAGCGCGTCCGCACCGGCGCCGCCGTACTCCTCGGGGATGTGCGGGGCGTGGAAGTCGGCCGCGCGCAACGCGTCGTACGACGCCTGGGGGAACTCACCCGTCTCATCGGCCAGCGCGGCGTTGGGCGCGACCTTGCCGTCGCACACCGCGCGGACCGCCTCGCGGACAGCCTCGTGCTCCTCGGGTACCTGGTAGGCGTCGAACTCGCTCATCAAGGTCCTTCTCTCGCGAGAAACTCCGGGGTACCGGAGCTACGCTGGGGCGCGTACCGCGGCAAAGCTTACCGATGGGTAACCTGGCACGGTTGTCAGGCCGGCCCCGGGTACGACTATCCTCGCCCGGACGGCGCAGACAGTCGCATGTCGGGCCCGGTGGTGCACGCCACACGGGTCGACGGCACTGCGACACGGGTGTGAGCGGAGACCACGAGCGTGACGATTTCCTACCCCGGCAACCAGCCGTTGGCCCCCCCCGAGCTGCTCACGCCGCCCTCCGGCTCGGGTCGCCCACGGCTCACCTTCCTCGGTACCGGGTACCTCGGCGCGACCTACGCGATCTGCTTCGCGGAGATGGGCTACGAGGTCCTCGGTTTCGACGTGGACGAGCCGAAGATCGCGAAGCTGGCCAGCGGCGAGGTGCCGTTCCACGAGCCCGGCCTCGACGAGCTGCTGC
>CAZYCD010000097.1:0-17298 GCA_964645345.1 uncultured Micromonosporaceae bacterium
TGGTGCTGACCCGCAACCCGCACGGCAGCGTGGCCGCGCTGCTGGACGACTGCGTGGCGGCCGCGCTCGACGCGTTGATGGCGGAGGCCGGCGGCCCGGCGTGGTCTCTGGCGGCCTACGAGGCGCTGCGCGACAAGGTACGCGCCGGGCTCGGGCGCGCCCTGGTCGAGGTGGTGGACGCGGTACGGCCGGTGCTGGCCGGCGCGCACGAGGTGTCCCAGCGGCTCGCGTCGGTGCGCAACCCGGCCTGGCTCGCGTCGCTGGCCGACATGCGGTCCCAACTGGCCGCCCTGGTGTACCCCGGCTTCGTCGCCGATACCGGGGCGCAGCGGCTGCCCGACCTGCCCCGGTACCTGACCGCGATGCTGCGCCGGATGGACCGGCTGGCCGAGAACCCGGCCCGGGACCGCGAGCGCACCGAAGCGGTCGGGCAGGTCGAACGGGAGTACCGCCAGCTCCTCGAGCAGGTACCGGCCGGCCACCCGGTACCGGCCGGGTTGCGCGACGTCCGCTGGATGCTGGAGGAGCTGCGGGTCAGCTACTTCGCGCAGAGCCTCGGCACGCCGTACCCCGTGTCCGACAAGCGCATCTACCGGGCGCTGGACGACCTGTCCGTGTGAGGGCGGCTCCGGCTCGATGTCGGCCCGCGCCGCTCGCCGGTCGCGTAACGTGGCTCGTGTCATGGGATCTGGACCGGTCATCTTCGGGTACGACGCCTCCGACCTCGCCGAGCACGCGGTACGGGAGGCCGGCGCGCTGTTCGCCGACAAGCGGGCGCTGATCGTCTCGGTGTGGGAGGCGGGCCGGGCCTTCGAAACCGCGGCCAGCCCGGTGCGGGCCTTCGAGACGCCGGCCGCCCCGCTGGAGGAGAGCACCGCGTTCGAGGTCGACCAGGCCAACTACGACGACGCGAACCTGTTGGCGGAGCGCGGCGCGGACATCGCCCGGGAGGTCGGGTTCGAGGCGGACGCCGTTGCGGTCGCCGACAACAAGACGGTCGCGGACACCCTCGTCCGGTTGGCCAAGGAGCTCGACGGGCAGGCCATCGTGGTCGGCGCGCACAGCCGCGGCCGGATCAGGAAGGCGCTGCTGGGCAGTACCTCCCGCCATGTCATCGAGAACGCACCGTGTCCGGTACTGGTGGTGCACGGCAACCAGCTGGGCTGAGCCGCACGGGGCGCCCGGGCCCGGGCCGGGAGGCGACCTGGCATCATCTATCTGTGGCGGCTCCCGCGAACATCGGCACCGGTCCCGGCGCGATCACCCCCGACGGCTGCGCGGTCGACTTCTACGCACTGCTCCCGCACAGTGGAGAGGCGCAGATCGTGCACTCCGCGATCCCGGACGGCGCGTCGGTGCTCGAGTTGGGCTGCGGTACCGGCCGGATCCTGCGCCCGCTGGCCGAACTCGGTCACCCCGTGGTGGGCGTCGACGAGTCCCCGCAGATGCTGGCCCGCGCGGGCGACCTGGAGACGGTCCGGTCACCGATCGAGACGCTGGACCTGCCGCGCCGCTTCGACGCCGTGCTCATGGCGAGCACGCTGATTAACACGCCGGAGCCTGGGGTACGGCACGCCATGCTGGCGACCGCGCGCCGCCATGTGGCCCCCAAGGGCCGGGTGGTGATCCAGCGGCACAGCCCTTCCTGGTTCGACAGCGTGCGACCGTCCACGGTGGAGCGCGAGAGCATCCGGTACACGGTGGGCGAGGTGCGGCGGGACGGTCCGCTGTTGACCACGACCGTCGGGTACGACGTGGGTACCCGGCGATGGACGCACACGTTCACCACCCGCCTGGTGACCGATGACGAGTTGGCGGATCTGCTGCGGCACGCGGGGTTCGGTGACATCGAGTGGCTCGACGACGACCGCACCTGGCTCGCCGCTCCCGCGACCTGAGCCACGGCAGGCCCCGCCACCGGACCGGATCGAGGACGCGGCCGGCGCGCGGTACCAGTGTCGGCGGCAGGCCCGGGATGGAGTTGCCGGGCCTGGCACACACACCCGGCACCTCTGATCGCGCCTCAGCCGCCGGAGTCCTCCAGCTCGGCACCGACCGGTACCGCCTCGTCGTCGCGGTCGGCGAGCCAGCCGTCCGGCAAGGCTACCCGGCCGGGGGAGTTCGTCCGCCCGCGCGGCATGCCGAGGATGTCCATCGGGTACGGCGCGGAGAAGTCCAGCTTCCCCAGCAGATCGTCCAGTTCGGACAGTGACGACGCCTGGGCCATCGCCTGCCGTAGCGTCGAGCCGACCGGGAAGCCCTTCAGGTACCAGGCGACGTGCTTACGGAAGTCGGTGACCCCCTCGGCCTCGCCGCCCAGCCATTCGACCAGAAGCTCCGCGTGCCGCCGCATCACCGCCGCGACCTCGCCCAGCCCGGGCAGTACCCGCACGGGACGGCCGGCGAACGCGTGTACCAGGTCGGCGAACAGCCATGGGCGGCCGAGGCAGCCGCGGCCGATGACAACGCCGTCACAGCCGGTCTCCCGCATCATCCGCAGCGCGTCGTCGGCTTCCCAGATGTCGCCGTTGCCCAGCACCGGTACGTCCAGCGCCTGCTTGAGCGCGGCGACCGCCTCCCAGTCCGCGGTACCCGAGTAGCGCTGGGCGGCGGTCCGGGCGTGCAGCGCGACCCAGTGCGCCCCGGCGTCCTGGGCGATGAGCCCGGCCTCGATATAGGTGAGGTGGTCGTCGTCGATGCCCTTGCGCATCTTCACGGTCACCGGCAGCCCGCCGGACGCCGACACGGCGGCGGACACGATGCTGCCGAACAGGCGGCGCTTCCACGGCAGGGCGGAGCCGCCGCCCTTGCGGGTGACCCGGGGGACCGGGCAGCCGAAGTTGAGATCGATGTGGTCGGCGAGGCCCTCGTCGGCCACCATCCGGACCGCGGCCGCGGTGATGACCGGGTCGACGCCGTAGAGCTGGAGGCTTCGCGGCCGCTCCTCGGGCGCGAAGGCGACCATCCGCAGCGTCCTGGGATTGCGCTCGACGAGTGCCCGGGTCATCACCATCTCGCACACGTAGACCGCGGCACCCTGTTCGCGGCACAGCCGACGGAACGCGACGTTGGTGATGCCGGCCATCGGGGCGAGCACCACGGGTGGGTCGACCGTGTGCGGTCCGAGCGCGAGAGTCACGCCTTCGAGAATCGCACATCCGCTGGTGTTGCGCGTTTCTGCGCGCGAGAGCGCTCTCCCAGAATGCCGCGTACCGGGTGTCTGCCACCTCGTGTGCCAAGAATCACCAACCACCCCAACGTCGTGAGAACTGCCCTAGTGTCCCGCCCTACATCGGGGGTACCACTGACCTAAGAGGACGGCGGATGGTTCACGGCAAGCGACGGTCACCGCCGAGCGCGCCCGGCCCCGCCGCGGGAGGGTGAGGCCAGCATGGGTACGGAGAAATTCGTCTACGACTTCGCCGAGGGGAACAAGGACCTCAAGGATCTGCTCGGTGGCAAGGGCGCCAACCTCGCAGAGATGACCAACCTCGACCTGCCGGTACCGCCGGGATTCACCATCACCACCGACGCGTGCCGGGTGTACCTGCGGACCGGTGCGCTGCCGGAGAAGCTGGGCGTGGAGGTGGACGCGCACCTCGCCGCGCTGGAGCGGCGGATGGGCAAGCGACTGGGCGACCCCGGCGACCCGCTGCTGGTCTCCGTGCGCTCCGGCGCCAAGTTCTCCATGCCCGGCATGATGGAGACGGTGCTCAATGTCGGACTGACCGACCAGTCAGTCCACGGGCTGGCCGCGCAGGCCGGCGGCGACGAGCGATTCGCCTGGGACTCCTACCGGCGCCTGGTCCAGATGTTCGGCAAGACGGTCTGCGGCGTGCCGGGCGAGGCGTTCGAGGACGCGCTGGAGGAGGCGAAGCGGCGCAAACAGGCGCGCACCGACCTCGATCTGGACGCGGACGACCTGCGCGCCCTGGTGGACACCTTCAAGCAGGTATTCGAGCACCACGCCGAGCGGCCCTTCCCGCAGGATCCCCGTGAGCAGATGGACCTCGCCGTCCGGGCGGTGTTCGAGTCGTGGAACGCCGAGCGGGCCGTGCTGTACCGGCGCCAGGAGCGCATCCCGGCCGACCTCGGTACGGCGGTGAACGTGGTGGCCATGGTCTTCGGCAACCTCGGCCCGGACTCGGGTACCGGTGTGGCCTTCACCCGCGACCCGGCAACCGGCAACCAGGGCGTGTACGGCGACTACCTGGCCAACGCGCAGGGCGAGGACGTGGTGGCCGGCATCCGCAACACGGTCCCGCTGGAGGAGCTGCGGCGGCTGGACCGGGGCAGCTTCGACGAGCTGATGCGGGTGATGGCGGTGCTGGAGGGCCACTACCGCGACCTGTGCGACATCGAGTTCACCATCGAACGCGGGCACCTGTGGCTGCTGCAGACCCGGGTCGGCAAGCGCACTCCGGCCGCGGCGTTCACCATCGCCTGCCAGCTGGTGGACGAGGGCATGATCGACATGGACGAGGCGCTGGAGCGGGTGACCGGCGCCCAACTGGCGCAGCTGATGTTCCCGACCTTCGACCGGTCCGCCGCGCCGGCCCCGCTGGCCAAGGGGATCGGCGCGTCGCCCGGCGCGGCCAGCGGGAAGGTGGTGTTCGACCCCGACCGCGCCGTGGAGCTGAAGGAGCAGGGCCAGCGGGTCATCCTGGTGCGCCGGGAGACCAACCCGGACGACCTGCCCGGCATCATCGCCGCGCAGGGGGTGCTCACCTCGCGCGGCGGTAAGACCAGCCACGCGGCCGTGGTGGCGCGCGGGATGGGCAAGACCTGCGTCTGCGGCGCCGAGCGGGTCGTTGTCGACGTCCACAAGCGACAGTTCACAGTGGACGGTCAGGTGGTGTCCGAGGGCGACCTGGTCGCGATCGACGGCGGTACCGGCGAGATCTTCCTCGGCGAGGTGCCGGTACAGGACTCCCCGGTGGTGCGGTACTTCGAGACCGGGGCGGTGGACGAGGACGACGCGGTGACCGTCGCGGTGGACCGGTTGCTGGCGTACGCGGACGGCAAGCGCCGGCTGGCCGTGCGGGCCAACGCGGACACCCCGGCCGACGCCGCCCGGGCGCGGCGGTTCGGCGCCCAGGGCATCGGCCTGTGCCGCACCGAGCACATGTTCCTCGGCGAGCGGCGCGAACTGGTCGAGGCGCTGATCCTGTCCGGCTCCGACGCCGAGCGCCGCGAGGCGCTGGACGCGTTGCTTCCCTTGCAGCGCAAGGACTTCGAGGGCATCTTCGAGGCGATGTCCGGGCTGCCCGTCACGATCCGGCTCATCGACCCGCCGCTGCACGAGTTCCTGCCGTCGCTGGCGGAGCTGTCGGTACGGGTGGCGCTGGCCGAGGAGCGGGGAGAGGACCCGGGCCGGGACCGCAAGCTGCTGGCCGCGGTACGCCGGATGCACGAGGAGAACCCGATGCTGGGCCTGCGCGGGGTGCGGCTGGGGCTGGTGGTGCCGGGGCTGTTCGCGATGCAGGTGCGGGCCATCGCCGAGGCGGCCGCCGCGGTGGCGCGGGCGGGCGGCGACCCGCGACCGGAGATCATGGTGCCGCTGGTCGGCGCGGTACAGGAGTTGGAGACCGTGAAGGCCGAGGCCCAGCGGGTACTGGCGGCGGTCGACGGTACCCCGCCGACCCTGATCGGTACCATGATCGAAGTGCCCCGGGCGGCGCTGACCGCCGGTGAGATCGCGGAGGCGGCCCAGTTCTTCTCCTTCGGCACCAACGACCTCACCCAGATGGGCTGGGGCTTCTCCCGCGACGACGTCGAGGGCTCGTTCTTCTCGCAGTACCTTGAACTGGGCATATTCGGGGTGTCCCCGTTCGAGTCGATAGACCGGGACGGCGTGGGCCGGCTGATCCGGATGGCCGTACAGGAGGGCCGGGCGGCCCGGGCCGACCTCAAGATCGGAGTCTGCGGGGAGCACGGCGGCGACCCCGAGTCGGTGCACTTCTTCCACGAGGTGGGCCTGGACTACGTGTCCTGCTCGCCGTTCCGGGTACCGGTAGCGAGGCTGGAGGCTGGCCGGGCGGCGATCGAGGGCGGAGGACCGGTGGGGTCACACGCGTCTTCGGCGTAACCTGGGCGAGACATTCAGGTGAACGGGGAGGTACGCATGGGCAGCCGGTGGAGCACCGTCGTGGTCGACGCTGTGGACCCGAACCGGCTGGCCCGATGGTGGGCCGAGGTGCTCGACTTCAAGCTGCTGCGGGAGACGGCCGGGGAGGTGACCATCGGGGTACCGGAAGGGCCCCGGCTGGTCTTCATCCAGGTGGCCGACGCCAAGTCGGAGAAGAACCGCCTGCACCTCGAGCTCCACCCGGACGACCAGGCGGCCGAGGTGGAGCGGCTGCTGGACATGGGTGCCCGGCGGGCCGACGTCGGCCAGCCGGGCAACGCCGACTGGGTCGTGCTGGCCGACCCGGAGGGCAACGAGTTCTGCGTCCTGCCGGCCTCCGCGGCCTGAGGCGCGACGGCGGGGTGCCAGCCGGGTGGCCCGCCGACCCAAGCGACAGACCGGCCGGCATGTCACGCTATCGGGCATGACGAACGCGGGCCGGCTGGACGGCGGCATCCCGGGCCAGCTGGAGCGGGACCGGGACGACGGGGAACGGCGGGACGAGCGGCGGCTGGAGCGCGACTTCGCGCAGGCCGACGAGTCCGCCGCCGAGGAGCCGGTCACCCCGCGCACCGTCTTCCGCTGGGCGGTGGCGGCCAGCCTCGGCGTGGTGGTCGTCTACCTCGGGTACCAGGCGGTCTACACGATCCGCGACGTCCTCGTCCAGGTGATCATCGCGATGTTCATCGCGGTGAGTCTCGACCCGCTGGTCCGCTGGATGGTCGCCCGTCGGGTGAAGCGCGGGTACGCCGTACTGATCATCTTCGTGGCCATCCTGGTGGTCGTCGGCGGCCTGCTGATGCTGCTCATCCCGCCCCTGGCCCACCAGGCCGGCGGCCTGACCACCGACTTCCCCGGGTACCTCGACAAGCTGCGCGACCATTCGCCGAGCCTGAGGAACCTGGAGGACCGGTTCCACCTGCAGGGCAAGATCGACGACGTCGCCCGTACCCTGCCCGGCAAGCTCGGCAAGCAGGCGCTCGGGTTCGGCCAGCGGTTCCTCGGCGCGGTCGTCTCCGCCCTGCTGGTCATCGTGCTGACCATCTACTTCATGCTCGACCTGCCCCGGCTGCGGCGGGGCTTCGTGCGGCTGTTCCTTAAGCGCCACCGTCGTACCGTCAACGACGCGGCCAACGTCGTCGTCGACAAGGTCGGCTCGTACATGATCGGCAACCTGATCATCTCCGTGATCGCGGGTACCGCGTCGTTCATCGCCTTCGAGGCGCTGCGCATCCCGTTCGCGCTGCCGCTGGCGGTGTTCGTCGCGGTCACCGACCTGATCCCGATGATCGGTGCGACCCTGGGCGCCGCGGTCTGCGTGATCGTCGCCTTCGCCACCACCGACCTGTGGCCCAACACCGTACTGCTGGCCGCCTTCTTCGTGCTGTACCAGCAACTGGAGAACTACCTGATCGCGCCCCGCGTGCTGCGCAACTCCGTGGAGATCCCCGCGGTCGCCGTGCTGCTGGCGGCCCTGGTCGGCGGCAGCGTGCTGGGTCTGATCGGCGCGCTGATCGCCATCCCGATCGCCGCCGCGGTCAGGGTGATAGCGACACCGATGATGCGTGCCCGCGATGCGGAACCCGCCGCGACTACGCTCAACGGCGATGCTGGAGAATGACATGGCCGGCGACGCCTGCGAAGCCGGCCCCAGGCGGCGTTCGTCGGCCGACCCCGGGCCCGCCGACGCGCTGACGAGCTTCGATCAGGAACGGTTCGTCGACGAGCCGCCCAAGGACACCCGTACGCTGCCCGTCGACCCGGAACGCAACCAGTTCCAGCGGGACCGGGCCCGGGTCCTGCA
Source organism: uncultured Micromonosporaceae bacterium (assembly GCA_964645345.1). GTDB lineage: Bacteria > Actinomycetota > Actinomycetes > Mycobacteriales > Micromonosporaceae > Rugosimonospora. The sequence continues at coordinate 7,932 of CAZYCD010000097.1, forward strand.
CTCGGCCGCGTTCCGCCGGTTGGCCGCGAAGACCCAGGTGCACACCGCCGGTACCGACGACTTCCTGCGCACCCGGCTGACCCACTCCCTGGAGGTCGCGCAGATTGGCCGCGAGATGGGCGCCCGGCTGGGCTGCGACCCGGACATCGTCGACACCGCCGGGCTGGCCCACGACCTGGGCCATCCGCCGTTCGGGCACAACGGCGAGGAGGCGCTGGACGAAGTCGCGCAGGCGTGCGGCGGGTTCGAGGGCAACGCGCAGACGCTGCGGGTACTGACCCGGCTGGAGGCGAAGGTACTGCGGGCCGACGGGCGCTCGGCCGGGCTCAACCTGACCCGGGCCTCCCTCGACGCCTGCGCCAAGTACCCCTGGTTCCGCACCCCGGGGCGCCGCAAGTTCGGCGTGTACGCCGACGACGCCCCGGTCTTCGCCTGGCTGCGGGAGGGCGTACCGGCCGACGAACGCCTGCCTGGCGGCGCTGCGACAGGATCCTCCGCGCCGGTCGAGAGGTGCTGCCTTGAGGCACAGGTGATGGACTGGGCGGACGACGTGGCCTACTCGGTGCATGACGTCGAGGACGGCATCCACGGCGCGTACATCCGGCTGGGCAGCCTGCGCGACGACAACGTGGAGCGCGCCCTGCTCTGCGCGGACGTGGCCGAGGCGTACTCGACGGAGTCGGCAACGGATCTCGCCGCGGTACTCGACGAACTGCTGTCCGACCCGGTGTTCGCGCCGCTGTACGGCTACGACGGCAGCCACCGGGCGCTGGTCGCCCTCAAGCAGGTGACCAGCGTGCTGACCGGCCGGTTCGTGGCCGCCGCGGTGCGCGCCACCCGGGCGGCGGCCGGCCCGGGACGGCTGCAGCGCTACGCGGCCGACCTGATCGTGCCGCGCCGAACCCGGGCGGAGTGCGCCCTGCTGAAGGGCCTGGCACTGCGGTACGTCATGCGGCGGCCGGGCGCGGAGCAGCGGTACGAGCGGCAGCGGCAGATCCTGGTCGAGCTGGTCGGCGCGCTTGTCGAGCGCGGCGAATCCGCGCTGGACGCGGTGTTCGCGCCGATGTGGCGGGCGGCCCCGGACGACACCGCCCGGCTGCGGGTGGTCATCGACCAGGTGGCCAGCCTGACCGACCCGGCCGCGGTGGACTGGCACCAGCGGCTGGTTCCGCGCTGAGCCGCTGGACCCAGGGCGGGTCCGGCCGCGTGGCGATAGGTTGACCGGAGTCACTTCTTGCGGGAGGCGGGCGTGGACGAACGGGTGTACGTGATCGTCGGCGCGTCACTGGCCGGGGCCAAGGCCGCCGAGGCCCTGCGCGAGGCCGGCTTCGCCGGCCAGGTCGTGCTGATCGGCGAGGAGACCGAGCTGCCGTACGAGCGGCCGCCGCTGTCCAAGGGGTACCTGCAGGGCAACGATCCGCGCGAGAGCGCCGAGGTGCACGACGCCGACTGGTACCCGCAGCACGACATCCGGCTCATGCTCGGGGTACGGGTGACGAACCTCGACCCGGCGACCCACACGCTGACCCTGGACGGCGTGGGTACCCAGGGCTACGACCGGCTGCTGCTGACCACCGGTTCCCGGGTACGGCGGCTGGGGGTACCGGGGGAGGACCTGGGCAACGTCCGGTACCTGCGGACCCTGCCCGAGTCCGACGCGCTGCTGGAGCGCTTCCGGTCGGGCGTCGGGCGGGTGGTGGTCGTCGGAGCCGGCTGGATCGGCCTGGAGACGGCGGCCGCCGCCCGCCACCACGGGGCCGAGGTCACTGTGGTGGAGATGGACCAGTTGCCGCTGCGTCGGGTACTGGGCGACGAGGTGTCCTCGATCTACGCCAACCTCCACCGTGGACACGGAGTGGATTTTCGGTTCGGCCAGGGGGTACGCGAGTTCCGCGGCTCCGCCGGGGTACTCACCGGCGTGGTGCTGCGCGACGGCACGGAGTTGCCGGCGGACCTGGCGATCGTCGGGGTCGGCATCGTGCCGGCCACGGAGCTGGCGGTGGCCGGCGGGCTCGAGGTGGACAACGGCGTCGCCGTGGACGAGGCGCTGCGCACGTCGGACCCGGACATCTACGCGGCCGGTGACGTGGCCAGCGTGTTGCATCCCTTGCTGGGCAAGCGGATCCGGGTGGAGCACTGGTCGAACGCGCTAAACGGGGGAGCGGCGGCGGGCCGCTCGATGGCCGGCCGGGAGGTGGTCTACGACAACGTCCCGTACTTCTACTCCGACCAGTACGACCTGGGCATGGAGTACGCGGGGTACGTGGAGCCGGGCGGCTACGACCGGGTGGTGTTCCGCGGCGACCCGGGCGGCGGGGAGTTCATCGCGTTCTGGGTCAAGGACGGCCGGGTGCTGGCGGGCATGAACGCGAACATCTGGGACGTGCAGGACGACATCCAGAAGCTGGTCCGCGCCGGGTTCTCCGGCCGGGCCGTCGACCTCGACCGCCTCGCGGACCCGTCGGTACCGCTCGGGGAACTGGTCGCCTGACGGGCCCCGCGCCACATCACGGCCGATCAGTCGAGGCCCGGCGCCGATGTCGGGAGTCCAACCTTGCGCGCGATGTCGAGCATCCGGCGGTCATAACTGACCAGGGAATCGAGTACCGGACCGATGATCTGGGCGCTGGCGATGTGGACGGCGTCCAGCGTGCGCAGCCCGGAGGGTAGGCGTGCCGCGGCGTCACGGACCTCGTCCGTGACGAGGACCTCCGTGAAACTGCCGAGAAGATCCTGCATCGCGGTGGGGTAGTCCCCGATCCGGTCCAGCGTCCGGACTGTCTCGACGAATCCGACGGTGCTGGTGCCCATCGGCACGCCGGACCTATTCACAAGGAAATCGCGCAAGTCGGCGACGGGCGGCCGTCCCGAGACGAGAGTGACGAGAGCGGACGCGTCCAGGTAGATCAACGGTCGTCCTCGGCCCGTTCGGCCAGGAGGAGATCGAGCGGTGACACGTCATCCGGGACGGCGAATTTCGGGATGCGGTCGAGGTCGCTGGTCGTCGTCGCCTTCAGCTTGACGATTCCCTTGGCAACCAGCGGTGAGTACCGGCCGAGCGTGCCCGAGCCGGGCAGCAGCACCGCGATGACCTTGCCATGCCTGGTCACCTCGATCGTCTCGCCCTGCTCTACCCGAGCGAACATGCCGCTGGGGTTGTAGGAGAACTCGCGGACTGACACGCTGCTCATGCGGTACCTCCCAACCGTGTACCTACACTAAAGCGATTGTACCTACATCTGGCCGCTTTCGGTGACTCCCACTCCCTGTTGTCACGTTTCCATCCAAAGGTCGAAGACGTGGCCGTCCGGGTCGCGCATCACCCGGACGTCCCGCTGCGGCTGGTACTCCTCGACCGTCGCGCCCAACGAAACCGCGTAGGCGACGGCGGTCTGCAGGTCGTCGACCTGGATGTCCAGGTGCATCTGCATCTGCTGGTCCCCGGGGCCGGCCGGCCAGGTCGGGCGAACGAACTTCGGCTCCCGCTGGAACGACAGGCCCGGCCGGCCGTCGGGCATCCGCAGCGTCACCCAGTCGTCCTCGGCGTCGTTCAGTGTCCAGCCGTCCAGCAGTTGGAGGTAGAACGTTGCCAGGGCACGCGGATCCGGCGAGTCGAGCACCGTGGAGGTCAGCGAGGTGCGTGGTTTTCCGGTCATTCGGCTCACGGTACCGGCGGCCCGGCCCGTCCGCTTGTGGCAACCGACTGGTTGCGATAATGTGGAGTCGCAACCCACTGATTGCTATAGGAGAGCGCCGTGAACTTCCCTGACCGCATCGAACGGACCATCGACCTGCCGCACGAGCCCGAGCGCGTCTGGGCGGCACTGACCACCGCCGAAGGGCTCACCGGCTGGTTCGGTACCGTCGCCGACATCGACCTGACCCCGGGCGCGGACTTCGAGATGCGCTTCGAGAAGGAGGAGCACACCGCCCGCATCAGGGTCGCCGCCGTCGAGCCGCCGCGCCGCTTCGCGTACACCTGGGGGATGATCACGCTGCCCGAGGACGATCCCCGCAAGACCTTCGTGGAGTTCGTACTGGAGCCGACCGCCGGGGGTACCCGCTTGACCGTCACCGAGACCGGCTTCGCGCAGGCGGGCGGCGAACTGGGCGCCGAGGCGCACCGGATGAACACCGGCGGCTGGGAGGTCAAGATCGACGAGCTGGCCGCGTACCTGAATGTCGCATACGCCTGACCCGGAGGCGGTCGCCGCCGCCGTGTTCACCGCGCTCGCCGATCCGAGCCGGCGGGCCATCCTGGCCGCGCTCGCGGCGCACGGCCCGGCGACCGCCACCGACCTCGCGGATCGCCTGCCGATCTCCCGGCAGGCGATCGCGAAACACCTCACGCTGCTGACCGAGGCCGGGCTCGTGCGGGCCGAGGCGGGGGAGCGGCGGCGGGTCCGGTACCGGCTGCAGTCCGAGCCGGTACGCGTCGCGCAGGGGTTTCTCGCGGCGCTCGCCCGGGACTGGGACGATCGGCTCCACGGGCTGCGGGAGCACCTGAGGAGGGGCTGACGGCCGGGGTTCGAACCGGCCACTGTGGACAGCCGTTCCCCGGGTCCGAGCCAGGCATGTTGGCAACTTTGGTTGACGCCCGGCTACGGGTCAACTAAAGTTGACGCATGAGCGAGGCGACGGAGCTGGCCTCCGCGGCCAGCGGGTCGGATCCCCGGGTCGGCCTGCGGGCCACGCTGGCGCTGCGCCGCCTGGCCGAGACCCTGGAGGGACTCCAGGTCGACAACGCCAGGCGGCACGGCTGGTCCTGGCAGGAGATCGCCGACGCGCTGGAAATCAGCAAGCAGGCCGTGCACAAGAAGTATGCCGGCCGTGCCGGGGCCGCACCGGCGAGGGAGGACTAGATGTTCGAGCGGTTCAGCATGGCGGCCCGGGAGACGGTGATACGGGCCAAGCGGGAGGCCCGGGAACTGGGGCCGGGGCCGATCGGTACGCAGCACCTGCTGCTCGCGCTGGCCTCGCCGGACGCCGGAGTCGCGTACGACGTGCTGCGCGCGGCGGGACTGGACGCGAGACGGATACGCGCCGAGATCGTGCGGCTGGTCGGCGAGCCGTCGCCGGGCCGGATCCTCGGCGAGGAGGACGCCGCCGCGCTGCGGACGATCGGCATCGACCTGGACGCGGTACTGGCCAGGATCGAGGAGTCGTTCGGGCCCGAGGCGCTTCGGCCGCCGGTACCCACGCCCAAGCGCGAGTCGTTCTGGGGTGGGTCGCGCCGCGGCGACCACCGGTTCACGCCCCGCGCCCGCAAAGTGATGGGGCTGACCCTGCGCGAGGCGATCCACCTGCAGGACCGCCAGATCGGCACCGAACACCTGCTGCTGGGCCTGATCCGCGAGGGCGACGGGCTCGCCGCCCGGATCCTCGTCGACAACGGCATCGCGCTGGCGGACCTGCGCGCCGCCGTGCTGAGCCGGCGGGTCCGCGCCGCGTGAGGGTGGCGGGACGCCGTTCCTCTCCCGGCCGGACGACCCATGCCGCATGATGGCCCCGAGAGGAGGCGTCATGGCAGATTCTGCTACGCCCGTCGTCTTTATCCACGGAGCGTGGCTGTCGGCGTCGAGCTGGCAGCCCTGGGTCGACCTGTTCCGGGAGAGCGGCTACGCGCCCGTCGCGCCGGAGTGGCCCGGTACCCCGGAGTCACCGGAGGAGGCCCGCGCCCACCCGGACCGCATCCCGCCTAGCGGGATCAAGGACGTGGCCGACCACTACGCGAAGATCATCGAAGCGCTGCCGAGCAAGCCAATAGTCATCGGGCACTCGTTCGGCGGGCTCATCACACAGCTCATGCTCAGCCGGGGGCTCGCCGTCGGCGCCGTGGCCATCGACCCCGCGCCCATCAAGGGCGTCATCAACCTCCCGCCGTCCGCGCTGCGGGTGGCCTCCGTCGCCCTGCGCAACCCGGCCAACCGCAACCGCGCGGTCGCGCTGAGCGCGCCGGAGTTCCGCTACGGCTTCGGCAACGAGCTGTCCGGCCGGGAGTCCGAGGAGCTCTACCAGAAGTGGACAATCCCCACCTCCGGGCGGGTGCTGTTCGACGCCGCGCTGGCCAACTTCGCGCGCAACTCACCGGCCAAAGTGGACACTCGCAAGAGCGACCGCGGGCCGCTGCTGGTCACCGCCGGGCAACACGACCACACTGTACCGCCGGCGATCAGCCACGCGACCGTCAAGCTGTACCGGCGCTCGTCGGCGGTCACGGACTTCCAGCAGTTCGTCGGGCGGGGGCACTCGCTGACCATCGACAGCGGATGGCGCGAGGTGGCCGACCACGTCCTGGGCTGGCTCAAGCGGCAGAACCTGTAGCCGGCGACGCCTCACGGAGGCGGCTACCGGACAGCGCTCGCCCAGCGATCAGCGACTCAGCGTCGACCCGGTGACGGTCGGCCTGCGGGCACCGAGGAAGAAGATGCCCGGCAGGCCGGCCGTCTCGAAGCCGTGACTGGGGTTGTGCCGCAGGACGGACGAGTCGATACCCATCATGCCGGTGCGGTTGTTGCTGACGTAGAACACCGCACCGCCGCCCTCCTTGGCGTCATTGTTCTCGATGACGGTACCGGCAATGGTCAGCGTCATCTCGTTGCCGTCGTTGTAGATGGCGCCCCCGCTGCCTCCGCCGGGGGTACCGGCCTTCGCGGGGTTGGCGCCGCTGCCGATGGCGGAGTTGTAGGAGAACAGGCTGTTGAGCACGGTCCAGGACACCCCGATGCTGGACAGTGCCCCGCCGTTGGAGCACACGCCGCCCTGCCCGGACGCCCCGCCGAACGTGCTGCCGACCACGTACACCGGCAGGTTGTGGTACTGGCTGAGCACCCGGATGGCCGCCCCGCCGAGGTCCGGGCCGGTGGGGTCGCAGCGGTTGCGGACGAACCGCGAGTTGACCACCTTGAACCGGCCGCCGCGCACGAAAATCGCGCCCCCGCCGCCGCCCTCGGTCAGGTCGCCGGTGGAGTTGCCGTCGGCGAACGTCAGGTTCTGCACGGTCAGCTGCGGGCGGTCCTGGTCCTGGCAGTGGTCGGTGAGCCAGCCCTGCGCCTGGTCGCAGGTGTTCATGTAGAGGATGCGCCGGGCGCCACCGCCGCTGAGGGTCACCTTGCCGCCGCCGTCGATGACGATTTGGGCGCTGCTCGCGTTGCGTACCTTGGCGGTCGCGGTCAACGTGATGGTCACCGGGTCGGGGCCGCAGTCGAAGGTGATGACGCCGCCCGCCGCGACCGCCGCCACGACGGCAGCCGAGGTGCAACCGGCCGGGGTACCGGAGCCGACCACCCGGGTCGGGTGCGAGGTGTCCACGGCGCGCGCCTCCGCTGGTACCGTCGCATGGCCGTCGGGGTTGCCGTTCGCCGGTACCGGACCGGCGCTGGGCGACGGACTGGCCGCGCTGGGCGACGGGCTGGCGGCCGGCGGCGCTGACCCGCTCGGGGAGCCCGAGGGTCCTCGCCAGGCGGCCCTGGCGGCGCTGCCGCCGCACCCGGCCAGGAGGAGGCAAGTCAGCAGAGTGGCGACGATGGCCGGCGACGCCCGCAGAGCCGGCACCAGGCGGCGTACGGCAGCGGCGGTGCGGGAGGGTGCCACGGCGCACAGGTTACGCTGCCCGGGTGAGTTATGACGCGGCTGGCGATCGTTACGAAGTGGGTCGTTACCGACGCTGCGGGCGCAGCGGCCTGAAACTGCCGGAGATCTCGCTCGGGCTGTGGCACAACTTCGGCGACGACCGGCCCTACGGCACCCAGCGGGCCATCTGCCGCCGCGCGTTCGACCTCGGAATCACCCACTTCGATCTGGCTAACAACTACGGGCCGCCGTACGGCTCGGCGGAGGCCAACTTCGGCCGGATGCTGGCCGACGACTTCCGCGGGTACCGCGACGAACTGGTCATCTCCACCAAGGCCGGCTACGACATGTGGCCCGGCCCGTACGGCGACTGGGGCTCCCGCAAGTACCTGATCGCCTCCCTGGACCAGTCGCTGCGCCGGATGGGACTGGAGCACGTCGACATCTTCTACTCCCACCGGTTCGACCCGCAGACTCCGTTGGAGGAGACGCTGGGCGCGCTCGACTTCGCGGTGCGCTCGGGCCGGGCGCGGTACGTGGGCATCTCGTCGTACTCCTCACCGCGTACCCTCGAGGCGGCCCGGATCCTGCGCGAGCTGGGCACTCCGCTGCTCATCCACCAGCCTTCGTACTCGATGTTCAACCGCTGGATCGAGCGGCAGGACCTGCTGTCCACATTGGACAAGGTGGGGGCGGGCTGCATCGCCTTCTCGCCGCTGGCTCAGGGGCTGCTGACCAACCGGTATCTCGACGGGGTACCGGCGGACTCCCGGGTGGCGACGGGGGGCGCGATGTCGGCGGACATGCTCGCCGAGGATGTGCTGTCCCGGGTACGGGCGCTGAACGAGATCGCGCGGCGGCGCGGCCAGACCCTGGCGCAGCTCGCGATCCAGTGGGCGCTGCGCGACCCGCGGATGACCTCGGTGGTACTCGGGGCCAGCAGCGTCGCCCAGCTGGAGGACAACGTGGCGGCGCTGGCGGGATCCCGGCTGACGGACGAGGAGCTTGCCGAGATCGACAAGTACGCCACCGAGGCCGACATCGACCTCTGGGCGCCGTCCAGTTCGGCCTGACCCTGCCCGCGGCGCCGCGGGTCAGGCGCGGCCGCGGCGCAGTTCCCGGTACCGCTGGCGGACCGCGTCGAGGAACCAGTCCGGTACCCGTCCGGTGGTCCGCAGGACGCGGCGCTCCTCCGCGTCCAGGCGCTGGGCCACGTCGTGCACCGCGAACGACCACCGGCGCATCCGGCCCGTCGTGACCCCCTCGGTGGCGTCCGTGCCGAAGCCCTGGCGGGTCGGCGCCATGTTGCCCATGATCCGCATCACGAACGTCATCGGCCGGGACCGGCTGTACCGGTGCAGTTCGTCCCGTACCGCGAGCCATGCCAGCCGCTCGTCGCGCACCTTCGGTGGCATTCGCCGCTCCTCATGCCGTGCCGCGCCGTGCCGTTCCCGGCCGGTCGCCGCGGGCCGTTCGCCGCCGCCCGCCGGCACGGTGCAGGATGTACCCCGGAGGTGACGGGACCGGATGGCTGGCAAGATCCGTGACGAGGATATCGCGCTGGTGCGCGAGCGGACCTCGATCGTCGACGTCATCTCCGAGCAGGTCACGCTCAAGCCGGCCGGCGGCGGCAACCTCAAGGGCCTGTGCCCGTTCCACGACGAGAAGACGCCGTCGTTCACCGTGTCGGCCGCTCGCAACGTGTACTACTGCCACGGGTGCGGCGCCGGGGGAGACGCCATCCGGTTCGTCATCGAGACCGAGCGGCTGTCCTTCGTGGAGGCCGTCGAGCGGT
>CAZYCD010000098.1:0-17159 GCA_964645345.1 uncultured Micromonosporaceae bacterium
CCTGCACCCGGAACGCCTGGGCCAGCCGCGGGTTGGCGTCCACGTCGACCTTCGCAAGTACCCAGGCCCCGTTGGCCTCGATGGCCAGCTTCTCCAGTACCGGCGACAGCTGCTTGCACGGCTCGCACCACGCGGCCCAGAAGTCGATGACGACGGGGGTCGTCAGCGAGCGCTCCAGCACCTCGGACTGGAACGTGGCCTCGCTGACATCGATGATGGTCACGCCACCGGGGCCACCGGGACCGGCGGGTACACCACCCTGGCCACCGGGTACGCCGGGTGCGCCACCGGCCGGGGCGGCGCCCCCGGTACCGTCGCCGCCCGCCGGCGCGGAGCCCGGCGGGGTCGCGGAAGCCGGCCGGGCGGGCGCCGAGGACCTGCTCAGACCGCTCAGGTCGACGGCGCCACGAGTAAAGATCGACGGGGTGGTCCGGGGGTCGCTCATGCCTCCGCCTCGCTCCGCTCGACGTTGCCTTGGGACTTGGGCCGCTCGCTCATGGTTACCTAGTTTCGCACGTCCCCCGACGCGGATGGCGGACCGAGCACCCCGTGCACCCCGCCGACCACGAGAGAGACCGTGCCCTCCTCGTGGTCGACCGTGAACAGCGTCCCCGGTGGGTACCTGGTGAGCACCTCGGGCGGCAGCTGGATGGTGCCGTCGCCGGCCACCACCGCGAAGTCCTGCCCGTCGCGGCCCTCCGCCCCGACCCGGCCGTCCCGGATGGTGACGGCCCGGCCGAGCCGCGCCCCGACCTCGCCGTCGTGGGTGACCACGACGATGGTCGTGCCCCGCTCCCGGTTCACCGTCTCCAGCGCCTCCAGCACCTCGTCCCGGCCGCGCGTGTCCAGTTGCGAGGTCGGCTCGTCGACCAGCAGCAGGCCGGGGCCGGCCGCGATGCCGACCGCGAGGGCGGCGCGCTGCCGGGCGCCGGGCGCGAGCTGACCCACCCGCGCCCTGCCCTGGCCGGCGAGGCCGACGAGGTCCAGGATCCGGTCCGGGTCATCGAGGTGCATGCCGGCGGTACGGGCGGCCCGCCGCTGGGCCAGCCAGATGTTGCGGTGCAGGCTGGCGTACCCGAGGAGGTTGCGGGCGGCGCCCTGCAGCACCACGCCGATCTCGGTACCGCGCAGCCGGGAGATCTCCGAGTCGGACAGCTTGCCGATGTCGTAGGTACCGATGTTCACCCGGCCGGCCGATGGGCGCATGAGCCCGGCCAGCAGCGCGACCAGCGTGGACTTGCCCGAGCCGGACGGCCCGACCAGGGCGAGCATCTCGCCCGGGCTGATCGACAGGTCGACGCCGGCCAGCGCCACGACGTCACCCGCGCCGTCGGCACCGGCGTCCGCCGCCCGGTAGATATGCACGACCCGGCGACAGGCAACCGCCAATCCAGTCACTGCTCCACCTCGTTCGCTAGGTCAACAGGCTGCCGGACCTTCCGGCGGAGGTCGACGGCGGCGACCAGGGCCACGGCGACCAGGACGGCGGTAAGGACCGCCCACGGCCACAGCACCGGCTCGGCCCCCGGCCACCGGGGCGCGGGCCACAGCGACTGGTCGCCGGCCGCGGTGGGCAGGCTGGCGCCCGCGACCAGCCAGGTCACGGCCGCCGCCAGCGGCCCGACCACCAGCGCGGCCAGGACGACCACCAGGTACCCGAGGAGTCCGGCCCGGCCGACCACCCGGCCCGGTACCCCCTGTACCCGCAGCGCGCGCAGGTCGGCCGCGCCGCGCTCCCGGTCCACCGCGGTGACCAGACGCAGCCCGCCCGCCGCGAGCAGCACCACGAGGACGGCGGTGAGCAGGTAGAAGGTAAGCACCAGGGCGCCGCCCTGGGCGTCGAGCCGGGCCCGCACGTCGCTCAGGGCGGTGTCGCCGGTGACCACCAGGCCCTGGTTCTTCAGCCGCTGCGCGGCGTCGGCGGGTGCCGCCGGACCCAGCCAGATCTGCTCGTCGTCCACGCCGCCGGTGTCCGTCGAGACGCGGTCGGCGACGTTCAGGTCCACGACGGCACCCGCCCGCCCGAGCCGCGGCAGGCCGGCGACCCGGGCCACCTGCTCGACCGGGGTCGGCAAGCCGTCCAGCCCCACCATCCGGGTACCGGCCGGCAGCGCGGCGGTCGCGGCGACCGGAAGCGCCTGCGGCCCGTCGGCCGGGGCGATCCAGCTCTCCTCGCGGGTACCGTCCTGGGCGGCGAAGGTGACGTGCAGGCCGTCGGCCGCGCCGGACAGGGTGGTCCGGGACGGCGTGTGGGCCCGCCACCCGCCGGTCGCCGCCCACCGGGCCGCCGGGATGGCGACCGCGGTCGGGTCGGTGGTACGCAGCGCGTGCACGGTCAGCGCCGCGGCGAAGGCCTCCTCGTTGGGCCGGGACAGGCCGAAGCCGACCAGCCGGCAGCCGGCGCGGCACTCGGCGGTGTCGTCGCCGACCGTCTGCGGACCAGGACGCAGTGGCCCGAGCCGCATCAACACCGGACGGTCGCCGGAGAGCGGCGCGAGCAGCACACCCAACAGCAGTTGGGTGTCCTTGTTGGACGGTTGTACGTCGATGTCCAGCTCGACGCGCCCGCCGGTGACCACCAGCGGCGGAGGCAGCGGCGTGGCGAGAGCCGCGGCCAGCCGCCCGGGGGGCGAGCCGAACGCCGAACGCCACTGCGGCACCGTCGCCAGCCGCGAGGTGTCCACCGCGATCCGGGGTAGCTCACCCGGCCCGCCGGTCGGGAGGGCGACGGCCGCCATCGCGTACCGGCCGTCCGGGTCGACGGCGTGCGTCGCGGCCAGCAGCTTGGCCGCGGGTACCGGCCGGACCGACAGCACCCGGGAGGCGCCCGAGGTGATCTCCGCGCGGTCCTGCCGGGCCTGCCGGGCGACGTCGATCGCGGCCGTGGCGAAGCCGAGCACCGCGGTCGCCACGACCAGCAGGACGAACAGCCGGTTCCCCCCGCCGCGCCGGCCCAGCTGCAGGGCGGCCAGGGCGCCACCGATCCGGCCGCGGCTCAGCGCCCGCCGCCCGTACCCGGCGGCCAGCGGGGTGACCGCCCGGGCGGACACCACCGCGATCGCCAAGATGATCAGCGCCGGTGCCAGCGTGCCGACGCCGGTCAGCCGGCCGCCACCGGCGCGCAGCGAGACCGCCGCGGCCACGGCGAGCACCACGATGACCGCCTCGACCGACGCCGACCGCCAGCCGCCCGCCCCGGGGACCCGGCGCAGGAGGCCGCCGACCGGCGCCACCAGCTCCCGACCCTGGGCCAGCAGCGCGGCGAGGATCGCCCCGGCGCCCGCCGCGACCGCGTACCAGACGGTACCGCCGCTGCCCGCCCGCTCGTGCAGCCTCGCGTGGGCCAGGGCGTCCGCGGCAAGCAGGCCGAGCGGGTACCCGGCGGCGGTACCGATCGCGATCGGTACCAGGTGCTCACCGCCGGCCAGGGTCCACCGCAGCGCCGGACGGGTACCCCGCAGGGCCAGCAGCCCCAGCTCCCGGCGCCGGGCGGCGGTACCGTAGCCGACCGCGAGGAGGATGACGAACCAGGCCAGCACCAGCAGCGGTACGCCCACGACCGGTACCAGTTCGTGCGCCTGGCGCCGGTTGGCGTCGATCCGGTCGAGCAGGTCGGGCACCGAGGTACGCACGTTGACGTTCAGCCCCAGCGCGAGCAGCCGGTTCGTCATGTCGCCGAGCTGGCCGCGCAGCTGCGGCACCCGGTCGGCACCGATGGTGCCGGGGTCGGCCTGCACGTCGACGGTGTCCTGCTCGGCATCGTGGCCCAGCGCCTTGAACGTGCTGCGGTCGGTCAGTACCGGCTCGCCGGGCGCTCCGTCCAGGTCGGGTGCGAAGTACCCGTGCCCGCCCCAGTACAGCTCGTCCGGGGCGGTGACCCGGTACACGCCGGCGATCGTCAGCAGGTACGGCGCCCCCGCCGGTACATAGGTCTTCTTGACCGGATCGACGATCGTATAGACCAGCCTGAGCGTGTCGCCCGGTGCCAGCGCGAGCCGCTTCGCGGTCCGCTCGCCGACGACGATCTCGCCGCCACCGGCCAGGCACCGGCCGGCCGCCATGGTCAGGTGGTCGCAGGCGTTCTGCCGGTAGAGCAGCGCGGACGCCGCGGTCTCCGACCGCTCGACGCCGAGCACGTTGATCTCGCTGGAGAACACCGAGGTGAAGCCCGGCATCGCCACGAGTGCCGTGCTGATCGGCCCGAAGTCCGGACCGCTCGCGAAGGGTCCGTACCGCACCGAGGCGGTCAGCGTCACGCTGCGCTCGGCCACGGTCGCGGTCGCCACCGCGTGGTCGGCCGCCGCCCGGTCCACGCCGTGCAGGTACGCGGGGCCGACGACGGCCGAGCCCGCGGCCACAACCGTCAGTACCGCGAGTGTCACGGCCTGCCCCCACCGGGCGCGGAGGGTACCGAGGATGACCGCGATCACCGGGTACCCCCGCCCCGCACCGCGCGGGCCACCTGGACGCCCGCGGTCAGCGCCACCGCGCCGAGGAGCACCAGGGCGGCGGCAGCGGCCAGCAGTACCGGCAGCGGGTGCAGCCCGGTCGACAGCGGCAGCACGGTCCACGCGTCGGCGAAGACCGGCAGCCCGGGCCCGGCCAGCAGCCGGGTCAGGACGGTACCGGCCATCCCGGCCAGCACCGCGAGCCCGGCCAGGGCGCCGTACCCCCCGTACCCGACGGCCTGGGCGGCCCGGGCGGACAGCCCCTGCCGGCGCAGGGCGGACAGCTCGGCGCTGCGGGGACCGCGCTCCGCCGCGCCGACCACGGTCAGCCCCGCCGCACCCAGCAGGAGGCAGGCCAGCGCGGTCAGCAGCTGGAAGCGCAGCGCCGCGGTGGTTCCCTGGGCGGCGGACCGGGTCAGGTTCCCGGCCACCGAGTCGGAGTCCAGAATGGACAGTCCGGCGGCGCGCAGCTTGTCCGGCAGGTCCGCCGGGGCGTTCGGGGCCAGCCACACCTGCTGCCGGTCGCCGATGCTGCTCTCGCCGACCGCCCGGGTCGCGGACTCCAGGTCGACCAGGATGCCCTGCCCGCCGACCTCGGGCAGGGCCGCCGCCGTACCCACGATCCGGATCGGTACCGTGCCCGACCCGAACGGTGTGAGGTCGGGTTGGGCGACCGACCAGTCGGGCGGCCGCGGGCCGGTCAGCACCGCGGGCAGCGGCAGCGGCACGTCGACCACCGAGACCCGGCCGTCGGTCAAGGGTGGTGCGTCCACCGGAACTTCGGGAAGGGTGATGGTCAACCGGCCGGCGGCCGTCCCCAGTACCGGGTTGGGTACCGCCGCCGTGAACGGGGCGCGCCAGCGCCGCACGTCGGTGAGGACCGCGCTGTCCGCCACCACGCGGTCCGGGCCCGACTGCCCGATCTCGTTGACCGCGACCGTGCTGCCGGTCTTCGCCTCCGGGTACCCGCCGGCCGCGGAGACCTCCCCGACCAGCCGCAGCGACGACAGCCGGCAGCCACCGTCCACACAGGACGGTGAGGCCGCGCGGTAGGTGTGCCGCCCACCGGTCAGCGGACCGAGGACCGGCTGGACCGTGTCGCCGGTACGGGCGTTGGTCAGCTCCAGCTGGACGTAGACCGCGCCGGGGGCCACCAGGGTGGCGTCCAGGGTGACCGTGTCACCGGTGACGGTCAGCGGGGCCGGGGCCTGCTGGCGCAGCAGGGCGGACAGCGCCGCCGCGTCCGGCCCGTACCCGGGTTCCCAGCTCGCCACGTGGGCCAGCCGCGCCGTGTCCACCGCCAGTACCGGCGGCGAATCGGACGACCGGGCCGCGTTGTAGACCACGGCCATCGCCTCGTGGCCGCCGGGATCGGCCGTCCGTACCGCGTTGAGCAGGCCGGTACGGTCGGCGGCGCGTACCGTCAGCTGCCGGTCGGCACCGATCTCGACGCTCGCGCGGACGCCCCGTGCCTGAGTCGAGGTGTACCAGGCGCCGGCCGCCGAGCCGAGTACCGCGACGGACACCGCGAGCAGGATGAACAGCCGGTCGATCCCGGGCCGGCGGGCGACCTGGAGCGCGCCCAGCGCCAGCCGCAGCCGGCCGGCCCGCAGCGCCGCCGCCGCGACCGACCCGGCCAGGTAGGTCAGGACCCGCGCCAGCACGACGGCCAGCGCCAGCGCGATGAGCCCGGGTGCGAGCAGGGCGAGGCCCGGGGCCGAGCCGTCCACGCCGCCCTCGGCGCGCACCTGGTAGGTGCCGGCCACCGCCAGCGCCACCACGCACAGGCTCACCACGTCCGCGCGCCAGCCCCGGTGCCGGGGCGGTACCCGGCGCAGCAGGTCCACGATCGGGGCGCGCAGCGTGCGCCACTCGGCCACCATCACGGCCACGACGGCGCCGCACACCGCGAGCACTACCGCGCCGGCCGCCAGCTCCCAGGCCAGCGTGGACCGGCCCGGTTCGGTGAGCGGACCGGCCAGCCAGCGGGCCGCCAGGTACCCGAGCACGACGCCCGGCACCAGGCCGGCCAGGATCGGGGTGGCGGTGTGCGTGGCGGTCAGCCGCAGCAGCCTGCCGAAGGTGGCGCCGCGCAGCTTCAGCATCGCGACGTCGACCCGGCGGTCCGCCCCGGTCGACCGGCCGGCCAGGTAGAGGGCGAACCAGCACAGCACCAGCAGTTGCGCCGCGCCGACCAGTACCCCGGTGTTGATGAGCTGCTGCTCGCGGACGGTCCGGTCGAGGATCTGCCCGGCGCTCTGGTACACCTGCACGCTGTGCTGGGCGAGCTCGTACTGCGCCTCGACGACGCGGGCACCGAGGTCCGCCCTGCGGAACGCGTCCAGTGGGAGCACCACGTCGTCGACCCCGCTCGGCGAGTCGAACCCGCCCTTGACGAAGGTCGCGGCCGGTACGAAGACCGGGTCGGCGTGATCGCTGCCGCCGCTCGGCGGCCCGAACAGGGGGCTGGCCCAGTAGTCGCCGCTCGGCATCGCCCAGTCGTAGACCCCGACGACGCGCAGCTTCACGCTGCCGGTTGGCGGCGTCAGCGTGATGGTGTCGCCTACCCGTACCCGCATCAGCGCCGCGCTGCGCCCGCTGACCATCCCCTCGCCCACCGCCTGTGGGCAGGCCCCGGTGAGCGTGACGTGCGCGCAGACCTGGTCCCGGTACGCCAGCGGGGTGGGGACGTCGACGAACGGCACCTGGTAGCGGCCCATCTGGTAGAGGCCGAGGTACCCGACGGCACCGGGGACGTTCAGCGTGTCGCGCACCGACGCCGCGAAGTCGGCCAGGCCGCGCTGGATGTCGGCGTCGGCGGTGAGGTTCCGGCTGGCGTTGAAGACGCGCTGCTGGGCCGGCGCGCTGCGCACCTCGTTCAGCAGGGCGGCGTTGTCGGCGGCCAGCACGTACCAGGGCGCCGCGACCGCCGCCGCCACGGCCAGGACGGCCAGCACCATCACCGTCACCGTCTGCGCGCCACGGCTGCGCAGGGCGCCGAACATCAGCGCAATCACCAGGGAGTCCCTCCGCGTCCGGAGGAGGTTAGCCCGCTGTCGGCCGGGACGCTGTCCCGCGATCGTCCGGTACCGTCCACCGCGGCGGCCACCGGGGCGCAGGCCAACCGCGCGGCAGCCCGGATTGCCAAGGCCAGCAACGGTTGCGGCCGGCGGTCAGGCGGGCGGCGAGACGATCCGCGCCCGGTCGGCGAGTACCGGTATGTGGTAACCCGCGGTCAGTCCGCGATGGTCGGACCCGGCCACCGATCAGGTTGCACCTAGAACCGGGCCGGCTCCCGGTAGCTGCCCCACTCGGTACGCAGCGCATCGCAAATCTCACCGAGCGTCGCCTCGGCCCGTACCGCGTCCAGCATCGAGGGGATCAGGTTCGCGTCGCTGCGCGCCTGCTCGACCATCCGGGCCAGCGCCGCGTCGACAGCGGCCGCGTCCCGGCCGGTACGGCGCCGGGTCAGGGCATCCCGCTGGGCCAGCTCGACCTCGTGCGAAATGCGCAGGATCTCCAGGTCCTTCGCCACGGTACCGGTGTGCACGTTCACGCCGACGATCTGCTTGTCGCCCTTCTCCAGGGCCTGCTGGTACCCGAAGGCCGACTCTGCGATGTGCGCCGTGAACCAGCCGTCCTCGATGCCGCGCAGGATCCCGCTGGTGATGGTGCCGTCCCGGCCAAGGTCGCGGATGCGCTGGAAGACCTCCTCGGCCTCCGCCTCGATCCGGTCCGTGAGCGCCTCGACGTACCACGACCCGCCGAGGGGATCGGCCACGTTGACCACGCCGGTCTCGGACATCAGCACCTGCTGGGTGCGCAGCGCGATCTCGGCGGTCTCGTCGGTGGGCAGCGCGAGCGTCTCGTCCAGCGCGTTGGTGTGCAACGAGTTGGTACCGCCGAGCACCGCCGCCAGCGCCTCGATCGCGGTACGCACCACGTTGTTGACCGGCTGCTGCGCGGTCAGCGACACCCCGGCGGTCTGTGTGTGGAACCGCAGCCACTGCGCCTTCTCGGACGTCGCGCCGTACTCGTCGCGCAGCCAGCGGGCCCAGATCCGGCGGGCCGCCCGGAACTTCGCGATCTCCTCGAAGAAGTCGATGTGCGCGTCGAAGAAGAACGACAGTCCGGGCGCGAACTGGTTGACGTCCAGCCCCCGGGACAGCCCCAGCTCCACGTACCCGAACCCGTCGGCCAGCGTGTACGCCAGCTCCTGGGCGGCCGTCGCCCCCGCCTCCCGGATGTGGTACCCGGAGACGGACAGCGGCTTGTACCGCGGGATGTTGTGGGCGCAGTACTCCATCAGGTCGCCGATCAGGCGCAGGTGCGGCTGCGGCGGGAACAGCCACTCCTTCTGCGCGATGTACTCCTTGAAGATGTCGGTCTGCAGCGTACCGTCCAATGTGGACAGATCGGCGCCCTGCCGCTCGGCGGCCACCAGGTACATGCAGAACACCGGTACCGCCGGACCGGAGATGGTCATGCTGGTGGTCACCTTGGTCAGGTCGATGCCGTCGAACAGCACCTCCATGTCGGCGGCCGAGTCGACGGCCACCCCGCAGTGCCCGACCTCACCCAGCGCCTGCGGGTCGTCCGAGTCGCGGCCCATCAGGGTCGGCATGTCGAAGGCCACGCTCAGGCCGCCGCCACCGGCGCCGAGGATCAGCTTGTACCGCTCGTTGGTCTGCCGGGCATTGCCGAACCCGGCGAACTGACGGATGGTCCACGTCCGGCCCCGGTACCCCGTCGGGTACAGGCCGCGGGTGAACGGGTACTCGCCGGGCCAGCCGATCCGCTCGAACCCGGGCAGATCGGCGCCCTCCGGCGGACCGTAGACCGGCTCCACCGGTACCCCGGACAGGGTGCTGAAGTCCGCCTCCCGCTTGGCGGCGGCGTCGTACCGGGCCTGCCAGCGTTCCCGACCGGCGGCGATGTCCCGTGCGTCCATGCCCCGAAGTGTACGGGTGCTCCTGAACGATCGCTAAGGTAACCGCCCCTGACCGCTGGTATGACGATGGGTACCCCCGGCGACCGGGGGTACCCATCACCGGAGCGTCTCAGCCCTGCGCGTGCTGCGACGGCTCGCCGACCACGATCGCCTTGGTTTCCGGGCTGTAGCCGGCCGCCCGCTCCGCGTCGTCGCCGATCGGCCCCTCGTCCGGGATGTAGACGTCGTCGACGGTCACGTCGACGGAGGTGACGTCCAGGCCGAGCAGGTTCTCGACGGAGCTGATCACCTTCTCGCGGACCTTGTCGGTCACCGAGTACACCTGGAAGCCGAACTCGATCACGATGGTGACCACGATGTCGGCGGTCTTGCCCTCCAGCTTCACCGAGACGCCCTGGGCCGCGCTCTCCTCGCCCAGGTGCAGGCGCTCGCGCACCGCGGTGAACACCCGGGCGACGTCGCCGCCGAGGTCGTGCACGCCGGGTACCTCGCGGGCCGCGATACCGGCGATCTTCTCGACCACCTCGTTGGCGATCGTGGTGCGGCCGCGGTCGGCCGGCAGTGTGGCGTTGTTGCGCAGCCGGGTGACCACGTTCGAGGCGGCCTCCTTGGTGGCCTCGACGGCCCGCTCGGCGGCCTCCTGGACGGCGTCGCCGGCCTCCTTCAGCGCCTCGCCCGCCTGGTTGGCCACGTCCGAGGCAACCTCGGCGGCCCGGTCACGGATGGCGTCCACAGTGGACTTGTCGGCCTCGGCGACTGGCGCCGCCGGCTGCGCAGCGGGCTCCGCGGCGGCCGGCTGCGCCGGTACCTCGGCAGCGGTATCGGTCATGTCTTGTCTCCCCTGGTCGTGCGCCCTGCTCCTGGTCGAGCGCGAGCGTACTCGTGAGGGTCCACTACCGGGACCCACAGGGAAGTCAGAGTTGGGACGCCAATCCGACCGGGTACCCGCGCACCAGCTCGGCCCGCCCGTCGAGCAGGTGCAGCTCGGCGTCGCAGGCGGCCGCCGCGTCCGGGTCGTGCGTCGCGAGCACCACCGCCGCGCCCCGGTCCGCCTCCTCGCGCAGCAGGTCGAGTACCCGCTGCCGGTTGGCCGCGTCCAGCTCGCTGGTCACCTCGTCGGCCAGCAGCACGGCACCGGCCAACCCGAGGCCCCGGGCCAGCGCGGCGCGCTGCTGCTGCCCGCCGGACAGTTCCTCGACAAGCTGGTTGCCCTGGCCGGACAGGCCCAGCCGGTCCAGCGCCTCGACCGTGGCGCGCCTGGCCTCGGCCGGGGTCGCGCCCTGGGCGATCAGGGCCACCTGGACGTTCTCCGCCGCGGTCAGGATCGCGGCCAGGCCGTTGTCCTGCGGTACCAGCACGACCCGCAGGGCCACCGCGTGGTCCCGGTCCCGCACGGTCACGCCGTCGACCGACACGGCGCCCTGGCGTGGCCGCAGCAGCCCGGCCATCGTGGCGAGCAGCGTGGTCTTGCCGGCTCCGGACGGCCCGGTGACCGCGAGGACGCGGCCCGGCTCGACCGTCACGGACACGTCCACCAGCACCGGCTCACCCCGGCCGTAGCCGACGGTCGCGCGGTCCACCACAAGAGTCGTCATGATTGCTGGACCTCCAAGCCCGCGAGCAGGTTACCGGCCGCGGCGTAGGGATCCAACCGTCCGGCGGCCACCTCGGCCGCGAGCCTCGGCAGCTCGGTACCCCCGCGCAGTGAACCGATCCGATCGCGCAGCCGGCCCAGCGCAATGGCCTCAATCTCGGCGGCGGCCCGCGCCTCGCGCCGCCGGTCCAGCTCGCCGTGGCCGACCAGCCAGGCCCGGTGCTTGTCGATCGCGGCCAGTACCTCGTCGACGCCCTCGCCCCGCGCGGCGACCGCGCGCACCACCATCGGCCGCCAGTCCCCCGGCGCCCGCTCGCCCAGCGCGATCATCCCCTGGATGTCGCGGTACGTGGCGTCCGCGCCGTCCCGGTCGGCCTTGTTGACCACGAAGACGTCGGCGATCTCCAGGATGCCCGCCTTCACCGCCTGGATGGCGTCGCCCATCCCGGGCGCGAGCAGTACGAGGGTGGTATCGGCGAGGGACGCCACCTCGACCTCGGCCTGCCCGACCCCGACGGTCTCGACGAGCACCACGTCGCAGCCCGCGCCCTCCAGTACCCGCACCGCCTGTGGCGTCGCCGCGGCCAGCCCGCCGAGGTGACCCCGGCTGGACATCGAGCGGATGTAGACGCCCGGGTCGGTGGCGTGGTCCTGCATGCGTACCCGGTCGCCGAGGATCGCCCCGCCGGTGAACGGGCTCGACGGGTCGACCGCGAGCACGCCGACCCGGCGGCCGGCCGCGCGCAGGGCGCGGACCAGCTCGTTGGTCGTGGTCGACTTGCCCACGCCGGGCGAGCCGGTCAGGCCGATCACCTGTGCCGCGCCGGTACCGGTCAACTCCGCGGCGACCTCGGGCAGCGCGGGATCGGCGTCCTCCACCAGGCTGATCAGCCGGGCGACCGCGCGCGGGTCGCCATCACGGGCCGCCGCGACCAGCCTCGGTACGTCCCGGTCGCGCCTCATCCGGTCGGCGCCCCGGCGCCGCGCAGTACCCGCGTGCCCCGGCCGGCGGTGGCCCGGCGCGGGTCGGGTACCGCGGCCGCGACCGTGACCACGTCCGCGCCCAGCGTCCGGGCCAGACCCCAGCGCACCACCTCGGTGTGCTCGGCCGGGAAGGTGATCCGGAACTCGCGCGGAGTGCCCAGCTCCGCCGCGTTCAGCGTGGTCATCTCGAAGGTCACCACGCCGTGCTCGACCAGCACCCGCCGCACCCCGCCGTAGGTCGTGCTCTCCTGGTCGCCCCAGACCAGGCAGTACGGCTCCTCGTGCGGCTCCGGGTCGTCGGCCCGCTGCACGATCAGCCGCCCGTCTGCGCCGTTCTCGCTGGCGGCCAGGCCGAAGACGTAGCCGACGAAGCCGTCCGTGCGCAGGGTGGCCGACGCGCCACCGACGAGCGTGGCGGCGAATTCCAAGGGGGCGTTCACCGGCACACCCTACCGGTCACCCACCGTCCGCGCGGGGGTGGTCAGCTCGTAACCCGGATGAGCAGCGCGTCGCCCTGACCGCCGCCGCCGCACAGCGCGGCCGCGCCCAGGCCGCCGCCCCGGCGCCGCAGCTCCAGGGCCAGCGACAGCACCAACCGGGCGCCCGACATGCCGATCGGGTGGCCCAGGGCGATCGCGCCGCCGTTGACGTTCACGATCTCCGGGCTGATGCCCAGCTCGCGGGTCGACTGGATGCCGACCGCCGCGAATGCCTCGTTGATCTCGACGAGGTCGAGGTCGGCGGTTGTCAGCCCGGCCTTGCCCAGCGCCTGCGCGATGGCGTTGGCCGGCTGGGCGTGCAGCGAGTTGTCCGGTCCGGCCACGTTGCCGTGCGCGCCGATCTCGGCCAGCCAGGCCAGCCCGAGCTCCTGCGCCTTCTCCTTGCTCATCACCACGACGGCGGCCGCGCCGTCGGAGATCGGCGAGGAGGTACCGGCGGTGATCGTGCCGTCCGCGCCGAAGGCCGGGCGCAGCTTGGCCAGCGTCTCCGCGGTGGTGTCCGGCCGGATTCCCTCGTCCTCGGCGACGACCAGCGGCTCGCCGCGCCGCTGCGGTACCTCGACCGGGACGATCTCCTCGGCGAACACGCCGTTCTTCTGCGCCGCGGCGGCCTTCTGGTGGCTGGCCGCACCGAACGCGTCCTGCTCCTCGCGGGTGATGCCGTACCGCCGGCTGTGCCGGTCGGTGGACTCGCCCATGGACACCTGGTCGTAGGCGTCGGTCAGCCCGTCCAGCGCCATGTGGTCGCGCATCACCACGTCGCCGTACTTGTAGCCGCCCCGCGAGCCGATCAGCAGGTGCGGCGCGTTGGTCATGGACTCCATGCCGCCGGCCACCACGATGTCGAACTCGCCGGCCCGGATGAGCTGGTCGGCCAGGGCGATCGCGTCGAGCCCGGACAGGCACACCTTGTTGATGGTCAGCGCGGGGACCGACATCGGAATGCCCGCGGCCACCGCTGCCTGGCGGGCCGGGATCTGCCCCGCCCCGGCCTGCAGGACCTGGCCCATGATGACGTACTGCACTTGCTCGGGGGCGATGCCGGCGCGCTGCAGCGCCGCCTTGATCGCTACCGCGCCGAGCTGGGTGGCCGGGAAGTCCTTCAGGTTGCCCAGCAGCCGCCCCATCGGGGTACGTGCGCCGCCTACGATGACCGACGTCATTGTGTGGTCTCCCGATGTCGATACTTAACGGTAGTTAGGTCAGACTATCGCCCATGGAATCCTCCACCCAGCCCGAGGACGCTGCGGCGTCGGTCACAGACGCTGCGACCGGCCACCGGGACACCCCGCTCGCGGCCGGTATCGGCCTGCTCCGCATCGATCACGTCGGCATCGCGGTACCCGACCTGGACGCGGCCGTCGACTTCTACGAGCGCGTGTTCGGCATGCGGTGCGCGCACCGGGAGGTCAACGAGGAGCAGGGGGTACACGAGGCGATGATGCAGGTCGGCCCCGATCCGGCCGGCGCGCAACTGCAACTGCTCGCCCCGCTGTCGCCCGCCTCGACCATCGCGAAGTTCCTCGAGCGGGCCGGCCCGGGCATCCAGCAGCTCGCCTACACCGTCGCCGACATCGACGCGGCCAGCGCCGCGCTGCGCTCGCGGGGCGTCCAGCTGCTGTACGACGAGCCCCGGCAGGGTACCGCCGGCTCCCGGGTCAACTTCGTCCACCCGCGCAGCGCCGGCGGGGTACTCGTCGAGCTGGTAGAGCCCGCGTCCTGAGCCGTTTCGTCCTCGTCAGGGCGGCACCGCGCACGTTTGAGCACACCCTCGTGCGCTTGTTCACAAAAGCGTTCCATGCCCGGTCTACTGGGCAGTAACATCCCGCGTCACACCCCAACCGAGGAGGCGCCGTGCACGCGATTCTGGATGCGATCCTGGCCGGTGACCTGGCCTCCGTCGGCTCGCTGGAGATACCGGACTCCTACCGGGGCGTCGTGGTCCGGGCGGACGAGGCCGAGATGTTCTCCGGCCTGGACACCCGCGACCGCGACCCGCGCAAGTCCCTGCACCTGCAGGAGGTCCCGACCCCGCAGCTCGGCCCCGGCGAGGCGCTGATCGCCGTGATGGCCAGCGCGATCAACTACAACACCGTGTGGACCGGCATCTTCGAGCCGATGCCCACCTTCGGTTTCCTGCGCCGGTACGGGCGGCTGTCCGCGCTGGCCAGCCGGCACGACCTGCCGTACCACGTGGTCGGCTCGGACGCCTCGGGCGTCGTCCTGCGCGTCGGTGCGGGGGTCACCCGGTGGCGGCCCGGCGACGAGGTGGTGGCGCACTGCCTGTCGGTCGAGCTGGAGGAGGCCGCCGGGCACGACGACACCATGCTCGACCCGCAGCAGCGGATCTGGGGCTTCGAGACCAACTTCGGCGGCCTGGCCGAGCTGGCCATCGTCAAGGCCAACCAGCTGATGCCCAAGCCCGACCACCTCACCTGGGAGGAGGCCGCCTCGCCGGGGCTGGTCAACTCCACGGCGTACCGGCAGCTCGTGTCCCACCACGGCGCCCAGATGAAGCAGGGCGACGAGGTGCTGATCTGGGGCGCCTCGGGCGGCCTCGGGTCCTACGCCACCCAGCTCGCGCTCAACGGCGGCGCGGTACCGGTCTGCGTGGTGTCCAGCCCGGAAAAGGCGGAGCTGTGCCGGCGGATGGGCGCCGACCTGGTGATCGACCGGGCGGCCGAGGGCTTCCGGTTCTGGAAGGACGAGCACACCCAGGACGAGTCCGAGTGGCGCCGGTTCGGCGCGCGGATCCGCGAGCTGACCGGCGGCGACGACCCGGACATCGTCTTCGAGCACCCGGGCCGCGAGACGTTCGGCGTCAGCGTGTACGTCGCCAAGCGCGGCGGCACCGTGGTCACCTGCGCGTCCACCAGTGGGTACCTGCACCAGTACGACAACCGGTACCTGTGGATGCACCTGAAGCGCATCATCGGCAGCCACTTCGCCAACTACCGGGAGGCGTGGGAGGCCAACCGGCTCATCGCGCGGGGCCGGATCCACCCGACGCTGTCCAAGGCGTACCCGCTGGCCCAGACCGGACAGGCCGCCTACGAGGTCCACCGCAACCTGCACCAGGGCAAGGTCGGCGTACTGTGCCTTGCGCCCCAGGAGGGCCTCGGGGTACGCGACCGTGAGCTGCGCGAGCGGCACCTCGACGCCATCAACCGCTTCCGCGGGCAGTAGAACGCCGACCTGTGCCCGCTGCGACAAGCTGCGCGGGCCGTGGCCAGGGGCGGCAGCCGCCGAACATGGCCCGATCAGCGGGGCGACATGGCACACCCGCTCTTGCGGAGGGCAGGGGTTCATCTGCCAGTATGTGCCAATGCCCCAGCAGCAGCAGCCTTCCTCCTCCCTTGCCTTCTTCGACGACGCCAACGCGAACACCGAGTTCAGCGTCGTTCTTCGCGGCTATGACCGTCAGCAGGTCGACGGTGTCGTCCAGCGACTCAACGCCGCCATAGCCCAGTCCGAGCAGGCCCGTGCCGAGGCCGAGCAGCGGATGAACGACGCGCAGCGCCGGCTACGACAGGCCGAGCAGCGACTCAACTCCGTCGAGCAGAAGCTCACCGATACCAACAAGCAGCTCGAAGAGAACAGCCGGCCGACGCTGTCGGGGCTGGGC
The DNA here is from genome assembly GCA_964645345.1 of uncultured Micromonosporaceae bacterium. GTDB lineage: Bacteria > Actinomycetota > Actinomycetes > Mycobacteriales > Micromonosporaceae > Rugosimonospora. The sequence goes on from CAZYCD010000098.1 coordinate 16,103, forward strand.
ACCCGGGTGGAGCAGATCCTCAGGTTGGCCGAGGAGCAGGCCAACGACCACCGCGGCGAGTCCAAGCGGGAGGCCGAGGGCATCGTCTCCGCGGCGCGCCTCGAGTCGCGCGAGATCACGGACAAGGCCCGCGCCGAGGCCGCCGCCATGAAGGCGAGCGCCGAGCGCGAGGCGGGCAACCTGCGCACCGCGGCGGAACGGGAGGCTGCCGAGGTGCGGGTACAGGCCCGTCGGGAGGCGGACACGCTGCGCTCGGACGCGGAGCGGGAGACCAAGCAGCTGCGTACGGCAACCGCGCACGAGGTCGCCGAGCTGAAGGCGACCGTGGAGCGCGAGGTGTCGTCGCTGCGGGCGACCGCCGAGCGGGAGATCACCCAGCTGCGCGCGAAGGCTGCCCGCGAGGCGGAGGAGAAGCGCGCCGAGGCCACCAAGATGCTGTCCGACGCGCGTGACAAGCGCGACAAGGACGCGCAGGCCCTGCAGCTGGAGCTGGCCGAGCGGCGCGAGGCGTCCGAGCGCGAGGAGTCGCAGCGGCACGCCGCCGCCGTGGCCGCCACCCAGAAGCTGGTCGGCGAGGCCGAGCAGCGCGCCCGGGCGGCCGAGGAGCGGGCCAAGGAGATCGAGCAGCGCGCCGAGGCACGCCGGGTCGAGTCCGAGCGCACCGCCGAGGAGACCCTCGAGAAGGCCAAGGCACTGGCTGACAAGACGATCAACGAGGCGCGCAGCGAGGCACACCGGATGGTGACCGAGGCACGTGCCGAGGCCGAACACACCACGACCACCGCGCGCCGCGAGGTCGAGGAGCTCACCCGCCAGAAGGACGCCGTAACCACCCAGCTCGGTCAGATGCTTTCAGGTCTGGCTGGTATCGTGCCGAGCGTCGCACCGGCGGCCAAGGGCGACAAGAAGTCCGACAAGGACGACAAGGTCGCGACGAGCTGAAACCTCGGAAAGACCGATAACTCGCCCGTCCCGTCACGCCGGTGGGTATGCCTGCGTGACGGGACGTTGCGTGTGAGGATGGAGCCATGTCGCACGGCGGAGACCTGTACATGCT